>JAPOYT010000208.1 GCA_026706445.1 Chloroflexota bacterium
CTGATGGAGACGGTCTTGGCGTAATTGGATGGCGACGTGTCGTTGGGGAACCAGAGGAAGAAGGCGATGATCGCGGCGATGACGACATAGCCGAGTTTGCGGCGGCCGATGCCCTTGTCGATAGCCGCCTCAAATCGTTTGAAGACAGCCATGATCAATTTGGCTCCCTTCCAAAGAGCCCGGTTGGCTTTAGGAGCAGGACAAGCGCAAAGATGACCAGCGCGAAGGCTTCCTTGTAGGCGGCGCCGCGGCTGGGGTCCGGATGACAGCCGGCGCCGAGCGCCTCCACAATGCCGACTATGATGCCGCCCGCCAGCGCGCCCGGCACCGAGCCCAATCCGCCGAGCACAACGATGACGTACGAGCGGCCCACCATCTCCGCGCCGACCCAGGGCACCCAGTTAAAGATGGGGATCAGCGCAGCGCCGGACATCGCCGCCAGCATGGAACCCAAAGCAAACGAAAGCGTATTCATATTCGTCGGATTGATGCCGGTGACGGCGGCCGCCTGGCGATCCTGGCTGGTGGCTCGCAATGCACGACCCGTCCAGGTGCGCTGCAAGAAATACAGCAGGGCGAATATGAGCAATATGCCGATCACCATAGCGAAGGCGCGATCGCCTATGATATGAATCGGACCGAAAAAGAACTCATCGCCTATAAAGGCGCGGTCTAGCGTGAAACGGCGAATCTCGATGAAGCGCGATGTCTTCTGCGGGAAGGGACCGGCGATCGCCAAGGTGGTGTATTCGAGAAAGAAACCGAATCCGAAAGTAATCAAGATGGCGTATTCGGAGACGCGCTCGATCAGCCCCTCGTGCATTGGCTTAAGGAAAATTCGCTCGAAAACAGCGCCCATCAAGAAAACGATTATCGCAGCGACCGGGATGCCCCAGATCGGGTTGACCGTGACTTCTGTGTTGGTCAAATTGCTCAGGACATTGCCCGCGTGAAGCAAAAAGTAAAAAGAAAAATAACCGCCAACCATATACAGCTGTCCATGCGCAAAGCTGACCACGCCCTGTACCGAATAGATCAGCGTAAGCCCGACCGCCATAAGCGAATAAATGCAGCCGATGACGATGCCGTTGGCGGTTTGCTGCGTCAAGTAGGTGGCGGAAAAGGGAAGCGCTACGCAGGGGTTGGTCGGGTTTTGGATGGCGAAAAGCGCGTAAATCTGCCAAGCGCCCAGCGCGCCCAGCGTAATGATCCAATCACGATTCACTTTCGGCGTGGTTTTCCACATCAGACCAAAGATCAATGGACCGATGGCGAAACCGCCTAAGGCCGCAGTGGTGAGAACATCTTGATCATCCGCCTCTAGCTCGCGATAGTGGCGGGGGATGAAGTATCCTGCCAGCGCCGCCCATAGCGGGCCCGCCAGCAGCAGCCAGAGAACGGACGGGAAATCCGGCTCGACAACCCGCGCCAACACTTGCGCCGAAACGAAAACCGTGAGAACGACTCCGAGCGTAAGCGTCGTGCGCCGAATCAGCGTCGGCTCAAAATAGAATAGTCCGACGCCAACAGGACCCAGCGCGAAGCCGCCAATGACACCACCGACCTTCAAGCTGGTGGTGGGTAATTGATCTTTTTCAGAGCGCCCGTGGTTTACAAAGGGGAGAACGAACAACCCGACCGCCGCCCAAAGGGGACCAGCCAACATCAGCCATAAGACAAACAGAGTGTCTTCAATGACCATCTTGATCTGCCCCCCTTGGCTCAGTCAGTCGGGCGGACGAGGCGCCCACCCAACTAACGTATTCTTGAATCCGACGTCAACCGCTACGGTCAGGATTGCGAGCGGTTATGGCGACGTACCCGGCACGATATAGCCGGTACCATGTGTCTGATATACCTCCGGAAAGATCACAGCGGCTTCAAGCGAACTCTGACCCTGTTCGAAATACTGCATCATGGTCACGACAGGATCTGGCCACTGGTGCCACATGAATGCCGGCGTGCCTTCGGGCAAGTCTGGATTGTGATTGCCGAATTCAAAGTAGTAACGACCCTGCGACAAATCCAAATCAGTTGTTTCGATCGCCGCGACGATCGCCTCGCCGTCGCTGTACGTGCCCGCGCGTTCTATAGCATCCGCCAGAATCCACACCGCGTCATACGTAGCCATGGCAAAGCTAGGGACGATATCCTCGAACTCTTCAAAGTAGGCGGCGTTTAATTCAACCGCCGTGTCGCTGAAGAGACTGGGGATGATGCCGACGCGATTGAAGGCGCAGTAATTGCCATCGGGCACGTTCTCCCAATATTGCTCCGACTGGAAGGCGAATTGATTGGTGACGCAGATCGTGTCTTCGGTGGGCGCGATGCCAAGTTCCGCCATCTGCTGCGTAAGATTGAAGGATGTTTCACCGGTCACAAGGATGCGAATGACATCGGGAGTCTCCGCGCTTGCCTGGACGCGGCTGAGGATGGGGACGAAATCTTCCGTGCCCAGCTCCACGTTGATCTGGGTTACGGTGGCGCCGGCGGCCTCAAAGCGAGCGGATTCGTCGGCTGCGGCTGGCTGCCCGTAATCCGTGTTCTCCGCGATGATGACGACATTCCCCACACCCAGGTCAATCAGCCAATCGACAACAACACCGCCAACCATCGAGCTGGCAGGGGACACGCGAAAGACGTAATCGACGCCATCGGCGTTCCGCGGTGGTCTGCCGTCGTATTCCATAATGCCGTTCGCGCTGACGTTATCGTTCCACGGCTCGGAGAAGACGGTTGGAATTCCATTCTCGTCCAACATGCCCATGGTTGCCAATCCGACAGCGCTGTGATAAACGCCAGTCACGGCATGGACTTCATCCTCGAGAATGAAGCGTTCGACAACGGCTTGACCGCGCTCCGGGCTGCCTTCCGAGTCGCCGATGACAATCTCGACCTGATAATTTACGCCGTCGATCTCAACCCCGCAATCGGCGTTAATGTCGTCGGCGGCACGATTGGCTGTCCAGGACATTGCTACTCCGCCAAAGACTGCGCCCGGCGCCGATAGCGGAACCAGTCCGCCAATCTTGATGCTGTCTTCGGCGAATTCGCAGTGACCGTCAGCTTGAACTGCGCTGAACGGAAGCAAAGTGATCATCGCGAGAAGCGCAGCGATGCTCATGAAAAAGGTAATGCGTTTCATGACGTTTTCCTCCAACATTCAATATCGAGTGTACCACTGTGGAGACAGTCCACAGAGAGATACCGTGCGGCAGCCAACCCGCTCACAGATAGATTTACGCAAGTTTAAGACTGTGGGCGACGTAGCCGTAGCGCATTCATGACGCCGCAACCTGCGTAATAGAGCGCCAACGCGCCGCGGCAATGGCGGATCGGCCGACTCGGGCAAACGCAAGCGATTGGCACACACCAAGACTATCGCGCGCTCCAGCTTATGTCAAGAAATGGCGAAATCTAGGAATTCCGGCGTCACGCCTCCCTAAGCGTCGCTTACACGGGCCGGCGCGTATGATGAGTTGCGTCGAGTTGACAGGGCAAGTCGCACATAGTATAGTCACCTGGCGCAATCGGACCTTCGAAAACGCGACCGGTGTTGATCGGTAGCACGTTACTGCATTCATCTGTTTGCGAAATCAGTACTTGTGAACTGAAGGAGGCGCCAGCGAAGACCGCGTAATTTGAGCAATTGCCGCTTGAATTCATTGTCAATCTAGTTGCAAAAGGAAAGACACGATGAATAGACTCAAGTTGATCCTGCCCATGTTCATGATCCTCGCGGTCGTGTTGGGCATTGGCTTTTTGAGCTCGGCGCAGATGTCTGAGCAAGTATTGCATTCAGCCCACGATGCGGAGTGGACGGGCTTGGATCCGCATGTTGCCAGCACCGTATCAAGTTTTTACGTATTGGCTAACGTAGTCGAGTCGCTAACGACGAACAGCGACAACATAGAGTTGACCCCCCTCCTGGCAACTGACTGGTCGCAATCAGACGATGGCTTGACTTGGACCTTCAACTTGCGTGAAGGCGTGCAATTCTCGAATGGCGAGGCTATGACCTCGGAACACGTCGTCTTCTCGATGAACCGCATCATCAATCCCGAAACTGGATCTGGCCGCGTCGCTTCCGTAGGCGGTCCTGACGCTGTTTGGGAAGCGGCCGACAGCCACACTGTGACCGTAACGACGCCTGAACCGAATGCGATTTTGCCAGTGCTCCTGGCTAGCCGAGCGACTGCTGTCGTACATCCGGACAGTGTGGATGAAAATGGCGTGATCGTCGTGCCGATCGGCACCGGTCCGTTTACGGTCGAAGATCTTGATGGCACGATCAGCATGCGGTTGGTCAAGAATGAGAGTTACTGGCAAGAAGGTTTGCCGTTGCTCGACGCTGTCGAAATCACGGTGATCCAGGAAGAAGCTGCCCGCGAAGCGGCATTGCTCGGCGGCGAGGTGGATTTCGTCACGAGCGTAGCGCCACAGGCGGTGCAGGCGCTGTTGGACAATCCAGATGTTAATATGCTGGTGTCGCCGGCTTTGGCGTATAAGTACATCGGCTTGAACTTGACCCGCGAGCCCTTTGATGATGTTCGCGTTCGTCAGGCAATCGCATACGCCATTAATCGCGATGATCTTTGCGCAGCTGGCGATTTCGGCTTGTGCACGCCGCTCTACGGTGGTCCGATTGATACTGGCAGCCCTTGGTACTTCGACTATGCTCCCTACTCGTACGACCCGGACAAGGCGAGAGCGCTATTGGCGGAAGCCGGCTTGGCTGACGGGTTCGAGATGGAATTGATGCCCACCTCCACCTACCAAGATACAGTGCGTCAGGCGCAAGTCCTGCAAGCGCAGTTGGCGGCGGTTGGCATAACGACAACCATCAACGCGCCAGAATGGGCGGAGTGGCTAGAGCTGGAAGGCAACTACCGTTACGATGGCTACATCTGCAGTTGGAATGGCTTGGTTGATGTTGAGCATTACTTCTATCTGCAGCATCGCACGGATGAAGTTTTCAACTTCACCGGCTACAGTGATCCGGATTTTGACGCCCTCGTCGAGCAGGGGCGGCAAGTTTCCGGCTTTGACGAGCGCTACGCCATCTACCAGCAAGCCAATGAAATCCTGGTGGATGCTGTGCCCTACGTCTACTTCTACAACCCGGCCTTCACCCGCGCCATGAGCCCGAAAGTTCAGGGCTATGTTCTGCGCTCGGACAACGCCAACCTCTACATGAACACCTATCTCGAGGAATAGTCTCTTTACGGGCGCGATCTGGCGACGCAAGGTCGCGCCCAAGCGTCTTCCCCCAAAGACTACCTGCCTGGGGATAACTCGAATTGAACTATCAATACGTCGTGCAACGCTTGCTTCTTGCATTGGTTGTCGTACTTGGCATAACCTTTGTTGTTTTCATGATTATGCAAATCGTACCGGGGGATCCAGCGCGTGTGATCCTCGGTCCTTACGCCAGTGATGAATCGGTCGCCGGATTGCGCGATCGTTTGGGTCTTGACCGTCCACTTCTTGAACAGTACCTGACCTGGCTTGCCAAGGCGGCGCGCGGTGACTTCGGTCAGAGCCTGCTTAACGGCCAAGATGTCGCGCCTCAGCTTCTGGGCAGAATCGGTCCCTCCTTTGAATTGGCCATCGTCTCGCTGGTGATTGGCTTGGTCATCGCATTTCCAATTGGCATCATCTCGGCGCTAAAGCCGGGCAGCGCGATAGACATTATGGCTACTGTCTTCAGTCAGATCGGAGTGTCCGTTCCCACTTTCTGGATGGGCATCATTCTAGTTATCGTGTTTTCTCTGAACCTGGACCTGCTGCCGCCCAGCGGCTATACGCCGATTCGAGAAGATCCCGGCGATTGGCTGGCGCATATCATATTGCCCGCGTTCACCGCCGGTTTTGTCAGCGCATCAATCCAGACGCGCTTCATTCGCAGCGCCATGCTCGATGTGCTGAGCGCCAACTACGTGCAAACGGCGCGCGCCAAAGGCTTGAACGAGCGTACCGTGATTATGCGGCACGCCCTGCGCAACGCCTTGATCAACATCGTGACCATCATCGGCTTGCAGATCACCGCGCTTTTCAGCGGCATCGTGATCGTGGAGGTAGTTTTCTCTTGGCCCGGCCTGGGGAAGCTGGCTTTTAACGCCGTAGAAGAACGGGACTATCCATTATTGCAGGGCGCCGTAATGGTTATCGCAATAATGGTTACACTGGTCAACCTGGTGGTAGATCTTTTGTATTTTCTGCTTGATCCGCGGATCGAATATGTCTAAGTGTGAGCGGTAATGGCGAGCAAGAAATCGTCTTCCTCAAAGCGATCGACATCGGCTGAGGACCAGTTGGGACCAGCGAATACTTTGTGGCGCGATGCCTATAGGCGTCTGCTGCGTCATCGGCTGGCGATGTTTGGCGCCTTGGTCCTGCTTATCGTGGTGGTGATGGGTATATTTGGTCCCGCTATCACGCCTTATGATCCCAATGGCATGGACTTCGCCGATCGCTTCGCCGATCCATCTTTTGAGCACTGGATGGGCACCGACGATTTCGGGCGCGATATTTTTTCGCGCATCATTGTTGGCGCCCGCGTCTCCCTTCAGGTGGGTTTCATCGCCGTCAGCGTAGCCACCATTGTTGGCACGGGTCTTGGGCTGGTCGCCGGCTACGGTACGCGGGTAACGGACGAAGTCATCATGCGGGCTATGGATGTGCTCTACGCCTTTCCAGCGATCTTGCTGGCGATCGCCATCATGGCGGCGCTGGGCAAGGGCATCGGCAACGCCATGATTGCCATTGGCATTGTGTACGTTCCGATATTCGCTCGAATAGCTCGTGGCGCGGTGCTGGGCATCCGCAATGAAGAATTCATCATCGCGGCGCGAGCGATGGGCGCCGGCGATATCCGCATCCTCTTGACTCATGTTCTGCCCAATGTGCTGTCGCCTATAATCGTAGAAATTACGCTGAGCTTGGCATTTGCGATTCTTGCCGAGGCTGCCTTGAGCTTCTTCGGCTTGGGCACACAGCCGCCTGACCCCAGTTGGGGCCGGATGCTTTCGGAGGGGCGCGCCTTCTTCCGGCAATCCGGCTGGATGGGCGTCTTCCCCGGGTTGGCGATTTTCTTCACCGTAATGGGATTCAACTTCCTTGGCGATGGGCTTAGAGATGCGCTGGATCCCAGACTTCGGCGTTAGCTTGGGCGATCTGCCCGCGCAGCGCTTGCTGGGCGCGGCAGTGCTGTCGGCGAGCGCGCTGCTGCTTGAGATCGCCTTGACGCGACTCTTCTCCCTGATCTTTTTCCCCTATTATGTGTTTCTCATCATTTCGGTCGCGATCCTTGGAATCGGCATCGGCGCAGCGGTGGCAACGCTCTGGCCCGCGTTCGCGCAGCGCATTGGCTTTGCGCTCGGCAGCATTTTTGCGGCGCTGTTTACGGCGCTGCTGCTGCTGTTTGCCGCCTCCGGCAGCGCTGTGGATATGCAGCTGCTGCTATTCTTCCTTCTCGCATTGCCCTACCTGTGCTTTGGGCTGGTGATCTCTACGCTTTTCAGCGCGCATATTGCCGCCAGTCGAATCCTGTACATGGGCGATTTGCTTGGCGCCGGCTGCGGCGCGCTTTTGGCAATTCCGCTCCTGAACGGATTTGGCGCGATCAATACGATTCTTATCGCGGCTTTGGGTTTCACGGTAGCTGGACTTTACTTTTCGACGCGGCGAGATCGGCTCGTCGCCGTCGTTTGCGCTGCAACCGCTGGCATCGCGCTCGGCGTCAATGTGGCAAGCCGCGCCCTTGATATGGATCCTTCCAAGCTGGCAGCTGAGAAGCCTATCGTGGCGGCCTTGTCCGACGGCGGCCGCGTTCTGCGGACGAGTTGGGACGCATTCGCCCGTACTGACTTGGTCGATCGCGGCGCCGGTCGTCCGTTGCAGATTTATGTCGATGGCGGCGCCGCGTCGGTCATGCCAACGGAAGCGGCTCGAAGAGAACTGCTTGGCGATATTGGCTTCTTCCCATTCGCCACCGAGCAGCCAGAACGCGTTTTCGTCATCGGACCGGGCGCCGGGCTGGATGTGTGGTTCGCTTTGCAGAGCGGCGCGCAGCAAGTCATCGCCGTCGAAGTCAACGGCGCCAGCCTGGAATTGGCGCGCGAGTGGCGTGGCTATTCCGGTCCGCTTTATGACCGAGCCGAGGTGAAGGTCATCGTCGATGATGGGCGTAGCGCGTTACGACGTTCGGGTCAGAAGTTTGATCTGATCTATCTGTCGCAAGTGGTGACCTTGGCGGCGGAACGCGGCGGTTATGCCCTCTCCGAAAACACGATCTATACTGAGGAAGCTTTCTCCGATTATCTGAATCATCTTGACGAGCGCGGTCAAATTGCCCTGAAACTCTACGATGAAGTGACCTTGACGCGCGCAGTATCCACCGCGCTTTCGGCATTTCGCCGCCGCGGCCTGACAGATCAGCGGGCCCTAGATCATTTGATGGCTTTCATCGACGGCAAGAGCAGCCCGTCGGCGCCGCTTCTTCTGATCGGGGCGTCGCCCTTTAGCGAGGATGATTCGCTGGCGCTGGGCGCGATCGCCCGCGAAGTGGGCTTTAGGCCGCTGCTGCTGCCACATGTTTTGATTCAGCCGCCGCTTGACTCGGTGGCCAGCGGCGCAAAGTTATTTGACGCGATTATTCAAAGCTCAGACGTGGACATTTCGCCCGCCACTGACGAGCGACCTTATTTCTTTCAGTTTGAAAAGGGCATTCCTGCCAGCTTATTTCCCTTGGTTGCGCTGGCAGTAGCTGTCACCGCCGTATTAGTGCTGGTCATCGGGTTTCAGCTACAGCGCGGCCGCGGTAGCATCCAGCGCGGCTATCCACTTGTTTTTGCCCTGCTTGGCATAGGTTTCATCGCGCTGGAAATCTATGTGATTCAGCGTACGCGGCTCTTCCTGGGCCATCCGACGATTGCGGTCACCTTGGTTCTCGTTACCTTCCTCGTTGGCGGCGGCTTCGGCAGCGGACTGAGTCAGCTAGTCTTGACGCGGGGCCATGAACGCCGTCCACAGATGCTGACTGCGGCCGTGTTGATGCTTGCCATAGTGTGGAGCGTAATATGGTCCCCGCTCAATACTATGTTCTTGGCTGCCGATGCCACTGTGCGAGGCCTAATCACTGTGCTGTCTCTGGCGCCCCTGGCTATGTGCATGGGAGTGCCGTATCCGCTGGCTTTGAAGCTGGCAGGAATCGACGACCGACGACAGGTAGCGCTTGCATGGTGCGTCAACGGGCTGATGACGGTGGTTGGATCGGTCGCCGCGGTCGCGCTGTCTCTGACGGCCGGGTTCAGCGCCGTTCTCTATTTTGGCGCCGGCGCCTACCTCGTGGCGACGCTCATCCTGGCTGTCATCCATAATCGGGGCGAATCATGAAGCCAGATACAGCCTTGACGATTGAGGCATCAGTCCGGCTGATGGCGAAGGTCGGTCGTTGCTGGTCGCCTGCATTCGCGCCGGACGGCGAGCAGTTGGCATTCGTCAGTGATCTTTCTGGCAGTCCTCAAGTTTGGCGGATGCCAGTTCCGGGCGCATTCCCTTTGGCTGTTACCGCCTTTGACGAGCAGGTGACGCGCGTGATCTGGTCGCCAGTTGGCGATTGGCTCGCGGTGGAGTCGGCGCCAGGCGGCGGTATGAATACCCAGATTGATATTGTTCGTCCCGATGGTGGCGGGCGCAGGCGACTTACGATTGGCGGGACCAGCAACAATTGGCTCGGCGGCTGGACCAAGGACGGCAGCGCGCTCCTGTTTTCGTCGAACATGGATAAGCCCGATACGATGGAATGCTTCCGTATAGCGATTGATTCCGGCGCGTTGGAAAAACTGACTGTTGGCGCTGGCGCGTCCACGGTCGAAGATGCCACTCCCGATGGATCACAGTTCTTGGTAAAGCGCGTCGCTTATCGGGGCGACAATAACGTTTATCTCGTGAATAACGCCACCAAGAGCGAGCGGCTGTTGACGGCGCATGATCCGCCAGCCAGCTTTGAAAACGCGCGATTTTCCCACGATGGGCTCGCTGTCTACCTCATTTCCAATCGTGACACCGATATGGCTTGCCTCTGCCGACTACCTCTCGAAGACGATTCCGGTTGGAAAATCGTGCGCGCGCGCGAAGACGCCGAGTTGGCTGAGTTTGCGCTGAGCGGAGATAGCGAGCAGGCTGCGCTTGTGTGGAATGTCGCCGGCGCGCATGAACTGGAGTTGGTTCACTTGCAAACCGCTAAACATGGGCGACTGATTGAGCTGCCGGGCGCGATCGTCGAATCGCTGCGCTTTTCGCCGGGCGGATCGCTTTTGGCGATGCGCATGTCGGGCGCGCGCCTGCCGCAAGATATCTGGTTGCTGGATACCGTTTCTGGCGACGCTCGCCAGGCGACCCGCAGCCCGCAGATTGGCGTTGATCCTAAGCAGCTGGCGGAAGCGCGCTTGCTGCAGTATCAGGCCCATGATGCATTGCCCCTGAGCGGTTGGCTCTATAGTCCGCAGGCGGGGCAGGCGCCATATCCGACAGTCTTGAGCTTCCACGGCGGACCTGAAGGGCAGGAGCAACCGCGATTCCGCTACGACTATCAAGCGCTGCTGGCGCAGGGCATTGCCGTATTCGCGCCAAACGCGCGTGGCTCGTCCGGTTTTGGCAAGCGCTTCGTCAATCTGGACAACGGCGCATTGCGTTTCGACGCTATTCAGGACATAGCATCAACCGCGAAGCATTTGATCGATAACGGCATCGCCGAGCCCGCCCGCATCGGCATTATGGGCGGCTCCTACGGCGGTTACATGACGATGGCGGGCTTGGCCAAGTTTCCGCAACTCTTCGCCGCCGGCGTCAATCTCTACGGCGTCGTCAATTTCAAGACATTCTTCGAGCGAACCGAACCATGGATGGCGAGCATTTCGAAGGTCGAATATGGCGATCCCGATTCAGAAGGCGAACTGCTGGACGCGCTCTCTCCCATTCACAAGCTGGATCGCGTAATTGCGCCGACCCTGGTATTGCACGGCGCTAACGATACCAACGTGCCAGTTTATGAGGCGGAACAGGTCGTCGAAGCGCTGCGACAGCGCGATGTTCTAGTTGATTACATCCTGTTCCCGGATGAAGGGCACGGCTTTGCCATTGAGCGCAATCGCATTGCCGCCGCGACCGCAATCGTCAGTTGGTTCATAAACTACCTGCTCGATTAGCCTGTGGCGCACACATCGACATGGCATGAGCATTGAAGAACTTCCAAGAGAGTAATGAGAATGACTGCCGTCAAAATGAGATTTCCAAAATATTCCACAGTGTGTACGGGCGAGCCGCCGGCTCGTCCATTCTTGCCCTGAGACGTCAAATACATATTTGCGCGACTAACTTGGAACTACTTATATGCCCGATTCCATAAGATTTGCTACCATTGGCAAGTGGCTGCTTATCGCATAGAAAGAGGTCGAAACCATGAGCGAGATGTCGATTGGCTGCGCGCTATGGACACTTGGGGCGACGCCCAATGTCGCCGCGCTGGCGCGTCAAATGGAGATCGCGGCGGACGCGGGCTGTACCTCGGTGCAGCCTTGGGTTGTAAATTTTGAGTTCACGCCCTGCATCCTCGACCCCGAGGTCGGCTCGGCCGCCGATCGGCGCGAGGCGCGGCGGATTGCCGAATCGCTCGGCTTGACCTTCAGCGGCTTCTGCGCTCAGCTTCAGGGGAAAGTCACCTGGGGCGGCCTCGAAGAGAGCGAGGGCTTGCAATGGCGGATCGACAAAACCAAACAGGCGCTGGATTCCACTGCGGAATTGGGCGGAAATGTCGTGACCACCCATGCCGGCGTTTTACCGGAGGACAAGTCAGCTCCGGCTTATCAGATTCTGCTGGGCTCAGTCGGCGAAATCGCCGAACATGGCGCCAAGGTCGGCGTGTATTTCGCGCTGGAAACGGGGCAGGAAACGCCCCAGGCGCTTGGCGACTTCATTGACGAGATCGGCAATCCCTGGCTCAAGGTGAATTACGATCCCTGTAATCTGCTGCGTTACGGCTCGGAAGCGGGCACGATCCAGGGCGTGCATGTCTTGGGCGATAAAATCATCCACACCCACGCCAAAGATTGGAATCCGGAGACAATGCAAGCGACCTGCGGCGAAGGGCTCGTGCCTTGGGATGGCTATATTCAGGCGCTGAGAGACATCGGTTACAGCGGTGTTCTGGCCATAGAAGATGAGACCGGCAATGAAGACATGATCGAGTCCATCAACCGGAGCTACGCCTTCCTGCGAGGCTATATCGATGATTAATGTCGGCATACTCGGCGCGGGAGGCATCGCCGCGCTCAGTCACCTGCCGGAGATCGCGGCGGTCGAGGGCATGCGCGTGACCCATGTATGCGGGCGCAGGGAACGCCGCCTTCGATTGCTCTGCGAGCGTTTTGATGTGCCGCGCTTCTCAACGAGCTGGGGGGACCTGCTAGACGACGACGAATTGGACGCCGTCATTGTCGCCTTGCCGCATCCCTTGCATGCCGAAGCCGGCGTCGCTGTTCTTGAGCGCGGTCTGCACTTATTCATGCAGAAGCCGCTATGCACGACGATTGATGAGGCGAATCGGCTGGTTGTGGAGAGCGAGGCGCGTCCCGGTCAGATCGTATACTGCCGGCCCTCATTTGACGCGGCGGTCTACGAAATGCGGCGACAGTTGGCGGCCGGCGCCATAGGCAAGGTCTCCGGCGCGCTCGCGCGGCACAGTCACGGCGGTCCTGAGATCTACTACGCCGAGGTAGCCGACGCCTTTAACGAACCCAGGGTTGAAAATGATTTATGGTTTTACGATGCCGATACGGCCGGCGGCGGCGCGCTCATCGACATGGGCGTCTATTCCATCGCCAATCTGGTCGCGCTTTTGGGCAAGGCGGATTATGTGACGGCGCGCATGACAACGGTGGCAAAGCCGACAGCGCTGGAAGATACGGCGACGCTGATTCTGGAGTTCGCCAATGGCGCCTTGGCGACGGCGGAAACTGGCTGGTGCGATCCCGCCCGATCATCGTTTCTGCGTGTGCATGGCACGGCCGGGAAGCTTGTTCTGCGCGGCGACGCAATCGATTACATTCGCCCCAGTTCTTATGAGCGCGAGTGGGCGGCGCCCTTATTGGATGAGATCAGACCGGCGCCAACCGTCAACCAGCACGAAGAGTGGCTGCATTGCATTAGACGGGGCGCTCAGCCGGAAATCTCGAACATTTGGACGGCGCGACACATCAGCGAAATCATGCTCGCCGCCATCCAGTCGAATGACGCATGCGCGCGCGCCGCGATTCACTCGGCTCCGCGGACAAACTAACGCGAGAACAATTACAGTTCGACGCCCAGCGCCGTGAACGACAGCGGTGGCAAACTCAATTGCGCGACGCCATCAATGATCTTCGGCGCGTAAATTGGCCGTGTCGTCAGGTGATTTGGATCCTTCCAACTGTTGTAGGCTTTTGGATCATCGCCCGATAATTGATGCGCCGATGTGATCCGCTTGGGCGCGACATCGCCCCAACGAATCTCGATCGGCATGCCTTCGATCAGGCTGCGATTCACGATAAATATCGAATTCCTCCCGGCGGCTTCATCGTGGGCTGAGGAGGCATCCAGCAGAGGCATATCGCCAAACTGCTTGGTTTCGTAGCGCGGCGACTCGACAAGCAGATCCAGCGAATTGCCGCTCGCCATCTGGCTGAACATCAGCAGCGGATAATATATGGTCTGCTTGAGCAAACTGTCAGTGGTGGTGAGGATAGGCGCGATGACGTTGACGATTTGGGCGATGCAGGCGATTTTCAGCACATCGGCTCGGCGCAAAAAGACGTTCAGCCATTGCGCCACCACCAGCGCGTCTTCCAGATTGTAGACCTCTTCGATCAAATGGGGCGCTTCGGTCCAACGGCCGCGCTTATCCGACATTTCGCGCGCCTTGTACCAGACATTCCACTCATCCCAAGAGAGGTAGACATCGTGTTTGGAACGCGTCTTGGCTTTGACGTAACGCAAGACGGCGGCGACCGTATCGATGTAATCTTCAAATGCGGCGCTGAGCGACAGATAGCTTGGCGTATCGTCTTCAAGGTTGTTTGCGTAATAGTGCATTGAGTGATAGGCAACCAGGTCCCAGCAGCGCTCCAAGCTAATGCGATCCCAATCTGGGTAGGTCGGCATTTTCGAGCTTGACGAGCCACAAAGCACGAGTTGAATAGTCTCGTCTTGCAGGCGCATGAGCTTGGCTGCCTCGCGCGCCTTCCTGGCATAATCGACGGCATCGAGATGGCCGATCTGCCAGGGTCCGTCCATTTCATTGCCGAGGCACCAATACTTGACGCCGTAGGGTTCTTCCTGCCCGTTAGACGCGCGCATATTCGCGTAGTGGCTGCCAGTCGGGGCGTTACAATACTCGACGAGGTTGGCGGCGTCTTGGATCGTACCCGTGCCCATATTCACCGCCAGCATCGGCTCCGTCCCGATTTCGCGGCAAAAGCGGATGAACTCGTCCGTGCCAAACTGATTCGTCTCCAATGATTGCCAAGCGAGCTCGCGGCGAACGGGCCGCCTTTCCCTGGGTCCGATGCCATCTTCCCAGCGATAGCCGCTGACGAAGTTGCCGCCCGGGTAGCGCATCGAACGGTAGTTGAGCTCTCGCAGCGCCGCCAAAACATCCACACGCAGTCCGTTTTCGTCAGCCTGTGGCGACGCGGGCTCGTAAATGCCTTCATAGACGCACCGGCCCATGTGTTCGGCAAAGCCGCTGAAGAGCAAGGGTGAGATTTCTCCGATGACGCGCTTGGTGTCGATGGTTATACGGGCGGTATCCGAATCGCTCATATCGTATTCCTCATGTTCGATGCGTACCAACACAGTCTGCCAGATTCTTGACAAGCCGTGAGCGCGTCAATTGTAACCTATGAAACGACAGCCACAAGCAGTCGCCGGCGGCCGGCAATGTTCAGGCCAGCGATTTCAACTGCCATTGACCAGGTCAAGCGTCGAGGCTCGCCAGATATCGCGATTGTATTCGGCAATCGTCCGATCCGAGGAGAAGAAACCCGAACGCGCCGCGTTGAGAATTGACATCGTCGTCCAGCGTTCTTGATCGGCGTAGGCCTCCGCCACCCGTGCCTGGCAAGCCAGATAATCAGCGAAATCAGCGCATAGCATATATTCATCGTGATAAATCAGCGAGTCGACAATTGGGCGGAAGATCTGCGTGTCGCCGCCGGAGAATTGACCGCAGGCGATCCAGTCTATCGCCTCGCGCAAGTCGGCATCGGCTTCGATATAAGCGCGCGGATCGTAGCCGCTCGCTTTGGTCGCGAAGACCTCTTCCGTTGTCAGTCCGAACAGGAAGAAGTTCTCCGCGCCGACCCGCTGGCGGATTTCAATATTGGCGCCGTCCAGCGTGCCGACGGTCAGCGCGCCGTTCAAGGCGAATTTCATATTGCCGGTGCCCGACGCTTCCTTGCCCGCGAGCGAAATCTGTTCTGATACATCGGCCGCCGGATAGATCAGTTGTCCGGAAGCGACATTGAAGTTGGGGATGAAGACAACCCGCAGCTTATCCGCCGAGACCGGATCGCGATTGACCACTTCCGCCACCGAATTAATCAGCTTGATAATCAGCTTCGCCATATAGTAACCGGGCGCGGCTTTGGCGCCGAAGATGAATGTCGCGGGCGCCGGCTCGGCCTCCGGTTCCAGCTTGAGCCGCCGATACAGATGAATGATATGCAAGGTCTTGAGCAGTTGCCGTTTGTATTCATGCAGACGCTTGACCATGATGTCAAACATCGAGTCCGTGTTTAGGCTCAGGCCGCAGCGCTCGTCAATGAAGTCCGCCAGCTGCGCCTTGTTCGCCTTTTTCATGGCGCGCCAGGCTTCCCTGAATTCGGGATCATCGACGAAGGATTCGAGCTCCCCCAGCTTTTCAAGATCAGTCAGCCAGCCGTCGCCAATCCGCTCATTGATCAATTCAGCCAGAATCGGATTGGCCAGACGCATGAACCGGCGCGGTGTGACGCCGTTGGTTTTGTTACCGAATTTCTCGGGCCACATGGTCGCAAAGTCTGGGAAAACATGCGTCCGCAAAAGATCTGATTGGAGCTCGGCCACGCCGTTGATCGAATAACTGCCGATACAGGCCAGATTAGCCATGCGCACTTGTTTTTCCGCGCCTTCTTCAATGATTGACATGCGTTCAACGCGGCCGCTGTCATTGGGGAAGGTCATGCGCACCGAATCCAGGAAGCGATGGTTGATTTCGTAAATGATCTCGAGATGGCGCGGCAGAACCTTCTCCATCAGCCAGACGGGCCATTTCTCCAGCGCTTCCGGCAGCAGCGTGTGCTGTGTAGCGGCGAAGGTTTTGGTAGTGATATTCCAGGCGCGATCCCATTCGAGTTGATATTGATCGACCAGCAGCCGCATGAATTCGGCGATGGCGATGACCGGATGCGAATCATTGAGATGAATCACGGCCACCTTGGGCAACTCTTCCCACTTCGCATTCTTTATCATGAAGCGCTTGATGATGTTGTTCAGCGAACAGGCGACGAAGAAATACTGCTGCTTCAAGCGCAGCTCTTTGCCTTGCGGCGTGTTGTCATTGGGATACAGCACCTTGGTAACGTTTTCGGAGCTGGTCTTTTGTTCTACCGCCCGTGAGTAATCACCGACATCAAAGAGCTGCAAGTCGAATTCGCGGGTGGCGCGCGCGCTCCAGAGCCGCAGCATATTGACCGTCTTGGTCTTGTAGCCGGGCACAAGCGTGTGATAAGGCTGCCCCATTATCGTCTGCGCCGGAATCCAGCGAACGCGGTAGGCGCCGTCGCTGTCAGTATAACCTTCGGTATAGCCGCCGAAGCCAACTTCGACCATGTCATCCGGTTGCGGGAATTCCCAAGGATTGCCGTAATAGAGCCATTCGTCGGGGCTTTCGATCTGCCAGCCGTCACGGAATGACTGCCTGAAGATGCCATATTCGTAGCGTATGCCATAGCCAACCGCGGGGATATTCAGCGTCGCCAGCGAATCCATAAAGCAGGCGGAAAGCCGACCCAATCCACCATTGCCCAGTCCTGGCTCAATATCCAGCTTGCACAGTTCGGAAAGGTCGATTTTGTGCCGCTGCATCGTGTCCATAGCGAGCGAGTAGGTGTCCGTGTATAGCAGATTCTTTTCCAATTGCTGACCGACCAGATACTCAGCCGACAAGTAATAGACAAATTTGGGATTCTGCCGGAAGTAGCAATCAACGTTTTGCTGCCAGTAATACATCATGTAGTCGCGGACGGTATGCGCCAGCGCGAAAAATAGATCGTGCTGCGTGGCGGTATAAATGGCTTGCCCGCGAGTGTAATAGAGATTGTCGCGAAATGCCTGGTCAAACGCTTTCTGGGAGGTCTCTACCTTGGTGATGTTCTCGAAATTCGCTATCACGTTGCTGCTCCCTCTAGCTCTGCAAACCGGCGAAGATAGGCTTGGCTGTGTTCCCGTGGCGGAATAGCCAGTTGCCGAAGTCGTATTCATCTAACATAACATAATAGCGTCATTTGTATCCAACTTACAGACGCGTTCGCTCGTCTTGCCAATTGCGCCGCGCTACAATAGCGCGAGCGAAAGGCAATAGAAGGCATTGGCATGAAGCGTCCAAATATCCTCATTCTGTATACCGATCAGCAGCGTTGGGACGCGCTTGGCGCCAACGGCAACGCCGAGATCCAAACCCCGAACCTGGATGCGCTGGCGGCGCGCGGCGCAAACTTCAGCCATCACTTTGTCCAAAATCCGGTCTGCATGCCCAGCCGCGTCAGCATGCTTTCAAGCCAATATCCCTCTACGCTTGGCATCACGCGCATGGGCGTGCCGGTGCCGGAAAATCTCATGACCTTGCCGCGCCTGCTCAAGCAATATGGCTATCGAACGGCGAATATCGGCAAACTGCACTTTCTGCCGCATGCCAATCGCGATCATCGCTTGCCGCATCCGTCCTATGGCTTTGATCAGCTCGAAATCGCCGACGAACCCGGCGTATACGAAGACGCTTATCGCGCCTGGGTGAGGCGGCAGGCGCCGGAGCAAATGGACGGCATCAGCGCCGGACTGCCGCCCAATACGCATGTCTGGCAGCGGGCGATGGGAATCGACGATGAAATCGCGCATCGCGGCGAGCCGGAAGGGCGACACGACTACAAACGCGCCATTCCCTTCGCCGCCGCCGATCATCTGACCTACAGCGCCTTTGTCGGCGACCGAACAATAGAATTCATCAAAGCCTCTGGCGCAGAGCCCTTTCTCTGCGTCGCCAGTTTCTATTCGCCGCACGCCCCCTGGATCGCGCCCCAGAAGTACCTTGATCTGTATGACTGTATGGTCTTGGATTATAATGGTACTATTTCCAATGAGCTAAAGGAAGCATTATGGGACAGGTTCTCCACCCTCGCGCCACA
>JAPOYT010000060.1 GCA_026706445.1 Chloroflexota bacterium
TTCGCGCCAGTGGCGAAGCCTTCCGCGATCTCTTTGATTTCGCCGTGGATCTTGGGCTGAAGCCCGCCACCGAAAATTACCGGCATTTCAATATGAAAGCGGGCGATCTGGTCGGTGTTCTCGAACATGCCGAACGTGATTACGGCGTGATTGCCGACTTCGGAAACGCCCGCGGACCGAATAAGTATGCGACTTTGGAAGCGATCATGCCGCGGGCGACCTCAATTCATGCCTGGGCGGAGGTTGACGAAAACGGAGATCTGATCAGCGAGGACTTTCAGCGCTGCTTGACGATCGCGCGCGACAACGGCTTTGACGGTCCCATCATGCTGCAGAGCGGCTACCCGGTGGACGTCTTCCAGCGCAGTCGCGAAGTCTGGACGCGAGTCGACGAAATGCGAGAAGAGGTTCGGGCGGTATTTGGCGACGCGCTAACGAACGGAGTTTAGACTATGTCAGCGCCAATTCGCGTGACGGTTTGGAACGAATATTGGCACGAGAATCCGCTTCGCCATGCCGAAGTTAAGGCGCGCCTGGCGAATTATGGGTTCAGCGGAGACCGACTGATCAACGCCACCGAGGGGGTGCAAAAGGTCTACCCGGAGGGCATGCACAAAGTCATCGCAGATCATCTCGGTGATCAGGGCTTTGCCGTACATACGGCGACGCTTGATGAACCGGAACACGGCTTGACCGAAGAGGTCTTGGCTGAAACCGATGTCCTGACCTGGTGGGGTCACGCCGCGCATGACCAGGTCAGTGACGAGATCGTCGAGCGCGTGCATGAACGGGTGAACATGGGCGGCATGGGTTTGATAGCGCTGCATTCCGCCCATTATTCGAAGATCTTCAAGAGGCTGATGGGCACCTCCTGCATGCTGAAAACGCGCGAAGCCGACGAAAAGGAACGGCTCTGGGTGATTGAGCAGGGACATCCCATCGCCGCTGGCTTGCCGGAATATTTTGAGATTCCCCAAACTGAAATGTATGGCGAGCCCTTTGACGTTCCCGCGCCCGACACGCTGGTCTTCGTAAGTTGGTTCCAGGGCGGCGAGATCTTCCGCAGCGGCTGCTGCTATCATCGTGGGCGCGGCAAAGTCTTCTATTTCCGGCCGGGCCACGAAACGCTGCCGATTTATTACCAGCCCGAGGTGCTGCAGGTGATCAGCAATGCGGTGCGCTGGGCGGCGCCTTCCGGTGGACCCGAATTGAAATTCGGCGATCATCCGCCGCTTGAGCCACTTGATTGATCAAGCCTTAACCGTCCGCACGGGGAATTGCAAACGATGAAACTGTTGACATACGATAGCGGCGGCGGACCGCGCTGCGGCGTGTTGAGTGGCGAGCTGGTGCTTGATGTGTCCGCGCTGCTCGGCCTCGATGCGACCTTGCGCGACGTCCGCGCGCTGCTCGAGTTGGGCGATTCTCCAATTGAACGCCTGCGAGAGGCTTTGGCAAGCGATATCGCCGCGCCCGCTGTGCCATTGCCTATGGTGCGGCTGCGCGCTCCCGTCCTGCAGCCGCCGACGGTGCGCGACTTCTTCAGCTATGAGGGCCATGCGAGCGGGCAGGGCGCGCGAGAACTTCATGAAGCCTGGTATCGGCTGCCGATTTTCTACTTTTCAAACACCTTGCGCCTCTTCGGACCAGAAGACGAAGTGCCAATCCCCTCGGCGACCGATCGCCTCGATTATGAAATGGAGCTAGGCTGCGTCATTGGGCGCGAGGGCAGCGACATCGCGGCCGCCGACGCCTTTGATTACATCGCCGGCTTCTGCATCTTCAACGACTTTAGCGCCCGCGATTTGCAGTTTGACGAAATGGCGGTTGGGCTCGGACCGGCGAAGGGCAAGGACAGCGCCACCAGCCTCGGTCCCTGGCTGGTGACAACCGACGAAATGGCGCCCTATTTGCGCGATGGCAAGCTGCAGGTCAAATGCACAGTGCGGGTGAATGGCGATGTCTGGCTCGATGGGGGCGATGGCGGCGCCGCGCATTTCAGTTGGGGCGATTTTGTCGAGCGCGCCTCTAAAGACAGCCGCATTGTGCCGGGCGATGTGATGGGGAGCGGCACGGTCTCCGGTGGTTCCATCCCCGAGGCGATCGCGCGCGGCATCGGCGGCGCCCGCTATTTGCAGGCGGGCGATGTCGTCGAGCTGGAAGTCGAGGGTATCGGCACGCTGCGGAACACGCTCGCTCCCAAAGAGATCGACGATCCCGACTATCGCTATTTGCCCAAGACCTAAGCGCCAATCTATTCGTTCAGTTTTTGATCTGCAGGGCTTGTTCGCTAGTGGATCACTATAGATCAATGGCGGCTAAACGATGGTGCTGCTGGGGCGAGCCACCGGCTCGCCCGTACACGCGTTAATATAAGATTAAGTGCGCGGACGTTCCGGCGCGACGTGTAGACACAGCGGGTCAATCAAGCCTAAAGCGATATCTATGGCAGAATCAGGTTTCCCTCTGTGCCCTCTGTGTTGCCTCGTTTCCTCGGTGGTGAAGCCTTTGGCAACTATTGCATAATATCGAGACAGAAGCGAGCCAACGAGTAGCGGACAAGTCTTGTGGGGGCGATCGACTGCCGCGCGTAGGTCGCGTAGACACCGACCGCCGACACAGCGCTTTGGTCGCCCGTTTCATTTGTCGTACGACGCAGGCGGCGGAAAAGGACGAACCGGCAAACTGCTGTTACAATTCACTCTCGGAAAAACTAGATCCAGAGGCGGTGGAAAACCCAATGAACGCGGACGAAATCTCACGCGTCGCCTGCGTCGGCGGCGGCACGATTGGCTTCTCCTGGGCGGCGCTTTTCGCCCGGCACGGCATGCGGGTGAATATATACGACATCTCTGACGAGGCGCTGAGCGGGGCGAATGCCGAGCTTCGCGGCGCTTATGAAACGCTGGTCGAAGCCGGTGTAATGACCGACAACGAGGCGGCGGCCGCCTTGGACCGAATCACGACCACCACCGATCTGGCGGCCGCGGTCAACGATGTTGACTTCGTGCAGGAATCGGGACCTGAGCGCTACCGCATCAAGCGGAAAATTTACCGCGAGCTGGACCGCCATGCCCGTTCTGACGCGATCCTGGCGTCGAGCGCCAGCGCGATGCTGATGACCGAGATCCAATCCGCGACGGCGCGTCCCGAACGCTGCGTAGTAGCGCATCCTTACAATCCGCCGCATATCGTGCCGTCGGTCGAGATCGTGCCGGGCGAAGCGACTTCCGCCGCGACAGTGGCAACGGCGCGTGATTTCATGGCGCGGATGGGACGGACGCCGGTGGTGGCGCGCAAAGAATGCCGCGGGCATATTGTCAACCACATGCAAGCGGTGATTTACCGCGAGGCGCTGTGGCTGGTGGGCAATGGCGTCGCCACGGTTGAAGAAATTGATCTCGCGTTTCGAACCGGACCCGGTTTGCGTCTCGCGTTGATGGGCCCATTTATGGTTGGGATGCTGACCAGCCCGGGCGGCCTGCGCGATACCATGCTCGACCGGAAGCTGGACCATAGCGTAGAAGATGATATTCCGTCCCGCGTTGAGCGCGATGCGCCCCCGCGCACACCGGAAAACATGCGTGAATGGACGCGAATCGCCGTCGAGCAAATGGAAGCGAATCTGGCTGATACCGACATGGAAGCGGTGAAGAAGTGGCGCGACAGAAAGCTGCTGCAAATCCTCGAAGTGATTGCATCTGATTAGTTGAATGCGCTAAAGTCTACGGAAACAAGCGGAATTTAGTACGCTTTGCGCTGGGCGGATTGCGCCGACCATTGAGGGCTTGCCGATGAAGATTACCGATGTAAAGACAACAACCATTGTCATTCCGCATTTGGGATCGATCAAGGATGCCACTATACGACACCCGACGCCGGGACGCGGTCAAAACTTCGTTCACATCTATACCGATGAAGGTTTGGAAGGGCTGGGCGTCGCCGATGGCGGACGCGCGGCGCAAGCGCTCGTCACTGACTCGCTGAAGCCGCTGTTGATCGGGCAGGATCCGCTCTATACCGAAAAACTATGGGACGATATGTTCTGGCGCCTGCGCGGCGTCGGTAGGAAAGGGCTGGCTTTCTCCGCAATCTCGGCTGTGGACACAGCGCTTTGGGATTTGAAGGCGAAGACCTTCAACGCGCCGCTTTACAAATTATTGGGCGCCTATACCGATACTGTACCCATCTATGGCAGCGGCGGCTGGACGCACTTCAGCGTCGACGAACTGGTCGCCGAGCAGGTAGGTTATGTCGAACGCGGCATGAAGTCGATCAAGATGAAGGTGGGCAAAGATTTTGGCAAGAGCGAGAGAGAGGATATCGAACGCCTGGCGGCTGTGCGCGCGGCGGTTGGCGATGACATCGAAATCCTCATCGACGCCAACAATGGCTACTACGCCAAGCAGGCGATCCGCATGGCGCGTGAATTTGAGCCTTACCGCGTTGGCTGGTTCGAGGAGCCGGTCCTGGCGGATGACATAGAAGGGCTGGCTGCCATCGCCCGCGCTATCGACATACCGGTCGCGACTGGCGAGCATGAATACACGAAGTACGGCTTTCGCGAATTGATCGCCCGCGGCGGCGCCGATATTGTGCAGCCGGATATCGGTCGCGTCGGCGGCGTGACCGAGTGGATGAAAGTAGCGCAGTTGGCGCAGGCCTTCAATCTGCCGGTGGCGCCCCATGCCTTTCAGCTGGTTCATTTGCATGTCGCCTGCGCCACGCCCAATCTTCGCATCGTTGAATACTTGGGCGTATCCGAGGAATTCGACAAGCTGGTGTACAAGGAGTTCCCGCAGCCGGTAAACGGGATGTGGTCTCCCTATAGCGACAAACCGGGTTTGGGCTTGGAATTGAATCCCGATGTGGTTAGGAAGTACGGTACCCAGATCTAAATCTGATAGAAGACGGGATCGAGGAGCGCAGCGTGCTGGATCTGAGCTGAATCCGCCAGCGATTGTCCTGACGCGATCAAGGAGCAGAGGTGGAGATCAAAGGCAAGACGGTCATAGTCACTGAATCCGCCAGCGATTGTCCTGACGCGATCAAGGAGCAGAGGTGGAGATCAAAGGCAAGACGGTCATAGTCACTGAATCCGCCAGCGATTGTCCTGACGCGATCAAGGAGCAGAGGTGGAGATCAAAGGCAAGACGGTCATAGTCACTGGCGCCGCTCGTGGGATCGGTCGCGCTATCGCCGAAGCCTTCGTTGGCGAAGCGGCCAATGTCGTCGCCGCGGATTTGGGGTCCTTGGCGCTTGAGCCGGGCGCGGATTGGCATTATTCCTTGAGCGCCGAAACTGATTTGGCGCGGACGGCGCGCGAGATCAGCCAGGGAGAAGGCTCATGTATGGCGGTCGAAGTTGATGTAACCGACCGCGCCTCATGTAAGCATCTGGTTGATTGCGCTGTTGAGGCATACGGTGGATTGGATATTCTGGTGAATAATGCCGGCCTGATCAAACTGGGATACTTGGCTGACTTCAAGGAGCGCGATTGGGACCGCATCTTTGCGGTAAACGCCAAGGGCGTTTTTCTGATGTCCCAGTTGGCGGTCCCTCACCTGCAGCGGAACGGCGGGCTTATCATCAATATCGCATCAAATGCTGGCAAGCGAGGCTCACCCTATAATAGCGCCTACTGCGCTTCAAAGTCCGCGGTCATCGGCTTGACGCAATCGCTGGCGGCCGAGCTGGCCGAGCATGGCATACGGGCAAATGCCATCTGTCCCGGCAATGTATTCACATCCATGCAATTCGATTACCTGGTCAAACACCGCTTGCTGCAATATGAGGGACAGTCGCTTGAAGCCGCCTTTGACGCTTTTGTCGAAGCGACCGCGCCTTTGGGGCGCCGGCAGGAACCGGAAGAGATTGCCGAGGCTGCTTTGTATCTGGCGCGCGCCGACAGTGTGACCGGGGTCTCGCTCTCGGTCGATGGCGGCAATGGTATTGGCCTGTCGTGAGCATCGGATAACGTATATGAAGATCAAGGGCAAGACAGTCATTGTAACCGGCGCCGCCCGCGGTATCGGACGGGGCATCGCCGAAGCCTATGCCCGAGAAGGCGCAAACGTGGTCGCCGCGGACCTGGGCTCGGTGGCGGCCGAAGGGGCGGGGCCATGGAACTACAAGCTCGCCACTTCCAGGGACCTGGCGACGACCGCAATTGATATCCGGGCGCAAGGCGGGACCTGCCTGGCGCTCGAAGTCGATGTCGCGGACCGCGCTTCTTGCATCAACCTGGTTGACATTTCGGTTGCGGAGTTTGGCCGGCTGGATGTCATCGTGAACAATGCCGGCCTCATTCAGTCCGGACCGCTCGCCGACTTTGCCGAGCGCGACTGGGACCGCATCTTCGCAGTCAACGTCAAGGGCATCTTCTTGATGTCGCAGGCGGCCCTTCCTCACTTGAAAGAGAATGGCGGCGTCATCATTAACATTGCTTCGGTCGCGGGCAAACAAGGGTTTGCCCAGATGGGCGCGTATTGCGCCTCGAAATTCGCCGCGATCGGCTTAACGCAGTCCATGGCGGCTGAGCTGGCACAACACTCAATCCGAGTGAACGCCATTTGCCCCGGCAATGTCGACACATCCATGTGGTCTGATCACCTTTCCAATGTGGAGTCGCGAAAGCGGCAATACGGCACGGAAACGGTGGAAGACACTTTCAACGCGCTCATCAAAGATACGGTGCCGCTGGGGCGCGCGCAGACGCCGGCTGATATCGCGCAAGCGGCGCTGTATTTGACCCGCGCCGAGAATGTGACCGGCATTTCGCTCAACGTTGCCGGCGGCTCCATAATGAATTAGACGCCGATCCTAAGACGGAAACGGGGATACAGATATGCAAGCGGCGGAGACTTTCGATGTCCTCATCGTCGGCGCCGGCATCTCCGGCATGTATATGCTCTATCGCCTGCGCCAGTTGGGTTTTTCGGCGCGGGTGATTGAAATGGCGTCGGATGTGGGCGGTACCTGGTACTGGAATCGCTATCCCGGCGCGCGCTGCGATACCAATACATTGGAGTATTCTTACAGCTTTGACGAAGACCTTCAGCAAGAATGGGAGTGGCCCGAGCGTTTTCCCAGTCAGCCGCAGATACTGGCGTACCTCAATCACGTCGCCGATCGTTTCGACCTGCGGCGCGATATCAGTTTTGACACGCGCGTTGATGCGGCGATATTTGATGAAGCGTCCAACCACTGGCGCGTCTCAACCGATAATGGCGCGGAATTGGCGGCGCGTTTCCTGGTCATGGCGACCGGCTGTTTGTCCGAGCCTAATGTGCCGCCAATAGAGGGGATGGAGCGCTTCCGCGGACCGATTTATCACACAGCGCGCTTTCCTCACGAAGGCGTGGACTTTCGCGGGCTGCGCGTCGCGGTCATCGGCACCGGATCATCGGGTGTGCAAGCGATTCCGGTCATCGCCGAGCAGGCCGCCCAGCTCACGGTTTTCCAGCGCTCGCCGCAGTGGTCGATTCCGGCGCAGAATGGCCCCGCCGATCCCGATTTGGTGGCGCAAATCAAAGCTGATTACGCCGGCTTCCGCGCCCGCAATCGTTTGCAGCCGGGCGCCCAGATGTCACACATGCTCCCCAACGACATATCGGCAAAATCGGTAGACGAGGACGAACGCCGGCGCGTCTTTGAAGAACGCTGGCAAGAAGGGGGCTTTGCCTTCTACGGCAGCTTCAATGACATCGTCGTCGACCTGGAAAGCAATGCAATGGCCGCCGACTTCGTGCGCTCGAAGATCCGCGAAATCGTCAAAGACCCGGCGGTCGCCGAGGCGCTCATCCCCGACTACGCGATTCACTGCAAGCGTCCGGTGATGGACACAGGATATTTCGAAACCTTCAATCGACCCAACGTGCTGCTGGTTGATGTCAACGCGGCGCCGCTTGAGGCGATAACGCCATCTGGCCTCCGCGCCGGCGACGCGGATTATGATTTTGACATCATCGTGCTGGCGACCGGCTTTGATGCCATGACCGGCGCCTTGCTCAAAATCGACATCCGCGGGCGGGGCGGGCTGACCCTGCGCGAGAAGTGGGCGGCCGGACCGGTCAACTATCTGGGGCTGCAAGTGCCCGGCTTTCCCAACCTGTTCACCATCACTGGGCCGGGCAGTCCGTCGGTGCTCTCCAATATGGTCGTATCCATTGAGCAGCATGTCGACTGGATTACGGACTGCATCCGCTATATGGCGGAGCGGAAGCACAGCAGCATTGAGGCGACCAAGGCGGCGCAGGAAGCCTGGGTCGCTCATGTCAATGCGGTGGCCAATGACAGCCTGGCAGTGTCCTGCAATTCCTGGTATTTGGGCGCCAATATTCCCGGCAAGCCGCGGGTCTTCATGCCCTTGGCCGGCTTCCCGCCTTACGTTGAAAAGTGTGAAGAAGTCGTCGCCAAGGGCTATGAGGGCTTCGTGCTGAACTAGCTTCGCGCGCCGGCGGAGCGTCCTGAATCCGTCTGTCTTGAATCGCGCTGTAATCTAAGGAGCAACGCAACAATGAAAGTTACCGCTGTTGAAACCGTTCTCGTTCGTAATATCGAGCCTTATATCGGCGGGCGGTACTGGCTTTTTATCAAGCTGCATACCGATGAAGGCATCACTGGTTTGGGCGAACGCCCGACGATGCACGCCGTCAACTTGCAGCCGCAGATCAGCATGATCGAGGATTTGTGCGAGCAGTTTGTCATCGGCAGCGATCCCTTTCAGATCGAGCGGATCTGGCAGACGATCTACGCCTCGCGGCATGATTGGCGCCATCCCGGTTTGTATATGACGCCGGGCTTAAGCGCGATCGAAATGGCGTTGTGGGATATCGTCGGCAAGGCGACGAATCAGCCAATATACAATCTGCTGGGCGGAAAGATGCATGACCAGCTGCGCGCCTACGCCTATATGCCCACGGAAGGCATCTGGGAGAATCCGTTGAAAGCGGGCGAGATTGCGATCAAGCTGGTGGAAGAAGGCAACAGCGCCTGCAAGCTCGACCCCTTCACGCCTTTATTCCCGCAGCCGCGTGATTTCTCGTTGAAGACGATTCGGCACGTAGCCAAGATTTTCCGCGCGATACGCGATGCCGTCGGCGATGAGCTAGAAGTCGGCATCGGTACGCACGGGCAGTTCACCACCGCTGTCGCCATTCGCGTCGCCAAGGAATTGGAGGAGTTTAGCCCCTTCTGGTTCGAGGAGCCGGTGCCGCCGGAGAACATCGATGAAATGGCGCGCGTCGCCGCGCATACCAGCATCCCGATCGCCACTGGCGAGCGGCTGGTGACCAAATTTGAATTCGCTGAATTGCTCAAGAAGCAGGCGGCGCAGATATTGCAGCTCGATGTGGGGCAATGTGGCGGCATCCTGGAGGCGAAGAAAATCGCCGGCATGGCTGAAGCCCACTACGCCATGATCGCGCCCCATATGTATTGTGGACCGGTCGCCGCTGCCGCCGCCGTGCAGCTGGATACCTGTTCGCCGAACTTCCTCATTCAAGAGTACAACGGCGCCGGGCTGCACAGCGACATTTTCAAAGAGTCGATTCGCTTCGAGCAGGGATTCATCACGCCGCCCACCGGACCGGGCTTGGGCGTCGAACTGGATGAAGCCGTCGTCAAGAAGCGCTTGGCTTGATTGGTGGTATGTCCACAGTTCAGCCGGATGCGATCAGGTCAATCGCATCCCAGGTGAACCAACTGTCATTGACAAGGCGCAACTCAAGCGTGTTGGCGCCTTGAACTAGCGTCTCGCGCGGCAGATCAAAAACGGCCGTCTGCGGAAAAGCCAGGTGAGCGGGATCGCTGTTTTGGATGCCCAGCCCGGTGTCCAGAGCCGCCTCGAAGCGCCGGCCATTTAGCTTTACTTCGATCAAGGGCTCGCTCGTCGCCGACTGATCAGCCGTGTGCAGGCGCAAGCGCGCGCCGCGCTCCCAACCCTGCGTCACATCAAAGAGGAATCGGACGCGCCGTTCCCCCGTCATCAGCAAGGGCAGGGCGGACGGATCGGGCCGATTTCCCGTGATTTCGACCTCCGTGATTGCCTCTATCCGCGACCGATCGTCGTAGCCGGCGAATTCGCGGGTCATGGCATCGCGCCGGCCTAGCGAAAAGAGCGCATCGGGGTTTGGCGGAATCACCACATCATCGGCGTTCCAGCAGGAAATGCGCCAGCCGGTTTGCGCCAATGTGAGACTTTCGGGGGATTCCGCGGGCGCGCTAATCGTGATCAGGCGTCGCTCGCCGGGTGGGACAAAGGCGCAATTATTCTCAATGTCGATATCGGTGCGATAAGAGAGCAGGGGATGCGGCTCGCAGAATAGCGCCGTCATTTCGCCTTTGTTGGTCAATTCAATCTGCAGGCGCTCGCAGTCAGCTTCCCGCTGATAGGAGTATTGGGCGACTTCCAGCGCAGTTCGAGCGGGGCTGGCATCGGTGTTGGAGGTCAAGCCGGCTAGCGGCGCTGGCGATGCGGAGGCGCCGAATATATGCAGGCGCTCGGTCAGCAGCTCGCCATCGCTGTTGAAAAGCTGCATCTCGACGAAGAGCAGGCTCGCGGCGCCATCGTTGAGCGGATCGGATCGAATAGCGCCTAGGGGAATCGCCTCCATGGGTTTTACCGAGGCGCTGCCCTCGTTGCTGGCCAGCGCTTGACCGTCCGCATTGCGCAGCAGCCAGCGCCAGCATAGATTGCTCATCGGTGCCGGCGCGTCGCTGGCCAGCCATAACTCGACATCCAGCCCAGTCGCTGGGTCGTATAAGTTGGAATCGTGCTTCAAGGACAGACTGACGGGCGCCAATGCCTGCTCCTGGAAATGGTAAATCATCAGTGGTCGGCTGTCATAGTCGACCAGGTAGGGTCCGCCGCCGTTGGGCCAGGGCTCATTGAATACCCAGGTGGTGATGCCGCCAATACGCTTGCCCCGCCGCCGCAAAGCATCAACCGCGTAACGCAGTCCATGCGCGCCCAGATATTGACCGGCTTTCACCAGCGCCTCCAGCGTTTCGACAGAACCAAAGAGGGACTCGAGGATGGACTTCATCAACCAGTGCTCTTTGGTGAATACCGCTTGTACGACATTCTTGCGAATGAGCGCGGGGCTGTCCTCATCGTAGGCGGGCCATTGGTCGGCTGGCGGAATCTCCCGCTGCCAGATTTCCAGGTGCGCAATCGAGTGACAGCCGAATTCGCCGTAGCGCATCAGCTTGTTTTCGCCGCGGCGCCAGCCAGTATCGAGCAGTTCTTCGTCATCGTAGTGCGCGTAATGGGTTTTCGGATCGTAGTGCCAGGGACTGTGGCGCGCGCCTTGGATCGGGCAGGTGGCGCGGAATAATCGATCGTCTTCTTCGGCGACAATGCGCTCCAGCAGATGCAGGGCGGCATGGTCATCGCCTTGATACCACCACATCTCGTTGCCGCCGCTCCACTCGATTATGCAGGCATGATTGCGATAGCGCTTGACCAGCCCGCGAATCGTGCCTTCGAGATTGCGCAGGAAGACGGCGTCCGTTTCCGGACGGCAGCTCGACATGGGAAACTCTTGCGACAGCATGATGCCGAGCTCGTCGGCCAGATCAAACATCGCCTCGCTGGGAAATACGCCGCCACCCCAGACTCTCAAAGTATTCATGCCCGCTCGCGCTGCAAGTTCTATCAGCCGCGGACCGCGCTCGTTCAGGCGGCCAAAGAGCAGATCCGGCGGCAAGATGTTTGAGCCGATCATACGCACGGGGCGACCATTGATGACCAATTGATAAGGATTGATGAAGTCTGCGGGCGCGCCTTCCACTTGTTCCCAGCGGATCTCTCGCACGGCGAAGCGGGTTGAGCGCGTGTCCAGCAAATCGCCACTCTCCGTGTCCAGCAGAATCGCCTCCAGCGAGTAAAGCGGCTGGTCGCCCTGTCCGTTGGGCCACCACAGCGCCGGTTCATCCAGGGCAATCTCCAACTCAACACTGTTGTCACCATGATGCAGCGCCGCTTGGATTTCTGCCTTCCGCGTCTCTCCCTGACCATCAATGCGAATGGCGGCGACTACATCGATAGCGCGCTGGCTGTCGATTTCCAGCCCGACCTTGACCGCTGCCCCGCGCTGATCGTCGCTCAGTTCAGTCTCTACTTGCAGCCAATCAATGCGGGCGTCGCCGCTCGCTTCCAGGCGCAGGTCCTGCCAGATGCCCAGCGTGTAGACATTGACGCCCCAATCCCATCCGTAGTTGGTCGGGCTTTTGAGGTCTTTCAATAGTTGCCGCGTCTCGTTGATGCCATTGACGAAGAAATCGGGACCCCATTCTTTCGGATAGTTCTCGCCGCCGCCGCTCATGGCGCCATCGGAGGCGGACAGAATATGCGCGAGTTCCGGCGGTATCCGCTCAATCCTGACCGCGAGGCGATTGGTCTCGCCGGGCTTGATAATGCCGGCGACATCAAAGCCGAAGCGCCTGAACATGCCAGCGTTGGCGCCAAGACGCTCTCCGTTGAGCCAGACATCACAGGCGTAATCGACGCCGTCAAAGACCAGCTTTAGCCGTTTGCCGGCAAACGCGGCCGGCGCTTCGAAGTCACGCCGATACCACCAGTCCTTCTGCGCCACCTCCGCCAGGCGCGGGTCGCCAGCGCCATACCAGAGCGGCTTTAGCTCATGCGCCGCTTCCAAGTCGGCTTGGATATTGCCCGGCACAGTCGCGGGGATCCAGCCGTCTGCCGGCACACTAGCCGAGTGCAATGCCTCTGCTTCTCCTTTGCCTACCGCATCCTCACGGATGTACCAGTCATTGCCGCTCAACGAAAGCGTTTTCAGTCGTTGCTTGCTAACCATGTAATTCAACCTTCAATTATCAAATGGGACAAGAAGCCGTGTTACGCATCACGGTGTGGGGAATGATCATTCGTAGAGATAGCAGGCGACGTCTCGTTGCGCTGACTCGACAGCGTCGACTTTTGGCCTACGCAAGCGCGGGCGCGCCCCCCAGCACATGTCCATGACCTGCGGGCAGCGATCGGCGAAGAGGCAGCGGTCGCGGCCAGCGCGCGCGCCATAGCCGATCTCCGCCAGCGGCGCGGCCGACAAGTCCTCATCCCAGCGTCTGCGCGGATCGGGCGTCGGTATCGAACTAATCAGCAATTGGGCATAGGGATGCAGCGGCGCATTCATCACCGTTTGAGTCGCGCCTTGCTCCATGATTCTTCCTTGATAAAGCACAATGATCTCCCCGCCCAGGTACATCGCCGTCGAAAGATCGTGGGTGATAAACAGCGTGGAGATCCCATGTGAATCGCGAAAGTCCTGCAAGATATTCAGGAATGAGGCGCGCATGCCGGCGTCGATCATCGATACCGGCTCGTCCGCCACGATCAGGCGCGGTCGCATCAAGTAGACGCGGGCGAGCATCAGTCGCTGCCGCTGACCGCCGCTCAACTGGTGGGGGTGCCGGTCCAGCACTTCTTCGGGCCGCAGGTCAACCGCTCGCAGCGCCTCTTCCATCATCGCTTGCGCTTCCGCCTTGCTCTTTGCCAGCCCGAATTTGCGGATGACCAGCTTTAGAACGCGCTCCGCTTTGTAAACCGGATTGTAGACGCTGTAGGGATCTTGGAAGACCGCTTGCACCTCGCCGCGAAACTTGCGATTCCACTTGCGGCCGCTTGTGGCGATATCGGCGCCGTCATATAGCACACGGCCCGCCGTCGGTTGGAGCAAGCCCAAGATGATGCGGGCGATTGTCGATTTGCCGCTGCCGCTTTCGCCAACCAGGCTGACGATTGTCGGCTCAGCCGGGATGCGAAAGGATACATCGTCAACGGCAACAGTTTGGTTGCGCCCGCCAAAGATCTGCCGCAGATTCTCCACAACGAGAAGATCAGACATCGGCGGCGACCTCGGTATCGTACAGGTGGCAGGCGGCCCAGCGGTCAGATTCTTGCGCTTGTAACGCGGGCGTTTGCGCGCGGCAATGATCAAAAACCTTTGGGCAGCGAGGATGAAAGCGACAGCCCGTCGGGTAATTCCAGGGGCTGGGCGCTTCGCCCGGCAAGCCTTCGACGCGCTGACCGCTCTCGCGCGGAATGGAGCCGATCAATCCTTGCGAGTATGGGTGGAGCGGCGTCTCGAAAATGCCGTTCACGGTACCGAGTTCGGCGATCTTGCCGGCGTACATGACGGCGACGCGGTCGGCGATTTGCGCCACCACGCCCATGTCATGGGTGATGAGAATTATCGTGGCGCCCAGCTCATCTCGTATGCCAATCAATTCTTGCAGAATCTGCCGCTGTGTGACCACATCAAGCGCGGTAGTCAATTCGTCAGCCACGATCAACGTCGGATGCATGCTTACCGCCGCGGCGATAATGACACGCTGGCGCATGCCTCCGCTCAGTTCGTGGGGATAACTGTAGAGTATTTTGGGCTCCAGATTGACCAGTTCCAGCGCCGCGGCCGAACGCGACCGAGCCTCTTTGTCGGACAGCCCATGCTGAATCAAGGTATCGGTCATCTGCCGTTCGACGCGCAGCACCGGGTTGAGGGAATTCATCGAGCCTTGCGGGATATAAGACAGATGCCGCCAGCGCAACTCGCGCAGCTCGCTTTCGGAAAGTTTGATCAAGTCGTAGCTGCTGCCTTCGTTCAGCCGCAACGTCATCGAGCCGGATTGCAGCACTTGGGGCGGGACGAGCAGTCGCATGATGGCGGTCGCCAGCGTACTCTTGCCGCAGCCGGATTCGCCAACGACGCCGAGGATTTCACCGGGCTGCACATCGAGATCGACATTGCTGACCACCTGCGTGACCGAGCGGCGACCTTGCAGACCGGCCGACAGCCCGCGAATTTCCAGCAGCGCGGGCATCAGTCGCCGCCTTCAATCGTCGTCTTCAAACGCGGGTTGAAGACCTCATCCAAGCCAGTATTGATCAGGTTCAGCGCCAGGAAGACATAAATCAAGGCGCCGGCCGGCAGCAGCATTTGCCCCAGCAAGCCAATGGCGATGACACTCTCGCGGAAACCCTTGGCGATCATAAAGCCCAGCGTCGGCAAGCCACCCGCGCCCAGACCGATGATCTGCAAGCCTGCTTCCGCCAGCATGGAACCGACGATGCTCAAAGAAAATACGTAACCGATATAAGGCAATAGTGGCGGCAGCAATTCAAGAAAGACGATCTCCAGAGGATTTTCGCCCGATAGCACCGCCAAATCCACGTAGCTGCGCTCCCGCAGGCTCTGCACCTGCGGCCGGATGACGCGCGCCACAAAGGACCAGCCGAACAAGCCCAAAATGAGCGACAGCTTGTATAGATCCCAGCGTTCAATATAAGCCGCCAGCATCAGCAGCAGGGGCAGGGTAGGAATGACCAGCACCATGTCGATCAAAATGCGCGAGAGCGTATCCAGCCGCCCGCGGGCATAGCCGGCCAAGAAGCCAATTACGACGCCCAGCCCGGTGGAGGTTGCCCCGGCGATGACGCCAATCTGCAGCGAAGGCCATATACTGGACACGAAGACCATGAGCCCGTCGCGGCCGTCGCCATCGGTGCCGATGGGGTGCGCAGCCGAATCCAGTTGATAAGGGCGGTAGCTGCCGCGCATGCCCGGTCGCTCGCCGGGGAAAAGCAATTGATCAACCACAGAGGGACCGGCCAGCGCGACGATGATCATAAGCGCCAACATAATGGCGCCGATGATGATGCTGCGATTCCTCATGCCGTCCTCCGAATGCGCGGATCAAGCAAGGGCAGCGCCAGATCGACGATTAATGTGAGCGTGAGCACGGCAAAAATGGAGAAAAGTACAACTGCCTGCATGGTATTGAAATCGCGCAGGCCCATCGCCTGCACGAAGAGCGTACCCAAGCCCGGCAATTGGAAGAGCACTTCTATGATGAAGGTGCCGTTCAGCGTCGCGCCGACGATGATGGCCAGCGCGGTCACCTGCGGGATGAGCGCGTTGCGGAAGGCGTAATCTTTAAGCACGGTGAATGGCGTCAGACCCTTGGCGCGGGCGAAGGTCAGGTAATCCTCGCCCAGCACGCTGATCATCAGGGCGCGCATGCCCAGGGTGAAGCCGGCGCCGATGACGATCATATTCGAGAGCATGGGCAAGATGGCGTGGGTCAGCAAGCTGCTGATGAATTCCCAGGTCCATTCCGGCTGCAAGTGGCGCGCGTAGGGACCGCCGGCGGGCAAGATGCGCCAGGTGTAGCCGACGTAAATGATCAGACCCAGCGCGACCAGATAAACCGGCGTAATTTGCAGCAGCGTCGATATGACCACCGCAAGCTGCGAAAGACGGCTGCGCTGCAGCCAGCCGATCAGCGCGCCCAATCCCGTGCCGACCAGCCAGGCGAGCAGCACCGAAGTCGTGAAAATGCCAATCGTCCACGGCATTCGCCGGAAGACGAGGTCCTTGGTCTGCGCCGGATATTCGACGAAAGACGGACCCAGGTCGAGGCCGCCAAGGACCGCCTTGCGCAGATAATTGACGTACTGGAGCGGCAGCGGCTCGTCCATGCCGAAGATCTGACGGTAATGGGCGATGATGGCTTCTTGCGCTTCCGCGTCTCGCTGTCGCCCTTCCACGCGCGTCAAATTGCCGAGAAGGATATTCATTGGGTCGCCCGGCACCAAGCGAAAAATGAAAAACGCTACCGTGATAGCCGCCCAGAGGGTAAAGAGGTAGACGCCGAAGCGGCGCAAGACATAAAGGAAGACGTCGCGCCGGGCGGGCGCCGCGCTTGGTTCTGCTGCGAGAGAGGCTGGCGCTGGGGTCATGTGGGTTTGGCGGGCGAGCCAAGGCTCGCCCCTACGCTTTGTGTCTTGGCGGGCGACCTGGTAGGTCGCCCCTACAGAATGTGATTTGCAAGCGAGAATGCGTTACATATCACCGGCCGGTTCCAGGAAGTCGATGATCTGGCGCGCGGCCGGCGTCCAGTGCACCCAAGCCTGGCCCACAGCCAAACCCGTCCAGTATTCGGTGTTGAAAACGACGCCTTCATTCTCGCCAAACAAGGTCACGTATGGCACATCCTCCGCCCAGATTCGGTAGGCTTGCCGGAAGAGCTCCTGCGCCTCCTCGGAGGCCGGATTTGCGGTTCGGATCTGCTCGATGAGCGCGTCCATGTCCGGGTTGCTGTAACGGCCCGGAACGCCGCCTGAGCGCTCGCCAATGGGCACAGCGTGCTCGGAATGCAAGCCGTCAAACAGCGCGATCGGGTCGCCGGGCAAGTTGCCACAGAACCAGCGGAAGATAATGTCGAACTCGCCGTTGGGCAGCTGAGTCAAGAATGTTGGAATGTCGAGCAGACGCGGGTTGACCTCCAGACCGACCAACTGCGCTTGCTCGGCCAGCAGCCAAGCCCAAACCGTCCAAGACGGGTTGCCGATGTCGATGTATAAGGCATCCAGCGAAATGGGCTCGCCGTCCTTATTCACACGCACCCCATCAACCAGCGGATAACCGGCTTCATCCAGCAGCGCGGCCGCCGCTTCCGGATCGAAGGTGGTCACCTGAAATTCCTCAGCCGCCGCCGCGTCGTAGTAGCGCTCGTCCGGTTCGCCGAGATTGGGCCAAAGCACAGGCGTTACATAGCCGGGCACGTTGGCCAGGTTGGCGACCGCCTGCCGATTCGTGAGCAGACCCAGCGCGCGCCGGAACAGCTTGTCATCCAGTGGCGGAACCGTGGTATTGAATATCAGTCCGCGCGGGCAAGGATCTTGGTGCACCAGCGTCTTGATATGCGGATTCGCGCTTATGATGCGAATCATGGTGCTGAAAGGCATCCGCCCCAGATCGAAGTTGCCCTCTTCCCATTCGAAGACGGCGACATCGGCTTCGGGCCGCTTCAGCCAAACCATATACTTCGGCGCCGGCATGCGATCCGGATCCCAATAGTCATCGCGCCGCTCCCATATCGTTGTGCGGGTGTCGGCGTTGCTGCTCACCAAACGGTAGGGACCGGAATGCACGGCGTTCGGGTTCTTGAAGGTGGTCGGGTCCTGGCCCTCCCAGATGTGCCTGGGCACTGGCGTGAATGTGCCGATGCCGGTGAAATTGTAATGGAAGCGCCAGTTTGGCTCCGGCAGCGTAAATGTAATCTCGCTGCCTTCGGCGCTCCAGGTCACGTCGCGCAAGAATGACGACCAGCCGATGCCTTTATCGGCATTTTCCTGATTGTATTGGAGGGTGAATAGCCAGTCATCCATCGTCAGGGGCATGCCATCGTTCCAATTGGCGCCCTCGGTGATGACCAAGGTCATTTCCGTGCCGTCTTCATTGTATTCCCAGGATTGCGCCAGCCAGGCGTGGA
>JAPOYT010000120.1 GCA_026706445.1 Chloroflexota bacterium
TGCTCATGAGGTCGTTGTAAGCGCCTTCCGCCATGATGCTGACATCGACCTTGATATTGGGGTGCTCGGCTTCAAAAGCTGCGATCACGTTGCGAATGGCGGGCTCCGGCGAATCACGACCGGAAGTCGTCCACCACGTCAGGGTGACGGTGTCTTGCGCGGCCGCGCCACCGATGCTGACGAGCAGCAGCACAAGCACACTTGCCAGCGTGAGTAAGTTCTTGCAAATTCCGGATTTCATAATCTTTCTCCCGTAAGGAACTAAGCCTTGCTTTCACCGCATGCCCCGTCGGCGGCAGCGTATGCAAATAGTAGCGTATCAAAACTGGCGTTGCAAATTCCGAAGCTGCGAAAGGCAGGTATGTCGTTCACGAACAAAAAACGGGCGACCGACAGGGGCGCGTAGACAGCGCCCGTCAGCCGCCCTTGCAATTCTGAGTTCCGCTGTGCCGCGCTAGTCGCGCCCGCCGCCGAAGAGCTGCAGCATGAAGATGAACAGGTTAATGAAGTCCAGATAGAGCGTCAGCGCCGCCATGATGCTGAACTTCAAAGTATCCTCCGAATTCACGCTCATGCGGGGATCAGCCGCCATGCGGGCGATGCGCTGCGTGTCGTAGGCGGTCAAGCCGGTGAAGAGGAGCACGCCGAAAACGCTGATGGCGAATTCAATCGCTGAACTGCCGACGAAGATATTGACGATGATGGCGATGAACAAGCCGATCAAGCCCATCATAAAGTAGCTGCTGTACTTCGTTAGGTCGGTCTTGGTGGTCATGCCGACAATGGTCATGGCGCCGAAGACCCCGGCTGTGCTGAAGAAAGCCGCTCCAATTGTCCCAAGGTCAAAGGCCAGCAGGAATATGGAGAAGGTGAAACCGGTCACGGCGGAATAAACGAAAAATAGCATGCCGGCCGCGGTCGCCGAGATGCGCTTGATGGCGAAGCTCAAGCCGAAGACGATGCCAATCTGAGCGAAAATCGCCAGCCAGAATATGCCTTGGCTGGGGAAAAGCCCGCTGTTGCTGACGGCGAGCGCGACCGCTGTCGTCACCAGCAGTCCCATCGTCATCCAGCCGTAGACGTTGCGCATGACGGCGTTGAGCTGCAAGCCCTCAAGCGGCTTGACCTTGCCGGGCGCGCCAATGACAAAGCTGTCGTTTCTGTAGTTCATGCTTCCTCCTCCTGCAAGCGCCACGATTGTCGCGCCGATCTAAGATCTGAATACATTCATTATAACGAATTAAACGGGCAATGGATGTGGCGGTTTCGGTGATTTTACACGGTTCTTACCCACATGCGCAGCGAAAGCTTAGGGAAGCTGTAGCTTGGCGCGCAGGTATTCCATGCCGCGATTGCCTTTAACACGGTTGCAGGCGCCGCAGAGCAGCTGCAAGTTTTCAATGTGATCCGTGCCGCCCTTGCCTCGGGAGATAATGTGGTCCACTTCGAGATTGCGGAGTTGAAAATGTTGCCCGCAGCCAGGGCAAAAGCCGGCCTGAATGCCGTAGAGTTGCTGTTTGTTTTCCGCGCTGTTGTAGCGTGGCAGCTTGCCCAAGTCGGTCCGGGTGGGGATGTCTTCTCGATGAATAATATCGCGGAACAAACCCTGCCTGTCCGCAATGCGCCTCACCACTAATTCAGCCGCTTTGGGCGAAATATCAATGCCTATCCAATCACGCCCCAAGTCATCAGCGGCGACGCAGGTCGTGGCGCAGCCGCAGAATGGGTCAAGCACGATATCTCCCGGATCGCTGCTGGCTTTGATGATGCGGTCAAGCAGAGCGAGCGGTTTTTGCGTTGGGTAGCCGACCCGTTCTTTGGCTTGAGAATTGAGATAAGAGATTTCCCAGACATCTCGCATCGCTTTCTGGCGGTTTTCGTCGTCCGTATACCATTGTTCGAGCAGTCCCTCCTTGTTCACCGCGCTGCGCCTCGCGCGTTTGTGTTTGGATTTCGGACTGTAGGGTTCGGTTAATAGATTAAAGGTGGCATCTGGCATAGCGTAGTATAAGACAACATCGTGCATCCGCTGGAAGTGACGCGCCGCGCCAGTCCAGCGCTGATAACTCCATACGATCTCATTGCGGAAGCTGTGACGCCCAAAGATTGCGTCCATCAGCACTTTCAGATAGTGGCTCATAGTGGGGTCGCAATGCAGGTAGAGGCTGCCATTTGGCTTTAAGACCCGTCGCAACTCCAGCAATCTTGCCACCATATACACTAAGTAGGACTTGTCGCTAGGTGTAGTAGCGGCAAGTAGCGCGCGATAGAGCGCCGAATGCCGAGCTTCAATCAGGTTTATCCATTCGACATCCAAATCGGTCAGCGTCCAAGTGTCTTTGAAAGCGGCGCCGGCGGCTTGGCTGCCAATAGGGGCGGCATAATCGGCGTTGGAGTTAAATGGCGGGTCGAGGTAAATGAGGTCGACGCTTTGGGAATTCATCCCGCGCAGGATATAAAGGCAATCTTCTGTCCACATAACCTTGCTGGGCCAGTTTTTCCCCGCCATTGTCGCTACCTCCCGAGCCCAAATAGTATCAGACGCGGGTATGCCTGTCTATGTAGCGCACTGGCCATGCTGATATAATCTGCCACAGTTTGACCCGAGGAAAGGCCGGTTCATGCGTATAATCCTCGCCTCATCGTCTCCGCGGCGGCAAGAGCTGCTCACCCAGCTCGGTCTGGATTTCGAGGTGATCAAGCCGGACATCGACGAATCGCGCTTGCCTGAAGAAGATCTGGTCGAATACGCCGAGCGGCTCAGCCGGGAAAAGGCGACGGCAGTGATTTCGTCGCTCGACGGCCGCCCCTCTATGGTCATCGCGGCCGACACGATTGTGATTGACCGCGAAGGCGCGCTGCTGGGCAAGCCAGCCGATGTCGCCGAGGCCCGCCGCATGTTGCGTCATCTGCGCGCGCGCGCTCATCAGGTGGTCACGGCTTTCACTGTTCACCGCAACACGCAGCCACCGCAGGCATACTGCGGTCATGCGCGCACAGCTGTGTACATGCGGGACTACACTGACGCCGAAATCGACGCGTATATCGCCAGCGGCGATCCCTTCGACAAAGCGGGCGCCTACGCCATTCAGAACGAATCCTTTCAGCCAGTGGCGCGCATTGAAGGCAGCTTCAGCAATGTCGTAGGACTGCCGTTGGCTGAGCTCCAGCAGGCGCTGAATGAAATCGGTTGCGAAATCTTGCCTGACGATTGAGGCGACGTCACAATGGCTTTACATGCCGCTAATTCTCTCCGTATACTGAAACCATGCCTCACATTTGTTGGTCCTTTTGTCAATAAGGAGACAAACACGATGCTCCGTCTACTTGTAACTGGAGGGCGCTGCGCGCTTGCTGGATCGTGGTCCTTCGAGCGAATCTGTCTGGCTCCTCGAGCGCTGCTGCTCGCGCTTTTCAGCCTGCTTATTCTCTTGCCAAGGGCGAGCCAGGCTGCTGATGACACGGTCCCGACCCTGGCTTTTCTGCGCTTTGGGCAGTCTTCATCCTTCGCCTTAACCGATAGGGCGGTGCTGGATATGCTGGAGACCTATGGCTTCATCAGTGCGGATGAGCGCGCCACCTTGGAAGCGGGGGTTGACCTGCGCGGCGAAAAGATCAACATCCTTTATCGTGATGCCGGCTTCGACTTTCCCACAGCCAACCTGATGGTGGAAGACGCCTTGGATGAAGGCGCCGATATCTTCCTCACGGTCTCGACGCAGGTGGGTATGATTGCGGTAAACGCCATGAGCGAATTGGAAAATCCGCCGGCGCTCATCTTCGCCATCGTAACCGACCCGCATGACTCGGGCTTGGCGACCGCGACCTGCATCAAGTCGCCCAACGTGACCGGCACCTTGATGCACTTTGATCTGCAGGAATACGCCAGAACCGCCTACTTGCAAGATCCGGATTTCGCGAGCATCGGCTTCATCGGCGACGCCAATGACCCGGCAACGCCCGGCTTCGTTGCGACGGCGCGGCGCACTGTCGAACGCTTGGGATTCAGGGTGGAAATTGCGACCATCGTTACAGCGGCCGATTACGCCATCGCCACCGAATCGCTGCTGGATAAGGACGTAGACGCAATCGGCATCTTGCCCCACACCGGCTCCTCTACCGGCGTTGCCTCGATCGTGGAGGCCGCCTATGGCGTCCCGGTCTTCTCTTCGCTGGTATCCGATGTCATCCATGGCGTGACCGTCACCGCCGGCTTTGAAGGCTGGTACCGCGAAGGGGTGCAAGCGGCGCGCATGGTAATCGCATACCTGGAAGGCAAGCTTGATATCGCGACAACCGCCATCGCATCCACGCCGAGCTTTGCCGTCGCGGTTAATTTGGATTCTGCTGAGGCGCAGGGCCTTGAGATCACTGAGGCGCTGCTGGCGGAGGCGGATTACATCGTGCAGGGCGGCGCAGCCGAGGGTATGGCGCTCGAAATCCCGGGCGAAATCGCGCTGGCGGAAATGACGCTGGAGGAACGCAGAGCCGAAGATGCGGCTTTCCTGGAGAATCTGCATTGCGCGCCCGATATGATCGCCGAGCAGTTAAGCACGCTGGGTTCCGCCGGCGGGTAAGCCTAAGCGGGCATGTCTATGCCGGTGGGAAGCGAGCAGTCCCTGAAGATTGCTCGTTCTTGTTGAAGGGGACCGACCTTGCGCTCCCAGGCTGAAGGTGCAGAATACTTGGCTTGAGGATTGACAGCAGAGAAAGCGGACCAAGACCGACATGAAGATTAACGATATCGCCAATCAATTAGTGACAGCGGGCAAAGGCATCATGGCGGCCGATCGCCCGTCGCCGGCGTTCCATAATTTGCTGCGGTCAGAAGGCATAGCGGTAGATGAAGACGCCTATCGCAATTGGTCGGAGCTGCTCTTTCTGGCGCCGGGACTCAACGAAAGCGTCAGCGGCATCATCATGACCGATGAGCAGGCGCGCTTGGCGGGCAGCGGCGGCGACTCGCTGATCGAGCAGGTGATTGAGCGCGGCATGATTCCCGGCATTTCGCCCTCCAAGGGCATGGTCACATTGGCGGGCAGCGCTGGCGAAACGGTCGGCAGCGGACTGGATGGCTTGCGCGAGCGACTGGCGGAATACGCCGAAATGGGCCTTGGCTTCAGCAAATGGCGCGCTGCCTTCCAGATCGGTCCGGGAACGCCCAGCTATTACGCGATTGAAGCCAACGCTTATGTGATGGCGCAGGTGGCTGCCCTCTCGCAGGAAGCTGGCATCGCGCCCATCGTCGAGCCCGAGGTGATGCTTTGGGGCGACCATAATATCGAAAGGTGCTTCGCCGTCACCGAATGGGTGCTGAGCCGGACCTTTGAGGCGCTGTACTTGCATCGCGTCGATCTCGAGGGTACGCTGGTAAAGGCGAGCATGGTGCTATCCGGCAATGAATGCGCCGAGCAGGCCGATGTTGATGCGGTAGCTGAGCAGACGGTTAAGGTGTTCAGACGGCAAATTCCGGCGGCGATCCCCGGCATTGTCTTCCTCTCCGGCGGCCAGAGCGATTATCACGCGACAGCGCGCTTGAACGCCATGAACGCCAACTACGAACTGCCTTGGAAACTGAGCTTTTCTTACGCCCGCGCCCTGCAGCGCGAACCGATGGCGATCTGGCGCAATCGGGCGGCGAATGTGCCGGCGGCGCAAGCGGCTTTGCTTCATCGCGCCAGGATGAACGGACTGGCGGCGTTGGGCTTATGGACGGAGGAATTAGAGGGAGAAGCGGTCGCCTCGTGAGCGCTTCATGCAGTCGCAGCGCACGGGCAGGCCTTCTTGAAAAGGAGACACGCGATGAATCAGCAAGCGGTACTCGATATCCTGCCCGACCACGTCGATGGCAAGCGCGACTTCATGGTATTCGGGCACTTCCTGGAGCATTTTCACCGGCAGGTCTACGGCGGCGTCTACGACCCGGGCAGTCATCTGAGCGACGAGAATGGCTTTCGCCGCGATGTCATTGAAGCGCTGCGCCAGATCAAGACGCCGGTGATTCGTTGGCCCGGCGGCTGCTTCGTCTCGGCTTACCCATGGAAGAAGGGCGTCGGACGGCGCGTGCCCTATTATGACAAAGCCTGGCGCGTCGAGGAGCCCAATAGCTTCGGCACCGATGAGTTCGTCGCCTTCTGTCGCGCGGTGGGCGCCGAGCCCTTCATCTGCACCAACGCCGGCGCCGGCAGTCCGGAAGACATGTCCGACTGGGTCGAGTACTGCAATCTCGAAATCGGAGAATGGGCGGCGCAGCGTCGGGCGAATGGTCATGGCGAGCCCTTCGACGTGCGCTACTGGAGCATCGGCAACGAGAACTACGGCAGCTGGGAGATGGGCGCGAAGACGGCCGAAGAATGGGCGCGGCTTGTCCTAGAATCGGCCAAGATGATGAAGCGCGTCGATCATACGATTGAGCTCGCGATCGCTTCGATCCCTGATCTGGACTGGAACGCCAAGGTTTTGCGCGAAGCGGGCGATCTGTTGGACTGGGTTTCAATCCACGGTTATTGGTCCTCCGCCAGCGATGAAGGCATATTCGAGAAAGGTTACGACAATCTCATCGCGCGCGCCTTCGAGCCGGAAGAACGCATCGTCACAGTCAAGCATATCCTCGGTTCGCTGGGTTATCTGGGTAAACTGCGCATCGCCTTTGATGAATGGAATCTGCGCGGCTGGTGCCATCCCAACTTCATGAGATTTGGCGCTGCTGACCACGCCCTGATGGACGCCAACGATATCAACAGCAATTACAATATGGCTGACGCCGTATTCACGGCCTGCTTCCTCAATAGCTGCTTGCGCCACTGCGATGTGGTGGGCATGGCCAACTTCTCGCCCGTGGTCAACACCGTCGGCGCTATTTTCACCCACGCCGACGGCATCGTCTTGCGCCCGACTTATCACGTGTTCGATCTATTCGCCAATCACACTTACGACGAGATTGTGCATTCCGTTCTGGCGTCGCCGTCCTTCGAAGTCGCGTCTGAAGAAGACTCTGCGACTTCGGTACCACAGCTGGACGCCGTTGCTACGCGCGATTCCGCGACCGGCCGAATGGGTATCACGCTGGTGAACTTGCACGGGGCGGATGCGATCACCTGCCGGATTCGCGGTTTGGGCGCGAGCGCTTTTGCGGATGCGACTACACGCACTGTGAATGGAGATGCGGTTGACAGCTATAACGATGTCGATCAGCCGGAGGCCGTTTCAATCTTCACAGCGGAACTGACGCTCGACGACTCAAGCGATTTCAGCGTCGAGTGTCCGGCACATTCGGTGACGGTGCTGAATTTGAACGCGGGCTAGGCATTTGCCAACAGCTTCTCAAATGAGCGCTTCCAGCCGGGCGAGAGCGCCTCAACCTTGAGCGCGCGCTCGGCGTCGCTGGGCTGCTTGTCAAGATAGAGCGCGGCGTTGACCTCGGCAACCGTCATGCCAATCGGGTCTTTGCTGATTTCTACGATTGAATCGCCGGCGCCGACCTCGCCTTCTTCCAGCACGCGAACATAGAAACCGGAGCGATTGGCGCGCAGGAAAGTCTTGTCGAAACCCGGAATCCCCATTTTATTCGCCAGCTTGTAGCAGGGGACGCGCGGCTGCGACACCTGGATGATCGCCCCGCCGATGCGAAATCTATCGCCGATGCAGACTTCGTCCTCGAGCAGTCCCCGCGTAGTAAAGTTCTCGCCGAATTGTCCAAACGCGAAATCGTCACGCGCGAGCTGATTGGCCCAATACGCGTAGTGTTCATGCGGATAGCAGTAAACGGCTTGGTATTCGCCGCCATGGTTCTTGCGGTCGCCCTGGCCGTCGCCAGCGAGGTTCAGGCCTCCCAGATGCGCGCGCCCGCTGACCGCTTCTTTGTAAATGCCGGTCGAATAAGTTCGGCCGTCTATCGATACCGTCTTGGGAAGGGAGACGTTGACAGAGAGCAGATTCACTCTAGGTCGTCTCCTGTCAGTCGCTGCTTGCGCGATCTAATCTGATCGAGGATTTCTTCCGTCGGCGTGACAGTATCGAAGAAGTCGCTTTCCGCCCGCTTGAGCGCGCTCAGCCGTTGACGCGCCGCCAAATCGTCATCGTCGTCCACGTCAACGCTATCTTCGCTCGCGTCCGCGACGACCGCCTTATCAAAATCGGCGCCGGCAGACTCGGCGACTTCATCTTCCATCACAGCGGGCGAATCGCGCCCTTGGAGCGCGATTTTGTAAAAGGCGAAGGCGCCGGCCGTAACGATCGCCAGCGGCACAATCAGGCTAAAGGCGGTCGAGATGATATTGAGCAAACCCAATATCAGGACGACAGCCAAGACCGCGACCACAAGGTACCGAATGCGCTTGTCTTCCGTCCATTGATTCACAGCATTGCCCCGCTGGACTTATGGCAATTATAGCGCAGATGCCTTGCCATGGATCCTTTGCGATTACGATCTGGATACGATATATTCGTTAACAGTTTGGCGAACCGCTTTCCAAGCTGGCGAAGCGAAGGGAGCCAGGAAGATGCGCAGATCTTCTAAAATCATCGGAGTAATCGGCGGGGCAAGCGCTCTATTGGGTTCATTCGTTATCGTGCCTCTCTTACAAGATCCAGAGTATGTGGAATTGGAAGCCGCATTGGAAGGCTATGTAAGAGCCGCCGGAGCCGAGGTAATCGTTCAAAATCCGGTTTTCTGGTTCGTCATGACAGTTGTATCATTCCTCTCCCTGTACTTTTCATTCCTAATTTTCTTCGTGATATGCAGACTGATTACCACGAGAATTGGCGCGAAACTGTGGGCGGGTTTCTCAGCTCTGATGGGAGCTATTGTAGCGAGCGCTTATGTCAGCACGGCTGAATGGTTTGGTGTCGGGATTCCGGGCAGATTGCTTTTGATAGCAGCAATGACGCTTATTGGTTTTGTGACCGGGGCCTTAATGAGTGCAACCGCCGGCGCCATTGCTCGTGACGGAAAGAAGACTACCGACGCGAGCGGCGCATCGTCGACCGCTGAGGGAGAAGAGTAAACTCGCCGCCGTTGGGGTCTTCACCGGCGGTATCGCGTCCGCGCCGCAGAATCCAGCCTTCGCGCAGGCTACAGCCGACCACCGTCGCCAGGGACAGCGCGTAGATCAGCAAATAGACGCAGAGTTCGCGCTGCAATTCCCAAGCCAGCATTGCCGCCCAAAACGCATAGCCCATCAGCGCCAGTTCCAGCCAGAGCGTCACATCAGCGGAGAGAGCATAGCGGCTCCGCTTCCAGTCGCGCTCGAATTTCGGTGTTCGCCGAAAGGGCGGCTTGGCGCCCAGCAGGGCGGCTGCCACCGCCAAGCTGTTGCTCAGGGACAATCCGGCGCCGATCAAAAGCAGGGCGGGGAAGGCGGTCATGGCGCGGAGCGCTCCGCGACTGTCGTAAAGCCGCATCTGGCTGGCGACGTACATCAGCGGGGGCGCCAGCCCAATGATACCGAGCGGCGCCAGCGACAGACCTTCCAGCCCGCCGGCGAGCAGCAGCGGCGGTGTCAACAGCAGCATCAAGAGCATGAGCGGCTGCGGCAGATATTGGCATAGATGTTGAATCGCCATGATCTTCTGTGAAACGCCCAAGCGAGACGAGACGATGGGGCGCGCCAGCTTGAGCAGGCACTGGGTACTGCCGGTCGCCCAGCGCGCCTGCTGTTGTTTGTAGGCGGCCAGCTGCGGCGGGATCTCGCCGCGCACTTCGACTTCCGGCAGAAACTGCGAGCGCCAACCCGCCAGTTGGGCGCGGTAGCTGAGGTCGAGGTCTTCTGTCAATGTGTCGGATGACCAACCGCCAGCCGCTTCAAGGCAACTGCGCCGCCATAGGCCGCCGGCGCCATTGAAGGGGATCAGCCAGCCGCTGCGGTTGCGCGCCGCCTGCTCAACCACGAAATGGGTATCGATGGAGAGTCTCTGCGCGCGCGTCAGGCTGTTTTCTTCGGCGTTTCGGTGCCCCCAGCGGCTCTGCACAATGCCGATTGATGGATCATTGAGCAGATATGGCAAGGTGCGGCGAAGGAAATCGGAGGGCGGTAAGAAGTCGGCATCGAAAATGGCGATGTATTCGCTATCACAATGCCGCAAGCCCGCGGCAAGGGCGCCGGCTTTGAACCCAGCGCGATCCGCCCGCCGGATATGCTGGGCGCGAATGCCGCGCGCTTCCAAAGCCGCCAGCTTCAGCGCCACCAGTTGCACGGTTAGGTCCTTCGAATCATCCAGCACTTGTATCAGCAGCTTGTCGCGCGGGTAGTCAACTGCGGCGACCGCATCAATCAATTGACAAGCTACATTGGCTTCGTTATATAGCGGCAGTTGCACGGTGACATGGGGCAAGTCCTCGAGGGGCGGCGTCGCTGCTTTCAGGCGGCGCGTCCGCCAATAGCGCCAGAGCAGCAGAGCTTGTCCCGCCGTGTAGAGACCGAGCGAGAGCGCGCAGAGTGCGTAAATGGCCTGCAGTAGCGTCAACATCGCTGCGATTCTAAATTGCCATCATGCCGCTGACAAGATGCATGTGGGCGAGCTCCGTATAGCTTGCGTAGGCGAGGCGCTGGATTGGCGTACATGACGATGGCGCGCGCATCTGTAAGATATGAAACGAACCGATCCATGCGATCGGCCGCGGCAAACATCGCGCTCCTCCTGGCCACTCGACGATCTCCCTGTGTTCATACTGCCGCGCTTACTTATCAGCCAAGAGAAAGGACGCGGAATCTGATGCAACTTTACTACGTCCGCTTCATGCTCTTGTTGTGCGTTTGCGCTTTTGTCTGGTACGTATTTTCGACATGAGGCCAGCTTGGCGAAGTTAGACTTTGATGGCGCAGTCGCGCAGTTAGATCCATCATCAGCCGGAGCGTCAACCTCCGGCTTTTGATTTCCGCTGTTTTCGCGCAAGCCTCCAAACCCTTATAATGAGGCGCATTGAGAGCAATGACCTGAAGATTCGAACAGTCCAGCCAATTGATGTGCGAGCTTTGAGGACGGTCTAGCGATGGCGGAACAGCGCGTGGCGGTATTTGAAATCAAGAACTACATGGTCATTTGGCGTCAGTTGGAGGAAAGGGAATTCGCTGGCGTCACGGCGAAGATTCGCGGGCTGGTGCGCTGCAACGGCATTGGCGCTGACGACCAGGAAAACTATCGCCTCGATGTCTACTTCCTGGCGGGCGACAGCGATATGCCCGACCCGCAGGTTGACATCGGCAATCGGCAAGGCGCCATCTTCATGCCGATCGCCGACCTCTTCGCGTTTGTCGATATTCTGCGCAACGAAAGCCCGATCTTCGGCCATTTGCGCAGCGACTTCCCGCAGTGGACCAGCGTCACCACGACCAACGAGCCGGTCGGCGTTGGCGATGAAGACCACCGCGTCGGCGACTAGCGCGAATCGGGCGCCCAAGCGAGCGAATGATGAGCCAGCCGATCCGCGTTTTGCATTTCGCCGATGTACATATCGGCATGGAGAATTACGGTAAGACCGACGCCGAAACCGGCGTCAGCAGCCGCGCCCTCGACTTTCTGGCGCGCATGGACGATATGATCGAGTATGCTCGAGTGGGAGATGTCGATCTGGTCATCTTCGCTGGCGATGCCTTCCGCAGCCGCAGCCCCAACCCGACCTATCAACGCGAATTCGCCGCCCGCATCCGCCAGCTTTCCCAGCTCGCGCCGACGCTCCTGCTCGTCGGCAATCACGATGCGCCAATGAACGTGACAAAGGCGAGCGCGATTGAAATCTTCCAGACGCTGGATGTGCCCGGGATTTGGGTGGCGGGGGATTATGAAGTCCGCCAACTCGAAACAAAGCGGGGCGAAGTTGTTATCGGCGCCGCGCCCTATCCGATGCGCGCGCGGCTGCTGGCGGATGCCGATACCCGCGGAATGACGATTGCCGAACAAGACGATGCGCTGAAGCGGGCGCTGCAGGGGCAGCTTCGATCGCTCTGTCATAAAGCTGACAGTCTGGCCGCCGCCGATACGCCGCGTTTGCTCGCCGGGCACTTCAGCGTGGCCGGCGCCGTATGGGGCAGCGAACGGAGTGTGATGCTAGGGCGCGATGTGGTCGCGAATCTTGCGCCATTGGCCGATCCGATCTGGGACTATGTCGCGCTGGGGCATATCCACCGCCATCAGAATCTGACGGCGGACCGCGAAGACGCGCCGCCGGTCGTGTATTCCGGCAGCCTGGAGCGCATCGACTTCGGCGAAGAAGGCGACGTCAAGGGCTTCTGCTGGGTTGAGCTGGCGCGGGAAAGCGCAAATTGGCGTTTCGTCGAATTGCCCGCGCGCAAGATGTTGACGCTGAAAGCCGATTGCCGCGCCCTCGACAATCCGACCGGTCAGGTGTTGGCGGAGATGAAGCGACACGACTTGGCGGACGCGGTCCTGCGGCTCCTGATCAAGCTGACGCCGGAGAGCGAGACGCTGCTGAATGATGGCCTCATCGTAAATGAGCTGAAGCGGGCGGGCGTCTTTCATATCGCTGGCATCAGCAAAGATGTCGACCGGCGGACGCGAGCGCGGCTGGGCGTCAGCCCTGAGGGAATGACGGCGATGCAGTTGCTGGCGCGCTACTTCGAGAGTCGGGATGTGGAAGAGGTGCGGCGGGAGGAGCTGCTCAAGCTCGCGCGCGGGATTGTGGAGGGGGAGTAGGCGAAATACTTTCCTAACAACCTGTTGCTTCAATCAGAAAACCGGCAATTACATCAAGTTTTACGTTCTACAAATACAACATATAGTATATTCTGTGGGGAACAAAAGGATACTAACTGGGAAGTTCCATGCTGTCTTTGTCCCGTGATCGTGTCATATACAGGCATAATCCGCTAACTTCCGTAATTTGCCAGCTTCGGTTTCCACTGGACCTGCGAATGGATGTAATAATGCCGGCGGAATTCCAACAGCGAATTCGGGCTGAATATCCGTTGGCTCATGAAGATTTGGAGGGCCAAGGTCTCGCTGTTCCTGACGATATATCACAGCATTTTCCGCAAGAGCTCTTGGACGTTCTTTCTACTAGAATCAATAGAAGATTCCAGTTTATGACGCGAGACAGGATTGCGACAATTACGTTAACCAATAGTTTTGTGGCTCTAGAAACCAACAACTATGTAAGGTGGGAAGATTTTCGTAGGAATCTCGAACTTATGCTCGATGCCGTAACCCAGACCTACCAAGTCAATTTCTTCACTAGAATAGGTTTGAGATATCAAAATGTTATCGACCGAACGGTTTTGGGTTTGGAAAACTCACCTTGGAATACGCTAGTATCTGACTTGGTTCTGGGCCCGTTGGTAACTTCAGAGTCTTCTGAATCCGTATATGAACATAACGGTACCTTTTTGATTCAACTTGAAAACTCAGATGAAGTTGCCCGTGTACGGTACGGTCTCGTTACTGAGAAAGCTGGTGATCCATCTAATGTGATGTTCATGTTGGATCACGATTTCTTTACCAAGAATGATGTCGAAACGGAGGTAGACGATGTCATCAAGAGAGTTAACGTATTCAATACTTCAAACCGCGGACTTTTCCGACGTTGTATCACCGCCAAGCTACATGACGCGATGGTACCAGAAACTGCAAACCACTGATTCGAAGGGAACCAATTCATTGAGGGACCGATTGACCATTTGCCAGCTTGCTCTGTTTCAGCTGCCTGAGCAGGCAGTTTCCGGCATCAGGGAAGAGATGGAATACAAGATTAGGTACTATCAGGAGTTGGCCGAATATGACGCAATGTCTAATGAGCCAGTCGAGCAGTCGAGATTACGTGCAAGGGTCAACAAGGCAACAACGAGACCGTCGTTCTACTTGCCCCTCAATGACGATTAACGCTGGAGATTCATCTTGGGCAAACCAGAGATCATGTTTTGTCGCTCGCCGGAAGGCATCGGACAGGCGTTGAGGCAAGGTGAGATATTATCGAATGTTGTGCAACTGCAAATAGATCCCGAGACGATAAATAGCGTAGATGCGGACAGTGTTTATGATGTCGAGCCGGTTAAGCATCCGTTTGCGATTGTAGTTTCACAAGACTGTGATCTCGAACAGGGATACAATTTCACCGTTCATGAAAAAGGCAATTTGCGGCATGAACTGCCGAGCATTCTTTTTTGCCAAGCTCAAGACGTTGACAAGTTCAGAAAAAGTAATTTGTACCGTACTCTCTTTGAAGAGGGTCCCTTCAGAAGGGATTTTCGGAATAATGATGCCTTTCGATATCATTTTATTCAAGCGATTCCCGCAGAATTAGATACGCGCGATTGTGGCCTGCCAGAGTTGGGCATCGACTTCAAGCGGTACTTTACGATTCCGATCTGTGAAGTCTATCATCGTATCAAGCTGGGTCATACAAAGCGACATTCTGTGTTGAAAAGCCCTTACCGTGATCATTTCGGTCGGCGCTTCTTCAATTTCAATAGTCGTGTAGCTTTACCCGAAGAATACGAGAGTACTTAGCCCCATCTTGCACCGATTTTCTCACTGCTGGCGGTCAGGGCGACGCAAGCGCCTCATCGCTACACACTTCCCGTCCTCGCAATGCTGTCCATTGGTGATCTCGACTCGCCATGTGGTAACATTCGTCGGAAAGCGCGAGTACTCCAACTCAACCGTGTCGAGGCAAACCCCCCATGACCCAACCAAACCCCCAAGACATCCACCGCCCTACCTACCACTTCCTTCCCGCCGCCAACTGGATGAACGACCCCAATGGCGTGATTCAGTGGAAGGGGCGCTATCACCTGTTTTTCCAATACAATCCCGATGGCGCCTACCACGCCAATATGCACTGGGGGCACGCCGTCAGTGATGACCTGGCGCACTGGGAGGAACTGCCCATCGCCATCGCGCCGACGCCAAATTCGCCGGATCAAGGCGGCATCTTCACCGGCTGCATGGTCGATGATGGCGGGACGCCCACGGCGATCTACACCGGCGTCAACGACGATTACACGCGGCAGGTTCAATGCCTGGCTTTTGGCAATGAAGACCTGACGCGCTGGACCAAGCACAGCGGCAATCCCGTGCTGTCCGAAATCCCGGCGCATTGCTTCCAATCGCGCGATTTCCGCGACCCCTTCGTCTGGCGCGCTGATGACCTGTGGTATATGACGGTCAGCGGCAACATCAATGGCATTGGCGGGGTGGCGCTGCTCTATCGCTCGGACGATCTGCGCGATTGGCAGTACCTGCATCCGCTCTTCGTCGGCGAGGGGGCGCGCCACGGCTACAACTTCGAATGCGTGAATTTCTTCCCGCTGGGCGAGCGTTGGGTGATGCTCATATCCAGCATGTTCGATGGCGGCGGCGCCACTGTCCTGGCTCTCGTCGGGCGCTACGAAAACCAGCGCTTCTTCCCCGAAAGCGAGACGGTCTACGACGCCGGATACGGGTACGCGCCCCTGACCCATGTTGACGATCAAGGCCGGCAGCTGCTCTGGGCCTGGCTGCGCGAGGGACGCAGTCGCGAGGCGCAGAGAAGCGCTGGCTGGAGCGGCGTTCAGGCGATTCCGCGCGCGCTCAGTCTGGACGGCAAGCATCGTCTTGTCAGCGATCCAGTGTCTGAGATCGAGGCGCTGCGCCGCGACGGATTCCATGCCGAAGCGGGCGACCTGGCGGAGGATGAAGACTTGCCGATTCGTGGGCTGGCGCTGGATATCGAAGCCGAGTTTGACGCCTCGCTGGCTGAAACTTGCGGGATTGAGTTGGCGCGCTCGCCCGATGGCCAAGAGAAAGTGGCCATCACCTATGATGCGGTCACGGAAGCGCTGCGCGTCACGCGGCACTATGCCAGCGAGGGCGAGATCGACAGCGAGGCGCAGGGTTTGGCGCATCGGCTGGACCCGGACGAGAATCTGCGGCTGCGCATCTTGCTGGATGGCTCGGTTATTGAAGTGATCGCCAATGGGCGGGCGCGGGTCACCAGCCGCTTTTATCCTAGCGGCGGGGCGAGTCAAGGAGTAAGAGTAATCAATCCGGCGGCGGTCGTCAGCCTGGATGTTTGGGAGATGGCGTCTATCGGATAACCGCGTCCAGTTTCTTAGCCAGGTCTTCCAAGTGACCGTACTCATGCACGCACAAGCCGCGCGCCGTGTAGTAGACCGATTCCTTGCGTTTCTTGCCTTCGGGCCGCACAGCGCGTTCCCATTGCCGCGGGGTAAGCCCGTTTAGCACATTGAGCAGCGCCCGCCGATTGAAGCTGAAATAAGTGAACAAGTCGGGCATATCGAAGGCCTCGTAGCGCAGCAGCTTTCCCCATTGGCGCTCTGCATGAATCCGCGGCATGAAAGGCTGCTCCGCTGTAAGGGCATAGTAGATCGGAATCGCGCCCCGCTCGGCGCAATAAATGAGATGGGTCAGATCGCGCTTGAAGCTGCGCTCGCCCTCGCCCAAGGGACGCGTCAACGCCTCTTTTGAAAGACCGTCGGCAAGGTCTTGCAACTTTGCTGGCGTCGCCCCTAGGACGTCAAGAACAAGCTCGATGAGTTCGCTGGATGGAGACCTGGCCAATCGCTTGTGAAGCGCCGCTTTGGTCATCATTTCTTTGGGCATCAGCTCATCTTCTGCAAATCGACGAGGCGGACCATTTTGGTCTTGCCATCGTCGCCTTCGACCGGCGTGTACAATTCTTCCGGATCGCGCAGGCGATCGAGAAAGAGAATGCCATCGAGATGGTCAATCTCATGATGCAGCACGCGCGCGTCCATGCCCTCAACGCGGCGCACGATTTCGCCCCCGTCTTCGCCCAGGGCGCGGAAGCGAATCCAACTGGGGCGGGCTGTGTCCCAGGTGTAAATGTCGGGGATGCTCAAGCAGCCATCAAAGCCGGTTTCGGGCTCGCCCGCTTCGAGGATTTCCGGATTGATTAGGGTCAGCATCGGCTGCTCGTCATCGTCGTCGTTCTGCCCGAACTTAGCCACGGCGACGCGTTTGAATACGCCAATCTGCGGGGCGGCGATTGCGGCGCCGGGCTGTGATTCGAGCGTGTCCTTCAGGTCTTGAACGAGGCGCTTGAGTCGCTTGTTCTTGAGATTGGACACGCGCAAGCTTTTCTGCCGGAGCAAAGCCTCGTCCTGCGGATAGTAGATCAGTTGCTTTACCGCCATCGTTCTGAGCTGTTTCTCGCTGCGTATCGTCGTTCGTGAAAACTCTAGCGCAACACACTTTAGAGGTGTAGGGGCGAATCATCGGGTCGCGCAGGTCGCGTCGACACTGACCGCCGACACTAGCCGTCAGTCGCCCAAATCTTGCGTTATTAGCGTGTGGTTGATCCATCGTCAAATATGCCGGTCGGATGGCATCCACGCCCGGCCGCCGCCGCCTCAGCCTCCAGCCGGACGAATTCGTCATAGCGCATGTCGTTCGGCGGATAGAGTACGACTTCAGCCCAGCCACCTTCGACAAGCACCCGATTGACGAGGACCTCGCCCACGTAGACATAACGCAGCAGGCGGTCATAGGGATCAATCAGTTCCTTGTCGGGGACGAGGCGCACGGTCTGACCGGCGACGAGATCGGCGTTCATCTCTGTCGATTCACGATAGCAGGGGGCGCTGCGCTCGGGCGTGTTCATCTGCAAGTAGCGTATGCGCTCAGTCTTGCCATCCAGCAGCACGTCAATGGTATCGCCATCGATCACCCGCGTAACTTGCGCGATTTGCTCGCCCGTTTCAGCCTGGATGTCAGCTGCGCCCACGGCAGTTTCAGTTGTCGCTTGGCTCGCAACTTCCGTGCCGATCTGCTCGACAACCGCTGTCCCCACTTGCACGGCGACTTCGGTGCTGATTTGCGGCGCCATCTCATCGCTAATTCCAGCAGCGAGCGCGCCACAGCCGGCGACGAGAATTGCCGCTAGCATGAAAATCGAATGTCGAATACACATCTTCTCACCCGCTCCAGTCTGTGAATCCTTACAATTTCTGTCAATTATAGCACACCTAGCACAAATGTGCGAAGTTTGGTAAGCCCGGTAGTGTATCGAAGTCGGTTGAAATTCTTTGAGCCATCCTCGAGATTATATCCCCAACCCCAAGTACGTATGATT
>JAPOYT010000124.1 GCA_026706445.1 Chloroflexota bacterium
AGCTACTGGCTCGTTATTTTGTGTGAGCCAAGTCGTGACTTGCGAGGGACTGTGGTGAAAAATTCGCCATCACCTGCGCCGCCACCCGCGCCCTCAATCGCCCAGCGCCCAGTCCACTGCCGCCAGCGCATGCAGCGCCGTCGTATCAAAGCAGGGCAGGGCGCTGTCGCTGTCTTCGGGCTTGATCAGCAAGCCGATCTCGGTGCAGCCCAGTATGACCGCCTCCGCCCCCGCATCCTTTAGCGTCTCAATCACTTTTTTGTACGCCCGCCGCGACTCGTCGCGAATCACACCGCGCACCAACTCCTCGTAGATGATGTCATGCACGATCGCGCGCCCAGCCTCATCGGGAATCAGCACCTCCAGCCCGAAACGCTCGACCATCCGCCCGCGGTAAAAGTCCCGCTCCATCGTGAAGCGCGTGCCCAGCAAGCCGACGGTCTTGCAGCCCTCCGCCACAATCGGCGCCGCCGTGGCGTCAGCGATATGGATCAGCGGAATCGCAACCGCCGCCGCCACCGCTTCCGCCATCAGGTGCATCGTATTGCTGCAAATGACAATGCATTCCCCGCCCGCAAGCTCCAGCTTCCGCGCCGCCGCCGCCATGAGCGCGCCGGCCGCCTCCCAATCGCCGGCAGCCTGCCGCGCTTCAATCTCGCCGAAGTCAAACGAGTACAGCAAACAACGCGCCGAATGCGCGCCGCCCAGCCGCCGCTGCGCCTCCTGGTTGATAATGCGGTAATATTCAGCGCTCGATTCCCAACTGAGTCCGCCAATCAAGCCAATCGTCTTCATGGTTGAGCCTCAAATCGCGAAAGCCGATGCAGCGCGATATCGTGGCGCGTCTCGCCCCTCTGCGCCAAATCCGCCATCACCTCGCCAATGACGCTCGCCATCTTGAAGCCGTGCCCGCTAAAGCCAGCAGCCACCGAAACCTGCGGCGCCTCCGGCAGCGTATCCAGCACAAAATGCTCATCGGGCGTATTGGTGAACATGCAGACGACCATATCCAGCGTCCTCCCCGCGCCATCGGGGAAGTAGCGCTCGGCGAAACCCCGCAGTATCGCTTCATCCGCCGGATTAACTGAGCGGTCAACCCTGTCCGGATCACAAACTTCCTCCAAATGGTGATAGCGCCCCAGCTTCATGCCCGGCGTCCTCCCGCTCGGATTGAATTCCGGCAAGCCATAAAAGCGCCCTTCCTCCACTTCCCCATTCCACACCGGGAAGCTCTCCAGCTGAAACCAGTCGGCGCGCCGCGGCGCCAGCCAAATCAAAACCTGCCGCTCAGGAACCGCGGCATCCGCCAACCGCGGAATCAGCTTTTTCGCCCAGGCGCCCCCGCAGATCACCAGCTTCTCCGCGACATAGCGCCCCGCGTCCGTCCGGACGGCCACGCGCTCATCCGCCAGAATATCCCAGCCCAGCACGCGCTCGCCCGTGTGTATCGTCGCGCCATAGGCCTTTGCCAATGCCGCATGCGCGCTGATGCAGCGCTCCGGTACCAGCAAGCCGCCTTGCGGCTGATAAACCGCCATCGTCCCCGCCGGCATCCGATAACCGGGGAAACGCTCGCTCAACTCTTTGCTGTCAAAGACTTCGTGCGCCAACTCGTTGTCCAGGCAGCTACCCAGGCTGCCGCTGAAGACCTCCCCCTCTTCCGGTCCCATATCGATGCTGCCCGTCTGAAAAAAGAGCTGCTCGCCAAATTCAATCTCGACTTCCGCCCATAACGCATAAGCCCGCCGCAGCAAAGGCACATACGACTGGTCTTCGTAATAGGCCAGCCGAATGATGCGCGTCAAGCCATGCGACGAGCCCAGCGTGTGCGGAATTGCGAACTGCTCAATGCCCAGCACACTCAGCCCGCGCTTCGCCAACTGATACAGCGCCGCGCTGCCCATCCCGCCGACACCGATCACGATGACGTCGTAGTGATTACTCATTGCTGTTGTCCCGATTTGAAGTCGATCCCAGTGTTATTGCCAAAGTCTCCTCAGTCTCCTCGATAGTCTCGGTGTTAGGGTATTTGCTGTTTCAAGAGAAAAGAATACACTCCCCTAAGGCAGGTTTGCAAAGGGCATGGCAATCTTATAGTATTCAATCAAAGCGGGAAAGGATTGAAGCCGATGGAAGAGCCTGTCAAAGATGCGCCGGCCAAGGACTCCCCTGCCGACTCGCTCGCCGATGAGGCGGAATTGAACGCGGAACAACGAGCCTTGCTGCGCAGCCTTCACAAAAGTTTCCAGCAGGCCGCGCGCGGTGAAACTCGACCGTTTCGCGAATTCCTGCGGGAATTGCGCTTGGAACGCGAAGCGGAAGAAAATGCAGCTAATACAGACGTCGGAGTTTGAGGCGCAGGTCAAGCAGCTCCGAAAGAGATATCGTCAAATCGATAAAGACCTCGCGCTATTGAGCGTACTGGAACACGGAGTCCGCCCGCAAGACACAAGACTGCAGAATATGGGCGGAATGGAAATCTACAAAGCGCGCTTGCCTAACACCTCTGCGAGAGTCGGCACGCGCGGCGGATTTAGAGCCGTATACCGCGTCAAAAATGGGACAATAATTCTATTGCTGCTAATATGGGCGAAATCACGGACGGTCGATATCCCAGACAGCGAAATCCGCCGAGTTGCAAGCCAATACTAAGTCTCCGTTACGAACAAGTCCCCGCCAAATCCACCCACCAGACGCCGCCTTCCGCGCCATTCATTGCCACCGCCAGCCTACCCCCGGCCGGCGACAGCTGTGACCAGGCCCGCGCCGCCCGCGTCAATTGCAGCGGCAATTCTGTCACCGTCGCCAGCTGCCCCGTCCGCCGATCATAACATTGCAGCGTCGGCAGGCCCGCGATCGGACGAATCACATATACAAGCGGTCCCGCCACCGTCGGCGCCGGATAATTGTTGCCCGGCAATTCCGCTTCAAACAGCAACTCGCTGCCTCCGAAAGCGTAATTCAGGTAGTAGCCACTAAGATCTCCCCGCCGCCAGCCGACCACCGCCGCCAAGCCGTCATCCGCCGGACCCGGCACCGTGATCGACGGCTCCAATTCCTCCAGCCGACCCATCAGCATCTGCCCCTCGACGTCCGCGCTGAAATAACGCACCGGCTCGCCATAAGAACCGAAGTAGTAGGCGAGGAATACGCCTGCATGCCGCGCCCATACAAAGCCGCGCAGACTGTGCCGATGCAGCATGTCATGGATCAGCCGCTTGAAGCTGCCATCCGGTTCGGCCGAGAATATCGTGTGCAGATCATTCTGATAGACGATTCGCCGCGCCCCTGGCGGAAAGCTCATGCGCGAGCCGTAAAACAACTGCGGATCTTGCTCGCCCGACTGCGTGATCAGCGCCGCGTCGCTGCGCGCGATCATTTCCGGCGTCACCTTCGCCGCGACCGGATGTTCAATTTCGGACAGCGCATGATCGCCAACGCTGTACCGCCGCCAATCCAGCTCGGTGAACACCGTCCCTTCACAGCCGATGCCGTAAATCAGCGTCTCCTCGTCCAGCCACTCCAGCATGACTGCCTCATCGCGGGCGATCAGCGTAACCGCGGGCGCGTCAACCAGCGGCGGCCAATCGGGCGCTTCAGCCTCGGCCTCAACGCTCACGCGCACACTGGCGATTTCGCCTTCCGCGAAAAGCTCAAAGGGCGCGCTGTAGCCTTGCACGCCGCCAGGCATCAAGGCATAATCCAGCAGCGCTGTGCCGCATGCGTCGACCAAAAAGCCGAATCCCTCGCCGATCAATCGTTCATCGCCATCGAGAGCTTCGACCACAAGGCTGACGCCGATATAAGACTCAGCGCCGTGGTTGAAGACTTCACCTGTGACGATCGGCGTCTCGCCGCCGAATCCATCCGGTTGCGATCCGATCCGCGTTTCCAGCAATATGAGCTTGGGCGCGTCCTGCCCACGAACAGCGGCCGCGAGTCCCGCCATAATCGCGACAATGAAGAGTGCTAAGCGCATAAACAAACCAGTCAACCGTCTATACAACTTCCCGATTGTAGGAATGCAGGCCCGCAAAACCTATACCAACTGTCAATGCGGACCTCGCCGACACGTGAAAATGTAAGGGTGACTGATGGGCAGTGTCGGCGGTCAGTGTCGGCGCGACCTACGCGACCTACGCGACCCTGTGAGCCGCCCGCCTAAGCTATTGCACAAATGTAAGGGCGACCTATTAGGTCGCCCACAATGAATTTAATTGCTACTGCTGACTAAAGTTCCCCTTCCCTCCTTATGGAGAGGGGGCTAGGGAGCGAGGGCGAAATACCGCCTACTCGCTCGCGCCGATCATGCCCTCCAGCAACTGCGGAATAAACCAGATATCCAGCAGGCTCACCGGCTCCATATCTCCCGCCAACTCCGTGCCATCTTGCAGGTTCAGCGGTCCCGACCACAAGAACATCTCGCCCGCGTGCATGGGATCGGTTTGGAAGTCATGGATCTCCTGCGCGAAGGCTTTCAAAGTCTCGACCGTGTCCATGCTCAAGGCATCGCCGAAGACGTAACCGCCAACGCTGACATCCGTATCGGTGTAGATGCCGTCTTCGTTGATCTCGTCCCACTTCGGTTCCAGCCACAGCCATTCCTGGCTCCAGCTCCCATCGACCACGCGCTCAACCACGCTGAGATAAGCCGGTCCCCAGTTGTAGTAGGCGGCGCCCAAGCAGGAATCCGGCGCTTCCGAACAACCGTTGACGTTGCCATAAGGCACGCCGTAGCTGGTATCGCCTTCCGCCGTGTACTGACCAGCCACCGTGATCGCCTCAGTGGTGTCGATGCCCGAGATGATGACATCGGCCCCGCCATCGAGGAAGCCCTGAGCCACCTCGGTCGGGTCCAGCGTCACGCCCGGAATATGGAACCAGAAGCCGATCCAGGTGACCTCGAAGCTGATGTCGTCAGCCATCAGATCATCACGATAATTCTCGGCGCAGTAACGCGCGCCCAGATAACTGGAAGCGGCCAGGCGGCGCGTCTCCGGGTTGATCAGCGCGCCCAGATAGCCAATTTGCCCGCTCTCGCTGGCTAAGGCGGCGGCGCAACCGGCGATCATACGCGGCAGTTCCATATAGACATTGAAGTTGCCCACATTGGCTGACGGCAATTCCGGCAGGTCATGCATGATCGCATGGTCGCCCATGACGACATCGCTCGACTGAATCGCGTTGCTGCCGGTGATATTGATGAAGGTCACATCGGGGAAAGCCGCCGCGACCACATTCGTATCCTCTTCAAAGCTGTCGGATGTGGTGAAGATGACCGACGCGCCCTCGTCCACCATCAACTCGACGACATCCATCAGCGTCGTCTCCGGTGAATCAGCCGGGTTGAGGCTCTCAAATTCGAGCATCCTCGCGCCTTCCATATTCGCTTCCACATACAAACCGGCTTCGTGATGCGATGTGCTCCAGCCACGATCATCGTTGGGGCCGACCAGCACAACGCCAAACACAACTTCGTCCTGCGCCAGCGCGGGAACACCCGCAAATGCAATCAGCGCAAAAACCATGAACAGTAATGACAATCTGCGGAACATAAATTCCTCCAAAGTATGCACACTCACCGTCTGACAATGCGAACTCGCATCGCAGCCTAGAGTGTAACAAATTCTGGCGTCGCGGCAAACTTTCTGTTTGACAGTGTCAAACCAGAACATTTCGGCGCGATCAACCAAATCCCGTAGACACACGCGCGACAATGCCACCGCCCACGCAAAATTCCTTCCAGCTTGCTGCGCTTAGCTCCCCTTCCCTAGCTTGCTGGGGAAGGGGCCGGGGGGATGGGGTCTGCCGTTCGCAACGTAAACAGGGGCGGGAGGCGGTCTGTGTCGGCGGTCTGTGTCTACGCGACCTACGCGACCTACGCGCCCCTTGTCTCACCCGCCTACAGCCGCCGATAACGCGCGATCAGCATCTCCCGCCGTATGCGAATCAGCGCTCCCGCCGGCTCATCGGCGATCAGCGCCCGGATCCGCTCAAATATCGACTCCGGCATCACGCTGCGACGCAAAACGGACTTGAACTCGCGCAAGTCCGCCAGCGTATCCAGATCGGTCTTGATTTGGAATGTAGTGCGATGCTCCAGCTTGAACTCGCCCGCCGCCAAAGCCGCATCCAAGGCATCGTTCGCCGCAAGGTGATCGGAATTCGTGCTGGCGGAGTCAATCTCGCCAATGAATAAAGTGGCCTCGGGCAAAGCCAACTCAACCCGGCGATTGCGCATCGTCGGGCGCATATCGATCAAGCGGCCGCCGCGCTTCAGCACACGGCGCGCTTCCGACAGGGCACGGACCATGCCCTCTGGCTCAATTCATCAAAACGATAAGGAGAAGATTGCCCCGTCAAATCGCCGCGCCGGGAAGGGGAGGCGAACACCGCTCGCCGCGGCAATGCTCACCGAATCCGGCAACCGGTCCGTATCTTCGCCAGGCAACGCCCCCGGCAGGTCAATCCCGGTTACCTGCGCAACAGTATCGGCGTACTTCCGCGTCAGCCGCCCGTCGCCGCAGCCAATCTCAAGGACGCCGCTGGCATCCTCCGTCAGCATGTCGAGCAGGTAGCTTTTCTCCAACCCGGCCGTGTCGCTTCGTATCGCCATCGCCCCTCGAGACCAACTCAGCCACAGTAGCCGCTTCGGAACACATAGTCGATGTTGACCCAGCCCGCCATGCCCTCATATTCGACCGCGAACCAGTCGCCCGCTCTCTTCGTGGCGATCAAGCCTGTCTTAAACGGAATCTCCGCCAGAATCTCGTATTCCAGTCCCGGGCGCTCTCGCAGATTGATCGCGTCACCGGCCGTCAAGCGGCAGTCGAGCGGCGGATCCGAACCCGACGGCGCCGCGTCTGCATCGCGCCGCTCAGGCGTCGCCTCTGGCACGTCTGCTTCCTCTTCGCTTGGCTCGGCCACAACTAACAAGAATACGCTTTCAGAGCTGCCCACACCGTCGCAGCCCGGGCTCGCCTCGGCATATTCTCCGCTGATCCAGCCCGCTTGCTCCTCGTAATTGACAAGATACCAACCGCCGTTTCTCGCCCTGGCAAGCAAGCGAGTACCGCGTGGAATGATCGTTTTGCGCGCGTACATCGCGCTCGGTCCGCCACGCAGGCTAAGGTTCTCGCTTGTCCTCAGCAGACAGTTATCCAACCCGACCGGTCCCGTCCCTGCGACCGCTTGCGCCTCGCTCGCTTGCAGCAGAACCACCGTGCCTATCCGGTCAATCCGACCACAAGTCATGCCGTCAATATTTTCTGCCGGCAAGTCCGTTTCCGCGCGCGGCATTGTGGTCGAATCCAAGAACTTCAGCCTTCCTTGCTGGCGGAAGCAGACGCGCATCTCGGCATCGACAATGCCAAATACATCAACCGCCTCCAAGATGCCCTGCGCCATCAGCTCAGGTATGGCGACGCCGGCCGCGCCGATCTGTTTGCATTGCGTGTATTCGCCGTAGCCGCTTGCCACGATGCCCGCCGGCAGAAACGGACAAGTGATGTCGCGCGGTCTCGTCTTGGGCGCCGCCGACGATTCCGCTGTGCGCCCTCTGGTTGAGAAGCCGCCCCCGCTGTAGTCCACTCGAAGGCGGTACCGGGTATAGGGTCTCAGGTTCTTGAATGTATAGGACGTGCCCGTGGTTTCACCGAGGTAGATATCCGGACCATTCGGCTCTTGATAATAGGAAATAAAATACGGTCCGGCGCCGGGCACGGATCGCCATGAGATCGAAATGGAATGCTCGGTGACTTTTCCAACCCGAATGTTGCGATTCGCCAACACAACATTCGCGCTCAACGCGAGTGATGCAAAAGACAAAACGTATGCAAGTCGTCGTACGACAGCCGAATAACATGAAAATCGAAACACAAGACAACACCCAACGTTAATCTACTGCTAATATGATACAGGATCCAAGTTTTGTATTCAACAATCTCCTTCGGATTCCTCCCGAACTCTAGCTATAATTGGCGTTATGATCTGTGTATATCATCCAGCCAACGCACACTGGAAAACCCATGCCGGGCAGCGCGCTCAACATCGCGCTTGAACGCGAGAGCGAAATACCGCTCTATCGCCAACTCATCGCCCAGCTCCGCGCCCAAATCGACGGCGGCGACCTCCCCGCCGGGTCGCGCCTCCCCGCCAGCCGCGCGCTCGCCCGCCATCTCGGCCTCAGCCGCGTCAGCGTCGTCAACGCCTACAGCGAGCTAAAAGCGGCCGGCTACCTCAGCGCCACCGCCGGGCACGGCACCTTCGTTTCTCAGGCCGGCCGCGGCGCCTTCGTCGCCCGCCCGCGCCAATCGCCGGATTCGCCCCAGCCCCCGCGCAATGCGCCAGCAACCCGCCAGCGCGCCTCATCCATTCGCGAGATGATGCGGCTCGCGCGCAAACCGGGCCTCATCGACTTCAGCGGCGGCGCCCCGCCAAGCGAATTCTTCCCCGTGCGCTACCTGCAAGACGCCATCAACCAGGTCATCGAGCGCGATGGCGCCGATGCCCTCGCTTACGAAGCGCCAGAGGGCTATCCCCCGCTGCGGGCCGCCGTGCGCGATTACGTCCGCGCCATCGGCATCAACTGCCGCGTCGACGACGTGCTGATCACCGGCGGCGCCCAGCAAGCCATCGACCTCGTCCTGCAATCGCTGATGCGCGACGGCGAAACCCTCGTCACCGCCGACCCAACCTACCTCGGCATCATCGACATCGCCGAAGCGCGCCGCGTCCACATCCACGGCATCCCCATTGATGAAGACGGCATCCGCATCGACGCCCTGGAGGAGGCCCTCGATCATCTGCGCCCGCGCCTCATCTATGTCATGCCCAGCTACCAAAACCCGACGGGCCACCTCATGCCCCTGCATCGCCGCCGCCAACTGGTTCGCCTCGCCGCCCAGCATCGCATCCCCATCCTCGAAGACGAAGTCTACCGCGAATTCCGCTATGACGGCGACGAGCTGCCGCCGCTGAAAGCGCTCGACGAAAGCGGCGTCGTCATCCACACCAACGCCTTCACCAAGGTGCTGCTGCCAGGCATCCGCATCGGCTACCTGGTCGCGGACGGACCCTACTGCCAGCGCCTTGCCCGCGTCAAACAGGCGGCCGATATCTCCACGCCCGGCTTGAACCAGCGCGCCATCCACCTGCTGCTGGAGCGGGGCGTGCTCGCCAAGCAGCTGGAGCGCAACCGCCTCGAGCTGCGGCGGCGGCGGGTGGCAGCATTGGCGGCGGCGCAGCGCTACCTGCCCGCGGGCAGCCAGTGGAAGGCGCCCGGTGGCGGACTTTTCCTCTGGGTCGAGCTGCCCGCCGACGGACCCAGCGCCGCCGAAACCTTCATCGCCGCCATCGCGCGCGACGTCGCCTTCGCCATCGGCGCCCTCTTCTACACCGGCGAAGGCGGAAGCGGCGCCATGCGCCTCAACTTCGGCATCCACAAACCGGAAACCATCGAAGAAGGCTTCCGCCGCATCGGCGCCGCCCACGCCGCCCTCGTCGCCGACTACCGCGATGTCCAGCGCCGCGCGGTGCTCTAGTTCTCCTTCAAATCAAATCTGTAGGGGCGAGCCGGCGGTTCGCCCGTTTTTCACCACAGCAGTCACCGAGAAATTATTCAATCGGGAATCCCGGAATAGCGTCATCTATCTCGGACATGATGCGCATGGTTTCCGACAGCGCGACGATGATCCTCTGATAATGCTCCAAGTCATCATCGGACAGTTCTCGCCCGCGCCGGTCTTTGAGCCATTTGTCAGCCACCCGATAACCGCCGATGTGAAAGTCCCAAACGTCGGGCGAAACGCCGCCGAAGAATTGCGTCTTGTTGATTGCCACAGACCGCTTGACTTCGTTGTATTTGGGATAGCCGCGAGCGACTTCATTGTCGCCTTCGGTGTCGAACGTCGTAATGAATTTCGACAGCGTCAACGATTTCATTAAGTGCAAACTCACTAGCTCCGCGCCAAGTTTGACCAGCGCGGCGAACAAGTCCACATCGGCAGTCAAGGGCAGGCGCGGAAAGTCGATTTTGAGGAACTCGGCATAACGTTCGCGGTAGGTTGGACTGTGGAAGATGGCGTAGGCGTAGTAGAAGACATCTTCGGGACCGAACCAATCGGGAGAGTCGCCATTGGAAAAGGCGCTGCCTTCGGTTTGGAAGGGCAGGTCCAGTTTGGCTTCCATTTCTCTGACGAAGTTCTTTGAGAGGTTGGGGCGTCGGCCTTTGTTGCTTAGGGGGAATTCGTCTGGCTCTGTCAATTCCTTCTGTTTACTGGGATAGAGGTAAAGAGGGAAGACCCGATTTGCTTCCCGACTCTTGTTCGATATAACACAGTCGTTGGCGGGCAACTTTGTAATCCACACATGGCGGAATCCGATCTGTCCCTGTTGCCGAGGGGCTAGTAGACACAGATTATCTTTTCCAAACACATGCGTAGCTAACTCTACTCGGGGACGATCCATCATAACCTTACTGAAGTAACAATATCTGTCATCAAAGGGCCGATAACTGCATAACGTGACTTTGTCTTCCCAATTCTTGTCATTATTGATTTGTGCTCTAGCTCTTTCTAAACTCCAGCCCTTGTTGTCCTTAAGTGTGAATCGCTCCTGAATTTCAGGAACTGGGAAAGATATATCTTTCAATGATCTTGCACGGTCGACTATCTGTTCACGGTCGAAAGCGACAGCAAAGTGGTCGCGATGTGTTTGGAATCCAATCACGTTGACTGGCATGAAGTTTACAACCGATTGGTTTTTCTCGTATTCGTCGCGAAACACGGTGTCTTGAGGCACAAGTATGAAGTTTGGCGAAGACGGATATAAGTCTGTCCAGGTAGTTTCAGATTGATCATTTAGATTGAGCCAACAGTACTTGTGGGATCTGGGGCCACGCAATTCATAATAGAAAGAGCGTGTTTTATCCGCGTTATCAACGTCTTTGATCAATAGCACAATGGAGACACCCTGTTCTATGTCAAAAACGTTTTCGTCCTTGCCATTGCTGGAAGAGACTTTCCTTTTGACACTTCCGTGCAGGTTTACGACATAAATACTACTAAACGCCTTGAGTAGATTCTGCCGCATTCCGCGGAATGTGGGTGCGTCCAGATAACTGTTATTTGTTATAAACGCTACAATTCCCGAACCCGATCGCTCAATCCGCCACTGACCGAAGCGAATGAACTTGACGTAATCATCTTGAAGCCACTTGGGATTGCGTTCTCCGATTGGCTCGCCGTCGACAAAGTAGTAGTCACGCACGAGCTCGCCGATCCATTCACCTTTGTTCGCGCTATGCCCGCTATAAGGCGGATTTCCAAGAACGACCATAATCGGCTTGTCGCGTTTTATTTCGGCGGCGGAATTGGCCTCTTCCGCAATGAACTCGGCAAAGGGCAAGGGCGGTGCCTCAACCGCTTCTTCCAGCGAATTGGTCAGGTAGATGCCCAGCCTTTCACCTTCTTTGAATTCGTAACCGGCTTCCTTTAGCTGCAAACCGAGCTTCATATGGGCGACCGTGTAAGGCGCCATCAGCAGTTCAAAGCCGAAGAGACGCGGCAGCAGGTGCTCCTGCACGTAACCTTTCCAACGACCGCGTTGACCGTCAAAGCTCTCATAGATTTGCTGAATAACAAAGTAAAGGAAGGTGCCGGTGCCGGCGGCGGGATCAAGGATGAGGGTGTCTTTGTCAGCGAGTCCGTCAGGTCTATCAAAGCGCGTCTTCAAGATATGGTCGACGCTGCGGACGATGTAGCTTACGACCGGTTCAGGTGTGTAGTAAACGCCGCGCCTTTCGCGCAATTGCGGATTGTAGGCGCTCAGGAAAGTCTCGTAGAAATGCAGAACGGGGTCAGTCTGTTGCGTTCGCTTGCCGAAGTCTTGAAGGATGCTGTCCATATCGGTGTGGCGCAAGATTTCAACTAGACTCTCCGCCATCCACGTTAGCCTTCTGCCAAAGTCAAATCGGCTGTGATAGAAGAGATCGCGCAGGAACGGGTTGGTTTTCGGTATGTCGTCCGCCGCGCCGCGCAAGTTGAATTGAGACGGATCGCCCGGGAAATTCACGCGCGAGGCGAACAAGCCGTAAGCCAGCGTTTGCGCGTACATATCGGCGAATCGCGGGACATCCAGACCGGGCAGCAAAGTCTTTTGGAAGGCGGCCATTTGGCTCTTTAGGTTCGCGCTTGGTTCGCTGCTCTTGAGATCCTTTTCGATAAAGTGCGCGATGAATTGCGCGCTGCGGGCGAGCCGCTCGGCTAATTCTTGCGCGCTGTTGACCGATTGCGTCGTTTGCTGGACGAAGCGGCGCAGCATATCAGTCAACTTGCCATAAGCATTTGAGATGCGCGTAATCTTGCCGTTCTTCACTCTTGCTATGCGGACGGTTTCCAGCTTCTCGCCATTCACGTACCAGCGGAATTCGAGGTAGTTCGTCAGAATCAGATTGCCCTGCGCCATGTAGCGTTTGATTTGCGCCGACCGTTCAGTACGGCTCAACTGATTGCCGATGTCTTTCGCCTCGACGATGCCGATCGGTATATTGCCCGGCTGACGATAGACAACATAATCAGGCATGCCGATTTCTGTGCGCTTAGGGTCGTTGACCGCTTGCAAGTTGATGTCCGCGGATTCCAGCAGTGTTTTCAGCGCCGGACGATAAGCATGTTCCCGCGCCACGTTTGTCTTATATTCAGCCTGTATTTCCGTCAGATAATCGCGAACAGCGCTCATGCTTTCCTCTGTGTTCTCTGTGTTGCCTCAGTTCCCTCTGTGGTGAAAAAAACTACCGCGCCTACTTCCGCAACAGCAAATTCACCACGCCCAGCTCCCCCAGCAGCCGCGCCGTCTCCCGCTCCCCCAGCGCCTCATCGCCCCAGTCCAGCAGCGAGCCGCCCGCCCCAATCGCGTCGACCCGCCCGAAGCCCAGCGTCCGCGCCTCCGCCAGCGCCGCCAGCGGCTCATGCCCAAAAGCCGCCAGCGCGCTCGGATTGTACTCCATCACCAGCGCCAGCCCTGGCGAATCGGCGATCGTCCGCCGCATCCCGCGCAGCGCCGCCAACTCCGCCCCTTCAATGTCCATCTTGGCGATATCGACCCGCCCGATGCCCAACTGCTCCAGGCAGTCGTCAATCGCCACCGTGCGCACCGGGTAACGCTGTGGCGCGAAGTCGCTCCCGCCCCGCGGCGCCACGTCATCGGCGCCCATCCGCGCCCGCTGCTGCCGCGCCAGCGCCTCGTCATAATGCAGCGAGCCGCTCGCCGACATCATCAGATAATCGTGCAGCTCGGCGCCGCCTTCCGCCTGGGCCGCCGCCAGTTGCAGCGCCGTCACATTGGGCAGGGCGCGCGTGTTGCGGCGCAGCGCTTCAAAGGTTCGCGGATGCGGCTCAAAAGAGATGACGCGCCCCTCCGCCCCGACCCGGCGCGCCAGCAGCCGACTGTGGTAGCCGATATGCGCGCCCACATCAAGCGCGATCATACCCGGGCGCGCCAGCCGCTCCAGCAGGCGCCGCGTCTCCGTCTCGTGCTGCCCGGTCAGCAGCTCCAGCCGGAACCAGAAGGGGTCGTCAGCGATCGTCTTGAAGTCCCCCGCGCGCTCCAGCCCGGGCAGGACGATGCGGTCCATCAGCCGGTGCAAGGCGAGATGGGCTGGGCGGATCCGCTTCAGTGTCTTGCGGTAGAGCCGCAGGCTCGTATCAATTGCGCGCATGGTCATCATTGTAACCACAGACCACACCGAGGGGACAGAGAATAGCCCATGCCTTTTGTAGACACCCGCGCCAATGCCGCCAACGCAAATTCCTTGTATCCTGCAGCGTTTGTACGGGCGAGCCGCCGGCTCGCCCCTACACCCCTCCTTGTGGGGCAAGGGGCCGCGCCGCATAGGTCGCGTAGACGCTGACCGCCGACACAGGTGGTCGGGCTGGGGTTTGCCGCTCAATCCTGAAACGAAATCGGCTCAGCGGCCTCGTCGATGCACTTGGGGTCGGCTTCAATCGCGTCCAGCCCCTGAAGGATATTGCCCAGCGTCGTCTCATCGCCGCCGGCCCGCGCCAAATCCAGCGAGTCGCGCAGCAGCGTCCAGCCGACGGCGCAATTGCCCGTGTAATAATGCGAAAGCCCCAGGCGATAGCGGCAGGACAAGTCGTAGGCGCCCTCATCATGCGCCAGGCACTGCTGGAATGTGTCGCGCGATTGCTCAAAGCGGCGCTCGCGATAATAGAGCAAGCCCAGGTGAAATTGCGCCTCGGGGTCGCTGCTGTCATTGGCAACCGAGTCCTCGCAAAAGCCGAGCGCGCGCGCGAATTCGCCGACCTTGCGGTAGGCGAGGCAGAGCCGCAGCATGGCGCGGGCATTGCTCGGGTCGAGCGCGAGGATGTGGTCGTAGAGGTCGATGGCGCTCTGGTCTTCATCGCGCGCCAGGAACAAGCCCGCCAACTCAAAGTGGGTCGGCAGGTAGCTCGGGCGCAAATCGATCGCCCGCTGCAGATAGGCGATGGCATCGCTGTAGGAGCCGACCGACTGCAGAGCGTAAGCGTAGGCGCGGTTCAGCTCGGCGTCATCGCCGCTGATGGATAAGCCCCGCTCGCCCGCCTCCAGTCCGTCAGCCCAGCGCTCTTCATCGACGTAGGCGCGCGCCAGCGAGGCGTAAAGGGGGAGGAAGCGCGGGTTCAGCTCCAAGCCCGACAGCGCGATCGGGATGGCTTTGGCTGCCTCGCCCGCCCAGGTGAAGGCGGCCGCCTTCAGCGCGAAGCCGCGGACATCGCGGGCGTCGATAGCGGTGATGGCGGCGCCAAGCTCGTGGGCTTCGTCGGTGCGCCCCAGCTCGATCAGGGCGCGCCCGCGCTCAAAGAGGAAGGCGGCGTTGTTCGGCTCTTGAGCCACCGCCGTCGCCAGCAGCGCCTCCGCGTCGTCGCTGTCGCCATCGCGGTAGAGGGCAGCGGCGCGCGCCGCCAGCTCGGCTGGTCCCGGCGTCGGTGTTGCCGGGTTGCCAGCGAAGGTCTGGACGATGCCTTCCAGCGCGTTCCACTGCCACAGATCGCCTTCCACCGCGAGGATGGCGAGGCCCAGCAGCAGCCCGAGCGCGGCGGCGATGAGCTTGTTGCGGATGGGATGGCGCTTGGGCTGGCGGAAGAAGGGCTGCGTATAATCACGCCTGATCTTCATCGCCTAGATGCCTCCGATGGGCGTCGGCGGTATGGGGGTCGGCGGTATTGGCGTCGGCAGGCGGGCGTCTTCAAAGCCGGGGCAGTTGGCGCGCACGCTGGCCAAGCCGTCGTTGATGATGCCGATGATATGCGGCTCACGCGTGAATTGCAGCGCTTCCTGCAGCACATCCCAGGCGCGCGGACACTGGTCAAGCACGTAATACGACCAGCCGCGCATGTAGTAACATTCGACGGCGGTGGAGCCCAGCGCGACGCAGGTCTCCATCGCCTCAAGCGTGCCTTCGTAGTTGCGGCGCGTATAGCGCATCTGCCCCAGCCACTGCCAGGCGTCGGCGTAGTTCTCGTCGATTTCGGTCGCCGTCTCGCAGTATGGCGTCGCAGTCAAGAACTCGCCGACTTCGGCGTAGGTCTGGCAGATGCGCAGATAAGCTTTGGCGTTGCCCGGTTCGAGCTCAAGGATGCGCCGATAGATGCCGACAGCCATCTCCTGATAATCTTGCTGGCGGTATTGCAGCGCCAGCTCGAAATAGGGCGCCGTCAGGTTTGGATTGATGGCGACCGCCTGCTCCAGCGCCGCGATTGCCTCGCTGCGCCGGTCGGTATAGATCAGCGGGATGGCGAAAGCGCGATGACTGAAGGCGTCGAGCGGGTCAAATTGCGTGGCGAGCAAACCGCGCTGGTAGCCTTCGCTGTAGCGCCCGATGTTGGTGTAGGCGATAGCGAGCGCGGCGTGCAGGGGAGCGAAATCGCCATCGATCTCCAAGCCCCTAACGGCGGCGGGAATGGCTTCGCCTGGATCGCTCCACATCAACGCGCGCGCCTTTATTGCGTAGCCTCGCGCATCGCCTTCCGCAGCGTCAATAGCTTGATCGCCGATTTCGGCCGCTTTGGCAAAATTGTCCAGTTCAATCAGAATGCGGCCATATTCGTAAAGGTAGGCAATGTTGCTGGGGCGTTGCTCAACCGCTATTTCAAACTCGGCAAGCGCTGCCTCGACATTGCCCTCTGTATAGAGCGTGATGCCACGTTGGGCGTGCTGGCTGGGGAAGAGCGTTGGCGTCGCGCGTGGCAAACCCAGCATCCCTCGCGCGGCATAATCGATGTCCTCTCGCGAGAGGAAGGCGACGGCAAGCAATCCCACGGTAAAGCCGATGACAGCGAGCGTAAAGAGCAAGAGTGGAATGCCGGACAAGCCGCGCCGTCGATTGCTGAAGAAGGGCTTGTTATAGTTGCGCTTTATCTTGTGATACGGTCTCATTGCTGGTGGTTGCTTAATCGGCAAAGCCTATTCTACCACAGGGGCGCCACAACGTTGATTTCGCTGCCGGCGGGGAGTGACGAAAGCCGTGGCTGCGCCAACATCGTATGGCAACGCAGGGGCGACTTAGTAAGCCGCCCGAAAACTTCTTTATAGGAATGGCGGACGCTCTGGCAGGTCGCGTAGACACTGACCGCCGACACTGACCCCGGCTCGCCCGCGCCGCGTTCTCTAAACTGCGGTGCTGGATAGAGCGGGAACGTATAATGGCGAGACAAGAATACGAGCGGAAGGCATGACATGAGCAAGCAGGTGGAATGGGCGAAACGGATCGCGGCTTTGGCCAAGACCGGGCTGCATTACGCGCAGAACCATTACGACGAAGAGCGTTATCAGCAGTTGCTCGATATAGCCGCAGTCATGCTGGCTGACGCGGCGGAAGCGGATGCGGCGCAAGTGAAGCTCAGGCTGGCGGCTGACGATGGCTATATCACGCCCAAAGTCGATGTGCGCGGCGCAGTATTTCGCGATGGCAAAGTGCTGCTTGTGCGGGAAGCGGTCGACGGCCGCTGGACCCTGCCGGGCGGCTGGGCTGATGTGGGCGATTCGCCGTCGCAGGCGGTCGAGCGCGAAATCCGCGAGGAGAGCGGTTATGAGGCGAAGGCGGTAAAAGTGCTGGCGCTGGAAGATCGAAAACGACGCCATCCGCCCTCGCTGAATGAAGTGTACAAGGTGGCATTCCTCTGCGAGTTGGTCGGCGGCGCGGCGCGGACGAGCGCGGAAACGACGGCGGTCGCCTGGTATGCAGAGGACGAATTGCCGCCATTGTCACAAGGGCGGGTGACGGCGGGGCAGATCGGGCGCTGGTTCAAACATTGGCGTCAGCCCGACCTGCCGACGGAATTCGATTGAAAATAGCGAGCGGCTCTCACATGCCGGTTAGCGCCAGGATGCGCGCCGGACCGCCGGAGCCTTCTTCGTATTTGGGGATGCCGCAAACGATGGTCGCTTCGCTATCCATAATCGCTTCCAAATTGGCGATATTCTCAATGCCCAGCAAGCCCGATCCGAGAAATGCGTAGTGCGCGTCGAAGGTTTGGGTAATGGCGTGGTCAAGGCTGAGGGTATCAACGCCAACGCCGTGGATTGAACGCTCGCTAACCAGCCAATTTGCCGCTTCGCCGCTGAAGCCGGGGAAATGCAAGCCAGTATCATCGCCTAAAGAAAGCCGGCGTGCCGATGCGATGTTCCCAACCGGAATACATCAGCACGAAAGCGCCTTCGGGGATTTCGCCATTTTCCATCTCCCAGGTTTCCAATTGAGCTATTTGCACAAAGATCCTATTGCAAGTGTATCAAAATATTGAAGAAGCGCATAGAGGCTCGCCCGTCCCGCGCAGCGGTAGTGTATCCATTTCGGTTGAATTTCAAATCAGTCGCGGAATCCCTTTAGTTGCTAGCATGCGGAAGCTGTAGGGGCGAGCCACCGGCTCGCCCCTACAATTCATCGTTATTTTGGGTGAGGGAAGTA
>JAPOYT010000030.1:0-61480 GCA_026706445.1 Chloroflexota bacterium
CTGTTTTGGCCTTGAGAGGGCCACGTCCTAGGCCGCTAGACGAATGGGGCTCGCAAGTGATTCTAGTCAATTTACCCGCGCAGGTCAAGATGGCGCGAGGAAACCCATATTGTCCTGCGCTCTTTTGAGCGTCGCTTCCGCGATCGCGCCCGCTTTCTCCCGCCCCAGCTTCAGCACCGAGTCGAGATAACCTTCCTCGTTCATCAGTTCATAGTAGCGCCTTTGCAGCGGCGCCAGCGTCGAGACGACGCAATCAGCAACCGCCCGCTTCAGATCGCCATAGCCCTTGTCGGCAAAATGCGCTTCGATCTCGGCGCTGGATTCGTCCGTGATCGCCTGATAAATGGTGAGCAGATTATTGACGCCGGCGCGCTCCCGCTCATTGCTGAAGCGAATCTCCCGCTGCGAGTCGGTAACGGCGCGCATGATTTTCCGGCGAGCCGCGGCCATGTCGTCGAGCAGGAAGACAGCGTGGTTTTCGGAGTCTTCGCTCTTGGACATCTTGGCCGTCGGGTTATCCAGCCCCATGATACGGGCGCCGGCTTCGGGATTCATGACCGATGGCAAGGTGAAAGTCTCGCCGTAGGCATGGTTAAAGCGCTGCGCCAAGTCGCGCGTGAATTCCAGATGCTGGTTCTGATCATCACCGACGGGCACCAAATCAGCATGATACAGCAGGATATCAGCCGCCATCAGACTGGGATAATTCAGCAAACCGGCGCCTATGGATTCCTGCGACTGCTTGGCGGACTTGTCTTTGAATTGCGTCATGCGGTGGAGCCAACCCAAGGGCGCCATGCAGGTGAGCATCCAAGCCAGTTCGGAATGCGCGGCGATATGCGATTGCACGAAGATCGTCGAGACTTCCGGGTCCAAGCCGGCCGCGATGTACATGGCGGCGCTCTCCCGCGTCTTCTGTCGCAGCTCGTCCGGGTCTTGCGCCGTCGTAATCGCATGCAAGTCGACTACGCAATAGAAGCAGTCGTAATCGTGCTGCACTTCCACCCACTGTTTCAACGCGCCAAGATAGTTGCCTATCGTCAGATCGCCCGACGGCTGGATGCCAGACAGTACACGCGGTTTATTGTCGGAATTGGACACCATGTCACTTTCTGCGTTCCGTTTTCTCAGATGCAACGCGAGGATTCTAGCACTGCGTTTCACGCCTTACAACTACAAAGGACTGCCTTAGCGATCTTTCAAAGCGCGCTCAATTTGCCGGTTCGCATCGCGTTTGGCGAGGTCAGCGCGTTTGTCGTAGCGCTTTTTTCCTTGCGCCACCCCAATTTCCACTTTGGCGCGGCCTCGCTCCAGGTAAACTTGCAGCGGAATCGCGGTCATGCCGTTTTGTCGAATCTTTGTGATGATCCGATTGATCTCGCGCCGGTGCAGCAAAAGCTTGCGCGGGCGCCGCGGATCGCTATGTCCGAAGATATTCGCCTCTTTATACGGAGCAATATGCGTGTTCAAGAGCCATAATTCGCCCGCCTGTTCCTGGACGTAGCCATCGCCGATATTGATGTTGTGATTGCGAATCGACTTTATTTCCGAGCCTAGTAAAACAAGCCCAGCATCGTATCTGTCCTTGACCAGATAATCCCGGTGAGCTTTCCGATTCTTGGTGATGACTTTTCTGCCGCTGCTCATTAGCGATAACAAGCGACGTGATGACACGCCGACGCGAATTTGAGTATTACCACTAGGATACTGTTGTAATGCGCCAGGTTCAAGACAAGGGCTGCCAGGCGCGCTGGAACTCTTTCGCTTTAATCTCTTCGTTGGCGTAGTCAATGATTGCGCGACGCGTGACGCCGATAATGCGCTGCGTCGCATTCGGATCATCGCAGTGCAAGAGCCCGACGCCAAAAGCCTGGATCCCATCAGGCATGTCGTCGGCGAGCGCGACAGCAGCGTTCATCACCACGTTGAGCCGGTCGTTAAACTCGGGGCCCGGCACAGCGCAAAACCGAATCACGAGCGTGTTGCCCAAGCTCAAATATTGCACGCCGCTCCGCCTCTCGTCAATTTCAAAGTCCGCGATGGCTTCCGCGATACCGCCGATATAAGCAGCCAATTCCTCGGGAGAGACAACTGGCGGGTCTACATAAATCTCACCCGTGACCACTGGCGACGGTTTGATGTCAGCTTGCGGCTCCCCCGATTCCGTCGTCGCGTCAGCGATTGATTCCGGCGCAACAGCGGTCGCTTGCTCGCTGACCTCCGGCAATTGAGTAGACGCGGCCGCCGCCTCAAGTTGGGCATTGGCGACCGCGCTGCTCTCCGGCTCATCAGTGGTTGCAACAGTGGCTTCCGATGAAGCCAACGATTGCTCAACAGTCGACTCCAAGACGACAATCACCTGCGATTCAGGCGATGGCAAGAAGCCGGCAAGCAACTCGTCAAGATCGACTGCGCCGGAAATCACGAAGGCGCCGCCGACAGCGATGATCAAAACGACCACTAGCAAAGCGATCCGACCGCGCGATGATGAGCTTACGGGATCAGTCTCCGCGACCGGTTGAAGGGCTTCCCAGTCGTCAACTTCGAAGCCGCCGCCTGTGAACTGGGGACCCGATTCGCTCGCGCCAAGCGCGATGAGGTCGGGATCTTTCGACTGCGCCTCAAGGACATCGGTCTTCAGTTCTCGGGCGCCAGGATACTTGGGATCAAGCTCCAGCACGCGTTCGAGCGCGGCCTGCCCAATCGCGGAATCTTGCGCCGCGTGCGTATACACCCACCAGAGGTGCGCGTTGTTGGCGTCGCCTTCCAAAAGAGGCGCCAGAATTTCCTGCGCTCTATCGTGTTCATCGTTCTCGATAAAGGTATACGCTTGCTGAAGTAGCGCTTTAGTCGTGTCGCTCATATTTTGCCTTCGAACTGGTAGTTTAGAGCGCTTGCCCTCAAGACAAGTCAGTTCTACCGCTAGCTCTGTGCCATAATTGCACTTCGTAACTGCTTCCGACCACTCATTAGCAGTCTACATCTGCTCAATATTCGGCGCAACGAAAAAGCCCACCAACACTGGTGAGCTCTCGCTGCATGCCCTGAAGAGGACTCGAACCTCCACCCTGTTAAGGACACGGCCCTCAACCGTGCGCGTCTGCCAGTTCCGCCATCAGGGCAAGGAATGCCAACAAGTATAAGTTCTTCCCGGTAAATGTCAATACTGCGCGCCGCGGCCCAGTCTGTTAATTCATCTTGAGCGCGGGCATATCCTAGCGTATTATACTGCGCCAGTCTCGATTCGATTCCGCACGGAAGGCCACCCTGAATGCGCATTGCGCTTGACGCGATGGGAACGGACAATCGTCCACTCAGCGATATTGCTGGCGGAGTGCTGGCGGCGAAAGAATTCGGCGACATCATTGTGCTGGTCGGCAATAAACCAACGATTCAAGCGGAGCTGCGGAATCACAATATTGAAGATGCGAAGGTTGAGATTCTGCACGCCCCGGACGACATTGCGATGGACGAGAAACCGACAGATGTGCTCAAGCTGCAAGCCTCGTCATCGATTCACGTCGCGCTGGATGCGGTGAAACAAGGAGAGGTCGACGCCTTCGTCACCATGGGCAATACGGGCGCCGTGCACGCGCTGGCGACGCTAAAAACTCTGCGGCGCATCCCCGGCGTCAAGCGTCCCGTTCTTTCCGCCCTGTTCTCCGTAAACGATCATCGCATGATTTTCCTCGATGTCGGCGCAAATACCGATGTCAAGCCGGAATGGGTGCCGCAGTTTGCGCTGATGGGCGAAATATACGCTGAACGCGTACTGAGCTGTTCGCAGCCGCGCATCGCTCTGCTGTCAAACGGCGCTGAAGAGATTAAGGGCAATTTGCTTATCCGTGAAGCGGCCGAGATCCTTCGGCTCAGCAAGATGAATTTCGTTGGCAACGTAGAACCGGTGCAGTTGATGACATCGGTCGCCGATGTGATTGTAATGGACGGATTCGTGGGCAACATTGTGCTGAAGATGTTTGAAGCTACTACCCACTACGTCGCTACCCTGATTCGTCAAGAGTTTCGCAACGATGCCATATCTATGCTGGGGGGCGCGCTGGCGCGTCCGGCATTCAATCGCATCAGACGGCGGGTAGACACATCGGAAATCGGTGGAGCGCCGCTTCTTGGCGTTAACGGGGTTGTCATAATTGGGCACGGAGGCAACTCCGCCATCGGGATCAAAAACGCGATTCAGCAAGCGCGCAAGGCGGTGCGGGAAAATGTCATCGGCGCCATTCGCAGCGGAATCGCGCAGGAGACAGCCTAATTCGGAGCAATTCGGCATGGAATTGATGCGAAACGGTCGCAAGCGGGTGGTCATCACCGGTTTGGGCGTCGTCTCGCCCTTGGGCAACAAAGACGAATTCTGGGACGCAATCGCCGCGGGAAAGTCAGGCATCCGCAAACTGCAAAACATCGAAGCTGATCATTTGAATGTGAGAATCGGCGCCGAAGTCCTTGGATTTGACTCTTCGCGCTATATACCCCCGAAACAAGCGCGACGAATGGGCAGAGCCACTCAATTCGCTATTGTCGCCGCGGTTATGGCGGTTGAAGACGCCGGACTGACAGTCGACAAAATGAGCGATATGGGCCACCGCGTCGCCACTGTCATCGGCAGTACACTCGGCAGTTACGAAGTAGGCGAAACAGGAATCAAGGTTTGGCGAGATTCTGGCTATAAGCGCGCCAATCCCATGAGCATCGTCAATGCGCTGCCCAACATGCCCGGACACTACGTAAGCAAAATGATGAATGCGGTTGGCCCACTGATCACGCCGTCGGTGGCTTGCGCAACCGGCATTCAAGCGGTCGGCGAAGCGAGCGACCTGATTCAGTTGGGCAAATGCGATATGGCTATCGCAGGCGCGATTGATGCCGTCATGTTCGATTATATCCTTGCCGGTTTCAGCGCGACGCGCGCGCTGACCCGCGAATATAATGACGCGCCGGAACGAGCCAGCCGACCCTTTGACGCCAATCGCTCCGGATTCGTGCTGGGCGAAGGCGGCGCCGTCTTCATCTTGGAAAGCCTCGAAAGCGCCCATTCGCGCGATGCGAAGATCTATGCCGAGATTCTCGGTTATGCCGCGTCGTCGGACGCTTACCACGTGGCGGCGCCGGATCCTGAAGGCGGCGGCGCTAAACGGTCTATGCAGTGGGCGCTGGAAGACGCGAAAATACCCGCCGGCGAGATCGAATACATCAATGCGCACGGATCATCGACACAAGCCAATGACGCCATTGAGACGGCTGCCGTCAAGCAGGTATTTGGCGAATACGCTTACAAGATCCCGGTCACTTCGACGAAGAGCATGATCGGGCACGCGATGGCCGGCTGCGGCTCGCTGGAGCTTACGGCTTGTCTGATGACCCTCGAGCGCGAGATCCTGCATCCGACCGTAAATTATGAAACGCCCGACCCAGACTGCGACCTGGATTACGTGCCGAATGTGGCGCGGGATGTTCCCGGCATACGGATTTTGATGTCAAATAGCTTCGGCTTGGGCGGGCAGAACGCCTCAGTCGTCTTGCGCCGCGTCTAAGGCTGAGAGAGACGGATGCCACAAGATATTGTCGTCATAGGCGGCGGGCTGGCCGGGAGCGAAGCGGCTTGGCAACTCGCGGAACGGGACCATTCGGTGCGTCTTTACGAGATGCGCCCGGTCAAAACGACAGGCGCGCATGTCAGCCATCAGTTGGCTGAACTGGTTTGCAGCAATTCGCTCGGCTCCAAGCTGCCCGATCGCGCCACCGGAATCCTTCAATGCGAAATGCAGGTTTTGGGTTCGCTACTTATGCGCTGCGCCGAATGCGCGGCTGTACCGGCTGGCGGCGCTCTGGCGGTCGACCGTAGGCGATTTGCCGAGGCCGTAACAAGCCATATCAACGCCCACCCAAACATCGCCGTCCTTCGCGAAGAAATGCGGCAGATTCCCCTTGATCTGCCGGTCATCGTCGCCACTGGTCCATTGACTTCGCCAGCCTTGGCGGAAGACATCGGCCGATTGACCGGCGAGGATTATCTCTACTTTTACGATGCGATCTCGCCGATCGTTCGCGCGAGCAGCATCGATATGAGCCGTGCTTTTCAGGCGAACCGCTACGGACGCGGACAGGACAATGGCGGCGACTATATCAACTGCCCGATGGAGAAAAACGAGTATTCTCATTTCGTCGAAGCCTTGAAGACCGCCGAAACGATTGAGTTGCGCGATTTCGAACGGGAAGACCCCAACTTTTTTGAGGGTTGCGTGCCCATTGAGCAGTTGGCGAAACGAGGAGACGATACGCTGGCTTTTGGACCAATGCGGCCCGTTGGCTTGAGAAATCCACACACAGGCAAGCGTCCACACGCCGTCGTGCAGCTGCGGCAAGATGACCTGGCCGGCAATCTATACAATATCGTCGGCTTCCAAACGAATATCCGCTGGAAGCAGCAGAAAACCATTCTGCGCCGGATTCCCGGGCTGGAGAATGCTGAATTCATCCGCATGGGCCAGATGCACCGCAATACCTTTTTGAATGCGCCCGCCCTGCTCCACCCCACAATGCGATTTCGGCGACAGGCTCAGCTTTATTTTGCGGGCCAAATCACTGGCGTTGAAGGATATGTCGGCAATATCGCGACCGGCTTGGTGGCCGCATTGAATTTGTCGCGGCAGCTCAGAGGGCAACCAGCGTGGGTAGCGCCAGCAGATACAATGCTTGGCGCCCTATGCCACTATGTGACGCATACGGATCCCAAGCGCTTCCAGCCAATGAAAGCGAACTTGGGCATATTGCCGCCGTTGGAGACCAGGATAAAAAACAAAGCCGAGCGAAAACGCGCCTATGCCGAACGAGCGAAAGCGTCTATGCTGGCGTCGCTCTGCGAAATGCGTGATGAGCTGATAGCGCCACAGGCTAGCTTGAAAAAAACCGAAACTACATGACCGATTACCATTTCTCAAATGAGACAGAAGCCGAGCGCGGTTACCTGGTGGGCATCGCCTTTCAATCGGAGCGCGCTTTGCTATCGATTGAGGATTCCTTACGCGAACTTGCCCTATTGGCTGAGACCGCCGGTATACGCGTAGTCGGGCGGACCTGGCAGCGTTTGCGAAAGGTAAATCCCAAGACCTTGATCGGCGCTGGCAAGCTTCAAGAGATCGTCGATGAGGTAAACCTGCGTGAAGCCAGCGTAATAATCTTTGATGAGGAGCTTTCGCCGCGTCATCAGCGAGAACTGGAAAAGCACTTGGACGAATCAGTACGGCTTCTCGATCGCTCGGCGCTGATCCTCGACATCTTCGCCCAGCACGCCCGCACCAGCGAGGGCGCGCTACAAGTGGAATTGGCGCAGTATGAGTACTTGTTGCCGCGCCTGACACGGCAATGGACGCATTTGGCGCGACAAGCGGGCGGTGGCGGCGCTCGTGGAGGCTCGGGCGGCGTTGGTCTGCGCGGACCGGGCGAGACTCAGTTGGAAGTGGACCGGAGGGAAATTGCGCGGAAGATCACCAAGCTAAAGCAAGACCTCGAGCATGTGCGCGCGCATCGCAGTCTTCATCGGCGGCGACGCCGCAGCTCTGGTCTTCCCTTGGCTGCGCTGGTCGGTTATACCAACGCGGGCAAATCGACGCTGATCAACACCTTAACAGAAGCAAAGGTCTATACCGCCGATCAGCTGTTCGCCACATTGGACCCAACCACGCGCCGCGTGCAATTGCCGGATCGTCGTGAAGTACTGCTCACCGATACGGTCGGATTCATTCAAAAGCTGCCTACGACACTGATCGCAGCATTCCGCGCCACACTGGAAGAGGTGGTAGAGGCGGATCTTTTGCTTCACGTGGTCGATGCAAGCCATCCAAATGCCGGGCAGCATATCGAAGCGGTGGAAGACACACTGGCGGAAATCGACGCCGCGAGCATGCCGCGTATCCTCGTGTTGAACAAGACTGATCGCGTAAATGGCGCGCTTCCCGCTTTCAATCTGATAGATACTTATGTCGGTATGGCGCCGATTTCTGCGCAAGAGGGTGACGGCTTAGATGAGCTTCTGGAGACAATGCGCGCCGCGTTGTCAGCGCAGATGGCCTCGCTCGAAGTTGTGATTCCGTACCAGACGGGCCAGGTCTATTCCGACTTGTATGACAAAGGCTTTATCGAGTCCGAGCGAACTGACAGCGACGGCTGGCGGCTAAACCTGCGCCTGCCCAAATCGCATTGTGAAGCCTATCGTCAGTTCGCCGTCATGTCTACGGAATGAGACCGATGCCGGGCGGAGCGAGCCCATACTAGACGGGCAATTGCACCCAATAGAACTCAGGCTTGAAGCGGCTATGCAAGAAAAGGCGCAAGTCGTCGGACAATGCAATCGCAAGGGGCGCGGGGACGTCTGAAAATACAACCATCTCCACATCCTGATTGCTGCAGCCGCTCTCGAAGCAAGCGGTCGGGTCAATCCGCCCGACGACTCCTCGCGTGCCTAGCGCGTAGGAAAAATAGAGATATCCGTCCCTGCCCATGGCGATGTTCGTCGTATTCTGAAGACCTGACACCAGCGGCTGAACCGCGGACATGGTTCCATCATCAGCAATTTCGAAGAATTCGATGCCGCGCCGGGCGCTGCCGCCGTTGGCAAAATAGACTTTGTTTCCGTCGCGTACTATTCCAGTGGGCGAGCGCAGTTCGCTGTGCGCAGTGATCGGCGCGCCGCCAAGCGGCACAACCATGATGGAATCCGACCTTGTATCCGTGATCAGGAAACTGCCTTCATCCAGCCGCGTGAGTCCCCATGGCGCCTCTAAATCCGAGCTGATGCTTTCCGGCGCTGCCCGGCGTTCATCGACCTTCCACAAGGCGCCAGTATCGGGATCGGGCACCCAGAGATTGAATCCGGCTTCGGTAGGTTCGGCAACGATGCTGTTGCCGTTGCGCACGCCGAAAACGTACGTGATGGTTTCACCAGTTCGGTCATTGATTTTGTATATCGTCCAGTCCCCATTGCAAACGGTATAAAGTGTGTCTTCAAACCAGACGATGCCGTTGGGTCGCTGGACGTTGCCGACAATCAGTTCAAGATCGCTTTGGAGGAAGGGGCTCTCCAGAACCGTCAGCTGGGGCGCCGCCGCGTCTGCGGCATTGGTATTCGCAGCCGCGGTTTCAGTTGGATCTGCGGTCTTGGTTGGCGCCGAGTCCTGCGTCGCTTCCTGCGCGAAATTATGCGCCGAAAGCAGACAGATGACCAATAGAGCGATGATTCTCACAGAATGCGCCTCTTGCCGTAATAGTCGGCGGGGTCGTGAACGATGCGACGAGCGGGCATTCTACAACACAAATGAAAAGACCTCTAGCGTCTGCGCCCAAGGGAATACATTTAGCGGACAGGCAATTCAGCGCTTTCCCAAAATGAGTATAATCGGAAGTGGACCAATCGTTACCGAGGTTTCAGTTGACGAGGCTTGGGCGAATGCGGCGAATTCTACCTATATTGCTGCTCAGTGTAGGCATAGCGCTGCTGGCGGCCTGCCATCTGGACAAGCAGCGCTTATCTGCTGGGCGGGTAGCGATTACACGCGTGCGCGAGATTGCGAAAAGCCTTGCCAACCCGACCGCTCAACCGACCGCGCATTTCATTGTATCGGTTGAAGATCTTGAAGTGTCTTTCATGTCTGCGGCGGTAGGCGAAGACCTGGAATACAACTGGGATTTCGGCGATGGAAGCGCCTCAACTGAGAAGGATCCGGTTCATACCTATCTGGCGGCGGGAAGTTATCGCGTAATCCACAGCGTTTCAACTGAAGGCGGTGACGCTAGCTATGAAGAGCTTGTAACAGTGAGCGAGGCATATCAGCCAGCGGCGGCGGTCGACGAGAAGATCGCCTTCACGAGCGACCGCGATGGCAACAATGAGATTTACGTAATGGACTCCGACGGCGCAAATGCCGTCAACCTGACCAATCACCCGTCCAGCGATCGGCATCCCGCTTGGTCGCCCGATGGAAAATCGATCGCCTTTGCATCCAGGCGCGACGACAATATCTTCGACATCTACCGTATGAATGTCGAGACCCGCGCGGTAAGCCGTCTCACAAATCAAGGCTCGAACACCGGTCCCGCTTGGTCACCCGATGGCGCGCGCATCGCCTTTGTATCCGACCGCTTTGGCGACAAAGATGTCATGGTGATGTACGCTGACGGCAGCCGCCAGATTCAACTCACTGTCGATGTGCATGTCGATGACCAACCAAGTTGGTCACCGGACGGCAGCGCCATCGCGTATGTGTCAAATATCGACGGGCAGCGGAATATCCACGTAATGAGTTCAACCGACGGCTCGGAGATACTTACGCTGACCGGCGACGAATCCGATAATTCTCAGCCGAGTTGGCTCAATAGCGCTACCCACAATAAATTGCTCTTCACATCTACAAGAAATGGCAGCCAAGACATTTTCGTCATTGACCCAACTACCGGCGAGAATCTCCGTCAGATTACCGGCGACCCGTCGGATGAGCGACAGCCAACCTGGGCTGCCGGCGGCGCGCTCGTCGCTTTTGTATCGGACCGTGATAATGACGGCGAACGCAATATCTACACCATGAGCGCCGATGGCGGCAATGTGAAGCGATTGACGCCGCTTGGCAGCAACGATCGAGAGCCAAAGTGGAGATGAGCGGCGATGTCGGCCAGACGAGCAAACGCCGCGCCCGAGTTTGAGGCTGAAATAATCCCCGGCTTGGAGGCTTATACATGTGACGAGCTGCGCAGCAGATTTGGCGGCAACGCTAGCCAGATTCGTAAAGCGCGAGCGGGTTTTCTTCGCTTCCGATACAGCGGCGGTCTGTTCGGGTTGCAAGAGCTGCGCTCAGTCGTCGCCATTTACCAGATCCATCATTTTGCGATTCCCCGCCCAAAAGCGCTGCTTGGGCACCAGCATTTCGCGCGACTGAAAGCAATCTTGTCCGAGGCATCGCGATCATTTCTCAATCCGCCGCGGACTCTGGGAATCGGCGCCGCCGGATCGGAGTCATCAGTCATGCGCCGACTGCGACTAGCCTTGGCGGGAGCGCTGCGGCTGGATGGGTCCGCAGATGAAAAAGGAGAGCTCTTCGTCAGATTCATGCCGGACCGACGAGCAAGCGGTTGGGAAGTCTTGGTTCGCATTACGCCGCGACCGCTTTCCGTGCGGGATTATCGCCTGGAAAACATGCCCGGCTCGCTCAATGCGACAGTTGCCTTCGTGATGACGCAGGACGGCGCGCTGCCTCATCGGTCCACGATTGTCAATCTGTGCAGCGGCGCCTCCACCATCGCAATTGAACATGCGCTTGCGCAGCCCGCTGATCTGCTGCTGGCGGTCGATTGCAGCGATTCCGCGCTCGAAACTGGTCGACGCAATGCCCAGGCAAGCGGCGCCGCCCGTCGGATCCACCACTTGCGCGCGGACGGCACAAACGCGCCATTGGCATCTCGCAGCGCTGATCGACTCTACGCCGACATGCCCTTCGGTCATCTTATTGGTTCGCATGAAGAAAACGAACGGCTATATCCTGCCATATTGCGCGAGGCGGCGCGTCTGGCGCACCCGGATGCCGCATTCGCCGTGCTAACCCATGAAATCCGGCTGATGCGGCGCAGCCTTGAAACATCCCTCTGGAGAGCCGATCGGGAAACCAGAATTAACATGCGGGGTCTTTATCCGCGCTTATTTGTGCTCAGGCGAAACTCAGCTACGATATAGAGTGAAATTGGCGCAATAAGGCATAGGACGCGAATGCTATCACGGATGGTTTTCTGCTTTATGATCGCGTCATCCATAATCGGCTGCCGATCAGCGCAAGAAGAAAAGTCAATCGACGTCTCCGTCATTGTGGATGGGCGCGAAACCAGCTACAGCTTCTCAAATGATCTGACTGTCGACCAGGTATTGGCTGGCGCGCAAATCGAACTGGGACCGCGGGACCGCATAAGCCATCCCATTGTTTCGCCGATTGTCGACCGAATGCGCATTACGATCAGACGTGTTGTTGAGCAGGATGTTTGCGAGCAGGAAGAGATTGCCTTTGAGCAACTGCTGCAACCGAAAGAAGGCATACCGGCTGGCGAGCGACAAAGCGGCAAGGTCGGCGCGCCGGGAATCCGCGAGGTCTGCTATCGCGTCGTATTGGAAGATGATACTGAAGTGGAACGCGAACAGCTCGGCTTTCCAACGGTCATAAGGAAGCCCATAAACGAAGTCATGTTCGTCGGAACCAGCAATACGGTCCAACCCGTCGCCATTGCGGGCAGGTTAAGCTACATCAACCATAGGAACGCTTGGACGATTACTGACAATGCGGCAAACAAGCGTCAGTTGACCGCGGATCACAATCTCGACTCTCTGGTATTTCACCAAAGACAAGACGGCAAAGGGCTTATTTTCACGAGCGAGACGGATGCGACCGACGAATTCTTCAATGAGCTGTGGATAATCGACGCGAGCGGGGATGCCCAGCCGATTCGTATGGCGCCTACCGATGTTCTCTTTGGCGAATGGCGGCCGCGAACGAGCAATGAAATCGCCTATGCCACGGGCGAACGCAGCCCCGGCACGGTCCGCTGGAAGGCGCTTAACAATCTCTGGCTTATGACCATTGACTTGGAGAGTGGTCGAACGCTAGGCATAGACGAGGTCCTGCCCGAATCGAGCGGCGGGCTTTACGGCTGGTGGGGCATGAATTTCGCCTGGTCGCCAAACGGAAACAAACTGGCTTGGGTAAACGCTGATGGCTTCGGCATGGTTGAATTGGCAGACAAGCGGCTGATCCCGCTCGCCCAATATGCGGTATTTTACAGCGCCACCGATTGGGTATGGTTATCGCAGCTGTCTTGGTCAATTGATGGACAACTGCTCGCGGGAGTTTTGCACGGCGCCCCGCTCGGCAACGAACCGGCCGAAACCAGTCCGATTTTCGATCTCGTCATTTCCAGTGTTGATGGTAGATTTTCAGCGCGCCTGCTTTCATCCGCCGGCATGTGGGCAGCGCCCGCATTCTCACCGGATTACGCAGCGCGAGGCGCCGAATACAGCGCCGGGTATCTCGCTTGGCTGCAGGCTCGTGAGCCAGAGAACAGTATGAATGGCGAATACGATCTTATGGTGGCTGACCGCGACGGCAGCAATCGGCGTCGGATTTTCCCGCTTGATGATGAGCCGGGCATCCGCAAGCGCGACTTTGCTATCAGGTCTCGCGATTATGTCTGGAGCCCCGATGCGCAATTTATCGCGCTGATCTACGAAGGCAACTTGTGGCTGATTGATGTCGCGTCGGCAGAGCGCTTTCAGGTCACCTTTGACGGTGAAACATCGAACCCCGTCTGGACAGAATAATGCGCAGACTGTCGCTGCTGATCCTCAGTCTGCTTCTGGTATGCGGTAGCCTGGCCGCGACTTTCGGAACCCTCCGACTGCGCGACTTCGAATTGCGCGGATATGTTGATCCAACCAAGGACAAGAATCTACCATTTGCCGTGGAACGGTCCGGTGTCAATGTCGAGCTGATGCAGTATAGCGAACCTGACCTCAGCAAGACGCTGGAGCGCATCCGCTCCGCGAATTTCCGCTGGATACGGCAGTTTGCTTATTGGGATGAAATAGAGGCGCGTCAAGGGGAATACGACTGGTCTGCCTGGGATCAAGTCGCGGGCGGCTTGCGCGAAATTGACGAGCTCGAAGCAGTTGTCGTTATCATGAATTCGCCGAAATGGGCGCAGGGCGAAGACGGGGACGCGGTCTCCTCGCGCAGCGCCCCGCCCCATTCATTGGCTGATTTCGCCAACTTCTGTCGAGAATTCGCCGCCCGCTATGGCGACGTCATTGACTATTACCAGATCTGGGACGAGCCCAATCTTGGCGATGCCTGGGGCGGACGCGATCCACGGCCGGCGGAATATGTCGCTATGCTTGCATCGGCGCGGGATGCCATATTGGACGCTGATCCTTCGGCGGCAATCGTCGCCGCTGGACTGGCGCCTACAGTGGAAACCGCCGGGCGCAACATCAGCGACATCCGCTACTTGCAGGCGATGTATGCGCAGGGCGCGCGCGAACTAATGGATGTGGTCGCCGGCAAACCATACGGTCAGTTCACTTCTCCGCTAGATAGAGCAGTCGACGAAAATGTGCTGAACTTCTCTCGCATTATCGCATTGCGCGAAGTTATGCTCGCCAACGACGATGGCAGGAAACCGCTGTGGGCCAGCAACTACGGTTGGAATGCCTTGCCGCTTGACTGGCCGGGCGACGCCTCAATTTGGGGCGAGGTATCCGTCGAAGAACAGACGCAATTCGCGCTGCAAACGCTCGATCGCGTACACCGGGAAATGCCGTGGCTGGGACCGCTATTCTTGCAGCACTGGCAGCCGGAGGCGGATCCGGAGAGCGCGCAGTGGGGATTTGCCCTTCTGAAACAGGATGGAAGCGAATCGGCGCTCTTACGCGCGCTGCAAACCTACCAATTTCCGAGTCTCGCCCAAAATGGCTTGTATCACGCGCGCAACTCCCACGCGTCTTACAGTGGCCTCTGGCAATTCAGCGAGCTAGGAGCGGATATTGGCAAACAGCCGATTACTGACAGCCAGCTGTCCTTCGACTTTTTTGGCGCCGATGTCGCCATGCTCTTGAGAGAAGACGATTATTTCGCATTCTTGTATCCCACCGTGGACGGACTGGCGCCAAACGCCCTGCAAAAAGACGCCGACGGAAGAGCATACGTGTTCCTCCGCAGCAATTCACGCGCGCCCGAACTGAATCTCGTGCCGATTGCCTCAAATTTGGCTCTTGGCAACCACAAACTGCATGCCAGCGCCGACCAAGGTTGGGATCGCTGGGCAATCGCCGGATACGCCGTAAGCTCTGGCGATCTGTCCCCTCCCTACAATCGACAGATAACGCTTGGCCTCCTTGCCACCGCCCTGTCCCTGAGCGTACTGGCAATGACCATCGCAACTTCCCCCTGGGACGTCTGGCTGCCTGGAATTACTAATCTCCTTTCAGGGCTCAGCGCCACGACACATCTTCTGTTCACGGGCGTCACTTCGATTTTGATGATGTTAGCCATGCTTTGGACCTGGGACTCGCCTAAGGCGTCGATCCTGGCGCGAGACGAAGTGAATATCTTGCTCGCGATTCTAACGGGCGGCGCGCTGTACATATCGGAAAGTTTCCTTATTTCGCTCATCATCGGGCTGCTGCTATTTGTACAAATCTACCACCGAATTGAGAACGGATTGATCCTCACACTGTTGTGGGCGCCATTCTTTCTTTACCCCGTCGAACTCCACATATATGCGTTTCCCATGGTCGAAATCCTCTTGCTGATTTCAGCCGCGGCCGGTCTAGTCAAACTTATGGTGACTATCGGCAAGCGCATGCAGATGGAAAACGCCGCTTTTCCTGCCCTATCCGGTACGGCGATGCGTCGAATAACGGCGCTGGATTTAGCCGTCGGCTGCCTGGTTGTACTGGCATTGCTGTCGCTATTATGGGCGCAGCACCGCGACCATGCCCTAACAGAATTGCGGACGCTGATTATCGAGCCGGCCATGTTCTTTCTGCTGCTTCGATTGGCTAATCCCGACAGACGGACGCTTTTCCGGTTGCTCGCCGCGCTGCTCTTCGCTGGCGTCGTGGCTTCTCTGTACGGCCTTTATGACGTTCTCCTCGCTAGCGGACCTTGGCCGCTAAGGAGTGTTTACGGCTCGCCAAACAATGTCGGCTTGTTGCTTGGCCGAACAATTCCTTTCGCCTTGGCTATGATGATAATAAATCTCTCGCCGCGATTGCGCTGGATCGCCGCAGGCAGTCTAGTGGTCATGTTGCCAGCGCTGATTTTGACGCAGAGCGTTGGCGCGATCTTCCTTGGTGTGCCCGCTGCTGTAGTTACCGTATTCGTCGGGCGGTTCGGACGGCGAGCGCTGGTACCGACTCTCGCGCTTGGGCTGATCGGCTTGGCGGGTGTTTTCCTCCTGCCGCAACTCTCCGACGGATTCACCGGTCTCTTCGATTTCACCAGTGGCACAAACTTCGTTCGTTTGCGTCTGTGGGAAAGCACTGTATCGATCCTTCGCGATAGACCGATAACCGGCATCGGTCTGGATCAGTTTCTCTACTATTTCGGCGGCGAGTATCTGAGACCCGACGCGATATGGGATCCAGATCTATCGCATCCACACAACTTCATCTTGGACTTTTGGACGCGGCTTAGCGTCTTTGGAGTGGCGATCTTTGGATTGATTCAGATTGAATTCTGGCGGCGGGCCTACTCAGTGGCAAGGAAGGTTGGACAGCGCGACCCGTTGCTCTTATCGATGACGCTGGGCCTCAGTGGCAGTATGGCCGCGCTCCTGATTCATGGCTTGGTAGACAACAGCGTGTTTGTAATTGATTTGGCATTCATCTTCATGTTCCAGTTAGCCGCTATGATGAGACTGCGGCAGCTTGCCGACCAGTTCGAAGCCTGACACCGTCGAGGTCCGCCGCCTGGCTTCATACGACGGAGCGGCCAAGTATGGTAAGATTGCAGCCGTGCAAGATTCGGGAGGCGAAGTCAAATGCGCGTCGTGATCACCGGCGCCGCCGGTTTCATCGGCTCACATCTGTGTGACCGTTTTCTGCGCGACGGCCATCGCATCGTTGCCTTGGATAACCTCATTACCGGGTCGCAAGACAATATCGCGCACCTCGCGGGAAACCGAAACTTCGAGTTCATCTATCACGATGTCAGCAATTTTATCCATGTGCCGGGCACAGTCGAGGCGGTGCTGCACTTTGCCTCGCCAGCCAGCCCAATTGATTACCTGAAATATCCCATACAGACATTGAAAGTGGGCGCGCTTGGCACCCATAACGCCCTGGGGATGGCGCTGGCGAAAGGCGCGCGTTTCCTGCTCGCTTCTACTTCCGAGGTATATGGCGACCCACTCGAGCATCCGCAAAAGGAATCGTACGCCGGCAACGTTGACCCAGTGGGACCGCGAGGCGTTTATGATGAAGCCAAGCGCTATGCCGAAGCGCTAGTTATGGCTTATCACCGGCAGCATCAGATGGACACGCGGATCGTCCGCATCTTCAATACCTATGGTCCACGAATGCGACTCGACGATGGGCGCGTCGTGCCCAACTTCATCGGGCAGGCGGTTCGGGGCGAAGCGCTGAGCGTATTCGGCGACGGCTCGCAAACGCGCAGTTTTCAGTATATTGACGACCTGGTCGAGGGCGTCGTCCGTCTCTTGCACAGCGATTTCGTTGAGCCCGTCAACATTGGGACGACGCGGGAAATCAGCATCCTTGAATTTGCCAAGATCGTGAATCGCGTTTCTGACAATCGATCCGGGATAATATTCGCCGAAGGTTCACGCATTGATGGCGACCCGCAGACGCGCAAGCCGGATACAAGGCGCGCACGGGAAGTGCTGAATTGGCGACCAAGAGTCGAACTCGAACATGGACTGGAATGGACACTTGAGTATTTCCGATCGGTCCTTACTGCGGTCAGCTAGGACGAGCTTGGCGCCAACCCGCAACTCTGTCTCGTGGATCTCGACAGCGGCAGCGCTGGTGGCAGCCATTGCATTCAACACTTTGCCTCTGTCGTTTTTTCTGCTTATTGCGTTGACCTTCGTTTGTATTTTGCTGCTGCCTCAGACGCCGCTAAGCATGTTGGTCATCCTGCTTGTTCTTTCGCCGCTGCGCACACTGATTGCCACCGAGTCGAGCCTGGCGCTACCGCTCGATATCGGCCAGATACTGCTTGCGCTTTATCTCGCTGTTTGGCTGGCAGACGCAATCATACGCCGTTGCCCGCTTCCCAGCTTGCCCGTGGAACCGGTGTTCTTGTCCGCGGTCGGCCTCTGTATAGTGTTGGCGGTCGGTGTTTGGACCAGCGCAAGCATCAGCAATTGGCTGACGGAGTGGTTGAAGTGGGTGGGGATCGCGCTCCTGGTCTGGATGCTTTCACAAACCGCGCGAGCCAACTGGACATGGCTGATCGTCGCCGTGCTTGCCAGCGCCACCGCAAACGCGATTGTTGGCTTATACATTTTCTTCGGCGGCAGCGGCGCCGATCACCTGGTCATCCTGGGGCGCTACTTTCGCGCATTCGGCACATTCGGTCAGCCCAATCCCTTCGGGGGCTTTATGGGGATCGCCTTGCCACTTGCCATGATGTGCGCCGTGGCCAAGGTCTATCAGATTGCGCTAAGCTTTCGCGCTGGCCGCCGACCGGCTTCAAGCCGCGTCGCCGCGCTAGCGATCACTACCCTCGTTTTCGCTACCCTTCTTGCGGCTTTGCTCGCATCGTGGAGCCGCGGCGCCTGGCTAGGGTTCGCGGCCTCGCTTGTTGTCATGCTTATCGCCTTTCCGAGGAGATTGGCAAAGGGAATCTCGTATGCCATTGCCTTGGCGGCATTGGTTCTTTCGATGTGGTTTGTCGGCTTGCTGCCACGATCGGTTGTGAGTCGTCTAACTACGGCGGCCACCGATTTAATCACCGTTTCAGATGTGCGCGGTATCGAGTTCTATCCATGGAATTACGCGGTCGTCGAGCGGATAGCGCATTGGCAGGCGGCCGTCAGCATGGCGCAAGCGCATCCGTTTGTCGGCGTGGGCTTGGGCAATTACGCCCAGGTCTATGAGGACTATCGCCTGATCAATTGGGAGGAACCCCTTGGCCACGCGCACAATCTGTATTTGAATTTTCTGGCGGAAACCGGTGTGGTCGGTCTGCTCGCCTATCTTGCGTTTTGGCTCATCATCTTTCGGGTCACCTGGACGACCCGCCGACACCCGGACTGGAGCGCGCGCGCCCTTGCCGTCGGCTTGCTGGGCTGCTGGACGTATATCGCCGTCCACAGCATCTTTGACAATCTATTTGTGAACAACCTGTTTCTGCATGTCGGTGTATTATTGAGTGTGTTGGCGATTTTGCACCGCCAAGTCAGCCATTCGCTTGAAGTGGAGTGAATATGTCCCAAGCTGTGACGCCGGAAGACCCTGACGGAGCGCAGCCATACCAAGGCCTGGCCACGCCGATTGACAAACTCATCGTCGCCCTGTCACAGAAGATCGGGCGCGGGCAAGCAAAGGAAGTTGAGCGCTTCATCAAGTTTGCTTTTGTCGGAACATTGGGTTTCCTTATTGATATTGGCACATTGATCCTCTTGCAGAACACAATTCTGCCGCCTGAGAGCGATCAACAAGTGCTGCTGGCCAATAGCCTCGCCTTCGTGCTGGCCGTTGGCAGCAATTTCATCTGGAATCGATTCTGGACCTACCCCGATTCGCGCAGCTATTCGATACGGCGGCAATTGGCGCAGTTCGGAGTCGTCAGTGTAATTGGATTGATCATCCGCAACGTATGGATAAGCGGCACTTATGATTTGCTCGGTCAGCTGTCGACTACCGCGCTGCAAAGTATGCTGTCTGATTATGCGCCATCCTTGATCGACCAGAACAAGCTGGGCACCAATATCGCGCTGGTATTTGGCGTACTGATCGTGATGATATGGAACTTCGCGGCGAATCGCTTATGGACGTATAACGACATCGAATAACGTGCGCCGAATCGCCCTGGATTATACTCCCGCATTTGAGCAGACTGGCGGAATCGGACGATACACGCGCGAGCTCACGGCCGCGCTGGCGGCAATAGATTCATCTAGTTCGTTTCGTCTTTTTGTCGCGGGCGCCGCGAAAACGCAACTGCCGCAACCGCCGGCGGAGAATTTCACTTGGAAGCCGACTCGAATCAGCGCGAAGTGGCTGGCCCGTCTCTGGCATCGGATGGGCTTGCGATTTCCGGTAGAGGCATTCGTCGGTCCAGTCGACTTGTTTCATGCGACCGACTTTGTCCTGCCGCCGACCCGCACAGAAACGCGAACCCTGCTAACCGTGCACGACCTTTCGTTCATTCGCGTCCCCAGTACAGCGAGCCCGGCATTGAAAGCATATTTGGATGAGACCGTGCCTCGCTCAGTTGAGGCGGCCGACCATGTCCTGGCCGATTCCGCGGCGACCAAATCCGACCTGATTGACCTTTACGGGACGCGCGCGGACAAGATCACCGTGCTCTACAGCGGCGTCGACAGCGCCTTCAGCCAAGTTTCCGATCCAAAGGAGTTAGAGAGAATGCGCGTCAAATATGGCTTGCAGCAGGTCAGCTACCTGCTGTCGGTGGGTACGCTGCAGCCGCGGAAGAATTACAGTCGCGTGATAGAAGCATTGTCAGAGGTCCGCCAAATGGGGCAGGATCTGCACTATGTTGTTGCCGGCGGCAGCGGTTGGCTCGAAGATGAAATGCGGCAGACAATCGAGCGTACGGAAATGAATGACTGTGTACATTTGCTCGGCTTGGTCGAGGATCGGGATCTGCCGGCGCTATACAGTGGCGCGAGGCTGCTGGCGATGGTCTCGCTTTACGAAGGGTTCGGACTGCCAGCGCTCGAAGCGATGGCTTGCGGAACCCCTGTCGTCACCAGCAATCTTTCATCGTTGCCAGAAGTCGGCGGGGAGGCGGCGCTGCTTGTTGATCCTTATGATACCGGCGCCATTCGCGATGCAATCGTAAAACTTGAGACGGACGCCGACAGAAGAGCGCAGCTGATCCAAGCGGGCTTCTTGCAGGTGAAGCGATTCTCATGGATGCGGGCGGCCAGGCAGCTCCGGTCGATTTACGATGAGATGCTGAGCATGCGACGGTAAGCCGGCGAAACAAAACGCGCAAAGAATGAGAAGCGATGGCGGAGAATCCAAATATTGAGCCGGAATAACCATTTAAGCCATTATTCAGCTTTAGCGGCTCTGCTGGTACTGGTCGGCCTATTGGGTTACATACAGCCTTGGATTGTCTTGCCGACAGGGTCCATGACCCTCGGCGCCTTTGATCTAGCCGAATGGGCCAGCCTGTTACCGGCTCAACGCGCGACATCTCCGCCGCTGTTGGCGCCCCTGCTTCTGCGTCTGCAACCAGTGATTCTATGTCTTATCCTTGGCGCGGTCGCTGAAAGCCGAGCGACGATGGCGATCGCGGCAATTGCGATTCTCTTGCTCGCGGCGGCCCAGCTTCCGCCATTCGAATATGTTTACGACATCAACAACTTGAATTACCGCCAGCAATTCTTCCTGGCAATCGCCAGTCTAATCGGTGGTATCGCTGCGATACCGCTGCGCAATCCAAGGCTCGTCGCGCTCGCGACCATCGTCTTGCCAATCATGGGATTGGCGACGTCCGTACTTGGATTGGCGCAGGCGGAGGCGCTTTACCGTAGTTTCCAGCTTGGCGCAATTAGCGGCGCCGGCATAGTGATTTTGAGCTTGAGTTATCTCGCGCTGCTGGCGCTTTCCGCTGGCGGCAAGTTTTCGCGGAGACAGGCGGCTTCATGAATCCAGATACTTGGCGCGTTTGCCGAGCAGCTCGGCGATAATCGTCAGTTGCCCGACGCGGACTGATCTCGGAAACTTGCTGCCGAATGATTTCAGCCGAATATTCAAAGCCTGTTGCCAGAAACGCGCCAGTCATGGGTTAAGACACCCGGTTGCGAAATTCTGGGAAAGCAAATACAGCCGCCGGCGCTGGCCGAGGCCTTGATTAACCTGCTCCTTTGCGTCAGGGTAAATGCGGAAGCCGCACACGCAGCATAAACGAAAAAGGCAGCATGCGCTGCCTTCTCAAAATTGCATGACCAAGACGTGAGATAAATCATTCCATATTTGACTTGATATACTCAACTGCCTGCCCGACGGTCTCGATTCGCTGGGCATCTTCGTCGCTGATTTCACCGCCGAATTCCTCTTCAAATGCCATGATCAATTCAACCAGGTCAAGCGAGTCCGCTTCGAGGTCTTCCCGAAAGCTGGCGCCCTCCACCACCCGGTCGTCTTCCACGCCCAAGAGCTCTACCACGATTCCCTTCACACGTTCCTCAATTGTCGCCATGTTAGCCCTACCTCCTGGATGGAATCTGATTTGTCAATTCATGACAGTTCATTATACTAATTTTCCTGCGCCTTGCTAGCCGATTCACGGAATGCGCAATGATTGACAGTCGGCCATATCATCAGTACGATTGCCGCGCATTCATGCAATCGACGATGCTCTGACATAAGGAACACCATTACATGTCGAAAGTGACGGGGCAGCCCTCCACCGAGAGCCGGAAGGTGGACCACATCCGCATTAACCTCGAGAACGATGTTCAGTTTCCGCGCCTAAGCACCGGATTGGAGCGCTATCGATTTTTGCACCAAGCGCTGCCGGAGCTCAGCCTTGATGACATTGACACGACTACAAGTCTGTTTGGCAAGCAACTGTCGGCGCCGCTTCTGATTTCGTCGATGACAGGCGGTACAGAAATTGCGCAAGGCATCAACCGCAATCTGGCTCGGGCAGCGGAGAAACACAGTATCGCAATGGGTCTGGGTTCCCAACGGGCGGCTATCGAAGACAGCGCGCTGGCGGGCAGCTATTGCATCCGAGATATCGCGCCCGACATTTTACTCTTCGCCAATGTTGGCGCAGTGCAGTTGAATTATGGATACGGCCTCGAGCAATGTCGGAAAGCAATCGACATGGTGAGCGCCGATGCGCTGATTTTGCATTTCAACGTATTGCAGGAAGCGGTTCAGCCCGAAGGCGATATCGACTTTTCCGATCTCCTGCGCAAAGTGGAATCGATCTGCGCCCGCGTTTCTGTTCCGATAATCGCCAAGGAAGTCGGCTGGGGCTTTTCGGAATCGGCTGTTCGCGATCTTGCTGGCGCCGGCGTGACCGCAATTGACGTGGCTGGATCAGGCGGCACCTCCTGGAGCGAGGTGGAGTTCCACCGCGCGCCTTCATCTTTTCACGCCAGGGTAGCGCGGAGCTTCGCTGATTGGGGCATACCGACAGCGGAAGCCATCCAATACGCGCGGCGGGCTGCGCCAGATTTGCCGATCATCGCGAGTGGCGGCTTACGCGATGGTATCGACATCGCCAAGTGCCTGGCGCTCGGCGCTGATGTGGCGGGCCTCGCCAGCCCTTTCTTGAAGGCGGCCAGCGATTCGTTCCAGGCAGTTGATGAATTGATTCAAGAGTTAAAAGCCCAGTTGCGAATCGCGATGCTGTGCACGGCTTCGCGCAATATCGCCGCGCTGCAGCAAATCGAACTCCAGCTCATAGCGTAATCTCGTCTACAAAGGCGCGGATGACACCATTGCTGAGAAGCCGTCCGTCTTGGCTCAGACCTATACTCTCAGTTGTGACCGTGAGCAGTCCGGCGGCGCTCATCCTGTCGGCTGGTCCAGCGAATAGCTCGAGGAAGTCGCGGCCGAAGCGCTGGCGGAAGCGCGAGCGATTGATACCCTCTTTTGTCAGACGCAATCCCATCATGATGGTCTCATAAAGATCGTCAGCTTCGCTCACAAGGATAGTCTTCGACGCGGCTGGCGTCGGAGCGCCTGGAGTGACGCAGGCGGACAAATTCCGCAAAGCGTTGATATAAGCCCTCGGCGCGGCAATCGTCGAATAGCGGTAGCCACCGCCGAAACCGTGCGCGCCCGCGCCTAGACCGAGGTATTCCAGATTTCGCCAATACTGCAAGTTGTGTTGGCACTCCTTCCCGGGAAGGCACCAATTGCTGATTTCGTACTGCTCATAACCGGCCGCCGCCAGCGTCATCGCCGCAAATTCATACATATCGGCAAAGAGGTCATCATCCGGTCGAGGCAACTCGCCAGCTTCGACCATTCCTCGCAGGCTCGTGCCTCCTTTAAGTTCTAAGCCATACATCGAGACATGATCCGGCGAAAATCGCAGCGTCGCTCCGACCGTGCCTTGCCAGTCAGCCATAGTCTCGCCGGGCGATCCGAAGATCACATCGAGATTAACGTTGTCAAACTTTGCGCGCCTGGCATAATCAACGGCCGCCCCCACCGTCTGCAGATCGTGCCTGCGATCAAACATCTGCAGTATCGACTCATTCGCCGATTGCATGCCGATGCTCAAGCGATTGAAGCCAAGCCGGCGCAAGTCGCGCAGGTAGGCCTCGCTCAAATCATCAGGATTCGCTTCGAGCGAAATCTCCACATCGTCAACTATGCGGAAATGCCGCGCAAGCTGTTGCAATATGCGCTCAAATTGGCTCGCGCTCAAAAGCGACGGGGTGCCTCCGCCGAAGTAGATCGTATGGACACGCTTATCGGAGCAATTGCCTGCCGCGAAAGCCAACTCGCTACAGAGCGCATCCACATACGACGGAATGAGATGCTCCAGATCCGTATAGGTATTGAAGGCGCAATAGCTGCATTTGACGCTGCAAAAGGGAATATGAAGATAGATTGACATTCCGGTTTCGAAACTCGACACGGCTTCTGCTCGCCCAAAGCCAATGATTGCGTCATTTTCATTGGTAAAATATAATTGTGCAAGTTGTCATTCCCTGAAGGCGTCATCACTGGTTGAGATTGACTGATTCTTGTCCGGACGGGCGGAGGAACGTGCAACCATGAGGTTCTTGCGCACCGTCTTTTAGGCATTTGCGATGGATTTTCTTCGAAAGCTGTTTGGCCAGCCGTCCCAGGATTCGAAGCGTGGCCGCGCCAACCGCCGCGCAACGCATGTTACGCCGAGTCGCACGCAGCGTGTAAACATGCCGATCCGGGAGGAAGCGCCGCCCGCTGCGCAAGAAGCCGAAACCGACGCCGAGCAGGAGTTCGCGGAAACGATCGCGCCCAATGATGGCGCGCGATCTGCCGAGCCAGCGCCGACCGTAGAGAATCCTGATGACGAGCTAGAACCGGAACCTATAGAGACAGAGCCTGGCCAAGGGTCTGCCGCGGCAACTGAGCCGCCCCCAGCAGAAAATGCTGCAGCGGCCACCGAACTCCCGCTGCAAACGAGAATCCCGGCGCCGAAGCCAAATTTAAGGCGACAACGAGAGACATTAACTTACGGCATCGCAAGCGATGTTGGCGCCTTGCGCAATAACAACGAAGACGCCTGCTTTGGCATGCAGTGGCACTCGATAACGGTGGACGATCGGCCCGACTTCGGCCTTTTCGTCGTCGCCGATGGTATGGGCGGGCACCTCGATGGCGAGCGCGCCTCTGGCGTGGCTGTGCAGACCATGGCGGCAGAAATGCTCGACCGCATCTATGTGCCGATGCTTAAGGATTTTAATGCTGGCAGCGGTCCGACGATTTTGGAGGCGTTGGTAAACGCATCGGAAAAGGCGAATCGGGCGGTCATCAAACGCGTACCGGGCGGCGGCACCACGCTTTCCGCGGTCGCAGTTGTTGGCAATCTCGCTTATCTGGTCCATGTAGGCGACAGCCGCGCCTACCTGCTGCACGAGGACAAGATTGAACAACTGACAACCGACCATACCTTGGTGCAGCGGCTTATTGAGATGAATGAACTGACCTTGGAAGAGGCGGCAAACTACCCGCAGAAAAACGTTTTGTACCGCGCGATCGGGCAAAATGAGCAATTAAAGATGGAGCGCATGGTCCGTACTTTGCCGCCTGCCTCCAAGGTGCTGATTTGTACCGATGGCTTGTGGGACGTGGTCGAGGACGAGACCATCCAAACAGTGGCCGCCGAAGCCGAAACGCCGCAGGAGGCTTGTGACCGGCTGGTGCGGCTTGCCAACGACCGCGGTGGCGCTGACAACATTTCTGTCATCGTCTTTAGAGTGCCGCGCGAATAGGACTCATCCTGATACGAGTGGCAATACAATCTCGCCTGCAATCGTAGAAAACCGCATCGCTGCGCCAGTCAGCCAACTGCATTGATCGGAGACATTTATGAATCCAAGCCTGGCAATGCTGCCAAAGCAAAAGGGCAAGCGGATTTTGGTAGTCGATGATGAGCCAAGAATGATCGGCTTTATACGCATGAATTTGGAGTTGGAAGACCACCTGGTAATCGAAGCGCACAGCGGCTTGGATGCGCTGGACGCGATCCGAACGCAGCTGCCCGATTTAGTGCTGCTGGATGTAATGATGCCGGAGTTGGATGGATTCGAAACGCTGAGAATGCTGCGGGAATTTTCCGATATTCCCGTGATCATGCTAACGGCAAAGGGCGAAGAGAACGACAAAGTTCAAGGTCTGGAGTTGGGCGCCGACGATTACATCACCAAGCCCTTTGGCCCGCGCGAATTGTCCAGCCGCATCAAGGCGATCTTTCGCCGCCTGGAAAAGCCGTCCACAGAAGAAGCGATTTTGGCAATTGACGACCGATTGAGTGTCGACTTCAACCGCCGCGAGGTTATCGTCGCCGGTGAGCGAATCAAGCTGCGGCCGACCGAATACAGGCTCCTCTATCACTTGATACGCAACGCCGGCTGGACGGTGCCGCACGATCAGCTGCTGCAGAAAGTATGGGGCTATGAATATCGGGACGAAGCGCATTACGTGCGACTATACGTAAATTACTTGCGCGACAAGATTGAAGCGGACCCAGCTAACCCGCAGTATATCATTACCGAGCGCGGCGTCGGCTATCGATTCGCCGATTTTCGCAAGTGAAGGCTTATTGTGAGCCATCAATAGACGAGAAAGCCGAAATCGAGGTAAAGACAGGTTTGCGCTGCCGAGACCTTCCCGTGTGAGCCGCAGTCTATCGGTCCGTATTGGCGGAAAATGAAGATCGACCGGTCACGCCGTTTCAGTCGTTTTTTGAGCGAATTCCACTGTGATTTACTCGGCAACTGCGTCCCCCCAGCCAATTGGAACTGTTTGAGATCGAAAATGGCGCGGAAGTGATGGTCGTCAAACTCAATCAATTCAAGCAAAGAGGACCCATGGGGTCCGGCAAGCGCGCTGTGCGCGAGTGCGGCGGCATAGCTGCGCTGCACTTTCCGAAACGCTGGCAACTCGCTAGACATGAGAACTGTTCCCTGGGATAAGGACTGGCGGATTCCAAAAGATGCGCCAGCCGTCCCGAGCGATACGACGACTTTGCTTGCTGACATATTCTAGCACTGCGATTATACTCACGCCTTTGGATTAGGGAGGCGCCATGAACGAACTTGACGGGCAAAGTTTCAAGAACATTCTCGCTTGCTGGACTGCGGGCATCACCGTTGCCAGCGTGAACTCAAATGACGACTGGCAAGCGATCACGGTCAATTCCTTCGCGAGCGTCAGCATGACGCCGCCGCTCGTCTGTCTAAATGTCGCCAATCGGCTGGATATCTGTCGCTTCATGACAGACGAAGGACATTTTGCGATCAGCATCCTTTCCGACCAGCAGTTAGATCTCGGCAAACGATTCGCCGGATATTTTGACGGGCAGCTGGAGAATCGATTTGACGGATTGCCATGTGATACAACCGCGCTTGGCGATCCCATCATGCCGCAAGCGATGGCTTGGCTGTCGTGCACGGTCGAAAAGAAGATTAATTTCGGCGAGAACACGATGTTCGTTGGCAAGGTCCGGGAAGGCGCCTGGACCGACGACAAGACCCCTCTGCTCTATCACAACCGCCTTTGGGGCGTCTTCCAGGCGACCGAAGAGAAGTAACTGCGCGAGCCCAGTTGTTCACATCAAATCAGCCGCAGCGACCGCCGCGCCGACGATGCCGGCTCGGTTTCGCAATTGCGCCGGTACGATTTCCGTCGTGCACCGAATGTAAGGGAAGAATTTCTGATACCGTTTGCTGACGCCGCCACCGATGATGTATAGGTCAGGCGTAATCAGGGATTCAAGATACTCAAGATACTCCGATACGCGTTTGCCCCACTGTTTCCAACTGTAACCTTTCTCTTGCCGAGCGCGGTCGGTCGCCCTCTCCTCGGCGTCTTTGCCACGGATGATGAGATGTCCCAATTCGGTATTGGGAATCAAGCGCCCGTCAATGAATAGCGAGCTTCCGATGCCGGTGCCAAGCGTGAGAATCGCTACCAATCCATCACGGTCGCGGCCCGCGCCGAATTTCATCTCGGCGATGCCGGCGGCGTCGGCATCGTTGAGCGCGATAACAGGATTCCCCGTCTCTGTTTGCAGCAGATCTTCAGCGTCTGTACCAATCCAAGCGTTATCAATGTTTGCAGCGGTCTTGGTTACGCCGCGTTTTACGACCGCCGGGACTGTGCAGCCAATGGGCGCCTCCCACTTGAAATGAGCCGAGATTTCGCCGACTACGGTCGCAACAGCAGCAGGCTTGGATGGTTGCGGCGTATCAATGCGCAGGCGCTCGCTGACGAATTTGCCGCTGACAGTGTCAACAATGGCGCCCTTGATTCCCGATCCCCCGATATCGACGCCCAGGATTTCCATGTCGCCTGCCTCCAGTTCACTGTCCACCCGCGCCGATTCTACCATAGCCGGGATGAAGAAAGCTCCGCCGCTATCTACTTCCCAGTGCCTGCTCGATCGCGTATCCGTCGTTTGCGCAAGCGGACGCGCTGCCCGCCGCTACCCTATGGTTGGCATACGTCGCCCAGATTGCAACATGTCGCAAATTGAACTAATGAAGATTTTGCGCTTTAATGATAGTGGAACGTCAATTAACCGGGGCGGCTTATGCGTCCATTCAGTCTTCTCATCCTATTCGCTATATTTTCGTTGGTTGGCTCAGCGGCGCTGGCGCAATCCGCCTGTTCGCCGGACGGATGCGGCGCGCCCGTCAACGCGATTGAAGCAAATCGCTGGCCCAATGTGCGTCCGCTGCCGATCGACGAAGAGCTGCTATACGATCGCGACTACCGGCAGATTGAAGGCGCCTTCAGTGTCTACCCGGCGCCAAACAGCCTGGAAAGTGAAACATTCGGATCCGGCTATACTTTCGTCACTGTGTTCGAGGAAAGCGGCGAATGGTCGCGGGTCGGCGAGAATCAGTGGGTGAAGTCGGATCTTCTAAGCGAAACCATCGGTCCTTCGCGCTTTGCCGGAATCGTGCTTCCGCTTGAGCAGGAGTTGCCCTATACCGTCGCCTGGACATTGTGGCACTTGCGCGGATCAAAGACGCCCGGTGGCGCCGAAGCGGCTGACAACCCTTTCCTGTATCGCTACACGCGGGTTTACATCTACGCGACGGTCGAAGTTAATGGCTATCACTGGTATCAAATTGGACCGAGCCAGTGGGTGCATCAGTTCAAAGTTGCTAAGCTGCTGCCGGTGGCAAAGCCGGCGGAAGTCGATACCGAGAAGTGGGTGAGCGTTGACCTGTACGAGCAAGTTGCGATCGCTTACGAAGGCGACCGTCCTGTATTCGCCACATTGGTGTCGTCGGGTTTGGAGGAGTGGCCCACCAACGAGGGCGTCTTTCACGTTTATGTGCGTTTCAAGCGAACCCTGATGAGCGGCGCCTATGCCCAGCCGGACTTTTACTATATTCAGGAAGTGCCTTGGACGATGTATTTCGACGATCAGATCGCGCTGCACGGCGCCTATTGGCACGATGGATTCGGATTCCGGCGGAGCCACGGCTGCGTCAACCTTACAGTTACGGATGCGCGCTGGCTGTTCAATTGGGCGGAAAGCGAATATGACTACGGGAATGGCGATCTGGTCGGTCCGGCGGTCTATGTCTATTCGAGCGGCAAATACGATTGAATTTGCGGCGCTAGTCTAGGACGCTTGAGCGGCTTCTCTTACGCGAAACCCCTTGATATATCCCAGAACAGCCATTAGTTCGGCGTTTATGATGCTGCAACCGGCCGCGCCACGCACGGTATTATGCGAGAGCGCCGCGAATTTGTAACCGAGAATCGGGCATTCGCGCAATCGACCAATGCTGGTCATCATGCCGCCGCCCGCTTCTCGATCCCGACGTGGCTGTGGACGGTCGATTTGGTCCAGGTATTGCAAGGGGTAGGCCGGCGCGCTGGGCAGGCTGGCAACTGGATCGTCAGCCTGCCAGGTCGTCCAGTCGTCGAGAATTGATGAAAGCGCCGGACCTTCTTCCAGTTCAACCGAAATGTTGACCAGATGACCATCGACGACGGGAACTCGCGTACAGGTGGCGCTCACAACTGCGTCCAGCTTGTCGATACCTTTGCCATTGAAGTAACCGAGCATCTTCCGTGATTCGGTCTCCATCTTCTGCTCGTCGCCCGGCACATAGGGAATGATATTGTCAATCATGTCGATGGAAGACACGCCAGGATAGCCCGCGCCGCTGACGGCCTGCTCGCTCACCAGATGCAGCCGGCGGACGCCATACTTTAGCAGCGGCTTCAGCGTCATCACAACCGGCATGACGGTGCAATTGGAATTCGCGATCAAAGCGCCGCTCGTCCAGCCGCGTTTCCGACGCTGGATATCTACCAAGCCGACATGGTCCGCATTGACTTCGGGCAGCAGCAGCGGCACATCCTCAAGCATGCGATTGGCCGAGGCATTGGTGCAGACGACATGCCCGGCCGCAGCCAGCTCCATTTCGCGCGTCACAGCTGCTTCTTTAGGCAGCGCAGAGAATACAAGCGGCGAAGTAAAGTCGTCGTCCAGACCTTTCACTTTTAGCCCGGCGACACGATCAGGTGGATTGCCGTTCAAGATCCAGTGGGCTGCGTCAACATACTGCTTTCCGGCGCTGCGACGCGAGCCGACGACTTCGCGGACGCGAAACCAGGGATGATCTTCCAGCAGTTGTATGAATCGCTGGCCCACCGCGCCTGTGGCGCCCAAAATCGCTACATCAAGTTGCCGCATTCCTTCTCCCTCATTACATGCCTACCGTGCCGGATCGAACAGCTGGGTACGAACCTAACATCTTGACGAAAGAAGTCAGCTGCAGCAACTGCGTGAGCAACTCCTGACAGCGCTGTTCCTGCCAATGCCCTTCGAAATCCAAATAGAAGAGCGGCTCCCAGGGGCGGTTCCGCCGCGGGCGCGACTCAAGTTTGGTCAAGTTGAGATCGCGTTTGGCGAATTCTCCCAGACAATGGTAGAGCGCCGCCGGACGATTGCGCGTGGCAAAGACTATAGATGTCTTGTTGTAGTCCGATGGCGGTGGATCTCCGTGCCCCATTAACAGGAAACGGGTGTAATTATACTGCTCGTCCTCAATTTCGTTCGCCACCAGGTCTAATTCATAGAGCTCGCCAGCCAGCGTCGAAGCGATGACGCCAACACCGGGCTCCGGGCTCCGCGACAGGTCATGCGCGGCGCCAGCTGTATCGAACCAACCCACCGGTTCAATGCTGTTGCGCTTCAAAAAGCGCTCGCATTGCATCAAGGCCTGCGGATGCGACCGCACCTGCTTGATGTCATTCAAGGTCGCGCCTTGATTGGCCAGCAAGGCGTGGCGCACGTGCAGGATCACCTCAGCCTGTATTCGCAGGTCATGGTCAAGCAGCAGCTCGTAGGCGCCGCTGACCGAACCGGAGAAGGCATTCTCAACAGGCAGCAAGCTGAAGTCAACGGCATCTGTCAGCAGCGCGTCAAACAGATGATTGAAGTCCCGGCAGGGCAGCGCCTCGACTTCATCGCCAAAGTGCTGCCTGACCGCGATTTCCGAATTGGCGCCCGGGATACCTTGATACGCGACTTTTGGCATAGGAATTGCGCCCTCACTGGTCACTGTCAGCAAATCTTAAACAAGGAGCGCGGATAATTGAAGTCCTTACTTTCCTGCCGAACAGCGTTGATAGTAACGCCCTTGCGAATCGCCGTATGCGGCGCATGTGAACAGCAGCCTAATGCCCTGCGACAAAAAATCCCGTCAGCCGTATAATGGATAGAAAGACCCAGTACGCGAGGAGAACCCATGACAAACGAACCGCGTTTCGACCCGATGAAAGAGATCCAGCATGTGGGCGAACAGATTTCCAAAGAAGTCGAAAAACGCATCCGCGCCCTAACGAGCGGCCAAGACGGTCTGCAGCTTGATGTCTACGAGGCTGATGGCGACCTGCACATCATTTCACAGCCGATCGATGGCTTGGTCAAAGACAGTATCGAAATCAGTCTTGAATCCAATATTCTGACGATTGCCGCGCAGTCTGAGCCAGAAGCGACGCCGACTGCGGCACGCTATCTGCTGCAGGAGAGGCGATTTGGTCCGATAACAAGAGACGTGGAATTATCTATCCCGGTTAAGGGACAGGAAGCGCGCGCCAAGGTAGACGGCGGCAACCGGCTCCTGATCACCTTGCCCATTGACGACAGCGTTTACGGCAATATCACGGTCACGCCGGTCGAATAATTCGACGCCGCATCAGTCAGAGCTCTTCTTTTCATTTGAAGCGAGAAGCTAGTTGCGTTCGAGGAATCGGGCTCTAGCCGTATTCAATTCAAAGTCGAAGCTGCGCAGCATGTTTTCTTTCCGTTCAGCGTCCATTCGGCTTAGCTCAATTGCGCGACGCGCCAACTGAACTACCGTATCAGCCGCGATTCCACATTCTTCATGCGCCATGACGTACTCGTCGATCAGCGTTCGCTGATACAGCGAGGGTTGATCGCAGGAAAGAACAAGGTCGACCTTGCCGTCGAGCAGAATCGGCAATTGGGCATGGGGCGCAGTCTTCGTCTGCCCGGCCGCCGACGATCGGGCAATCGACACGACCAGCGGAATGCCACTGTCCGCCACTTGACTCAACACCGTCTCGTCTTCGGCGACGCGCCATGAATTGATCAATCGACTGGGCTGAAGCTCCGCGAGCGCTTCGCCGATCCCGGCGGCGCCTAGGCTTTCGCCGGCGTCCACGACGGTGTATAGGTTCTTCTTGCTCGCGGTGGCGAAGGCGCGCCGAAACTGGCCAATTGGCTGGAGTTCTTCGGCGCCTGAAAGACCGAGCGCGACAACGTTGCCTGTTCGGCCGGCGCTGCCGCTAGCCCAGCGAGCAACATCATCGCTTGCCCGCGGGTTGTCGCGCGGAACGCACAAGATCCATGACATATCGACGTTCCAGGCGCGCAAAGCCCGATCGCGCCCGTCGTTGAGCGCGTCAAGAAAAGTTTCAAAGTTCATTTGGGCGCTTCCAACATACGCCGACGGCACTACGGCGACTTCCGCGTATCGCACATTCTGCTTTGATAAAGCCACGCCGATGTCGTAGACCGCGAGCGCGACGTCCTCTGGATACATGATCCAGCTTCCGAACGCCTTTGCCATCTCTTCGAGGCGCGCTGGGTCCGGTTTGTCGAGCAATTCAACCCAGCGCCCAAAATCATCCAACTGGTTCGGCACGCCATTCTGATTCGCGATAAGCAGCAGGCTTTCCTTGCGCAGCGCGCCAGTCAAGTGCAAGTTGAGGTCCACTTTCGGCAGCGCCTCTATGAAGTTGCGAAATGTCATGATTCTTTCCATTTATGACGACGATACGGGAAGACCATCAAACTCGGATTGCCGGATAACGCGCCGTTATGGCTTCGCCCGCCGCGACCAACCAGTTCAGCCTCTGTCCAAATCAAGAGAAGACTGCGCGTGTAAACGACCAATCGCATCTCGATATTCAGCTGATGCCTGAATCAACGCGGAAAACAGCGGGTGCGGCCGATTGGGCCGGCTCAAAAACTCAGGATGAAACTGGCAGCCCAGCATAAATGGATGATCTTGCAGCTCCGTCATCTCCACCAGGATTCCGTCCGGGCTCATGCCGCTGAAACAAACGCCGTTCGCCGAAAATAGATCACGATAGTCGTTGTTGAATTCAAAGCGATGGCGATGGCGCTCCATGATTTCGCCCGTGCCATAAGCTTGGGACGCCAGCGAGTTTGGCGACAATACACAGGGATACTCGCCGAGCCGCATGGTGCCTCCCAAGTCCGCTATCGCGCGCTGCTCCAGCATGAGGTCAATCACCGGATGCGGCGTAGTCACGTCAAACTCGGTACTGTTGGCATCGTCCAGTCCAAGCGCGTTGCGCGCATATTCGATGCACATCACTTGCATGCCCAGGCAAAGTCCAAGATAGGGAATTTTATTCTCGCGCGCGTACCTGGCGGCGATAATTTTCCCTTCAATGCCGCGGTAACCAAAGCCGCCTGGCACGATTATTCCGTCGAGTTCCTCCAACTCGGCAAGGCGCTTGCCTTTTTCCAATTCGCCCGAGTGTATCCAATGAATTTCAACGTCTTGATTGTGCTGCATAGCCGCGTGAGCGACCGACTCTTTCACCGACATATAGGCATCGTGCAGTTCAACGTATTTTCCGACGATGCCGATCCGCAGTTTGACATTGGCCGAACGGCACTTGCTGACGATTTGACGCCATTCCGTGAGATCGGGCGGGTCCGCTTTCAGCTTGAGACGTTCTACAATAAACTCTCCCAAGCCAGTTTCTTCGATCATCAGCGGAACGGCATAGATGCTGTCGGCTGTTTCCAGCGGGATAACCGCGTCTTCGTCTACATCGCAGAACAGAGCGATCTTGCTGATGATGTCCTCATTCACCGGGTGATCGGTGCGCGCGATTATGACATTCGGCTGGATGCCGATGCCGCGCAATTCACGGACGCTGTGTTGCGTTGGCTTAGTCTTTAATTCATCGGTAGCGCCGATATGCGGCAAGAATGTGACATGAACGTACAAGGAATCGCGCCGCTTCAGCTCGGTGCGCAGCTGCCTTAGCGCTTCCAGGAATGGCAAACTTTCGATATCGCCGGCGGTTCCGCCTACTTCTACTATGACGACATCGGCGCCGGTCGCTTTTCCGACGATTTTGATGCGGCGTTTAATCTCGTTGGTAATGTGCGGAACAACCTGAATCGTGCCGCCGAGATAATCGCCCTTACGTTCTTTCTCGATAACCGTCTGGTATACCTGGCCTGCGGTGACATTGGAAAGGCGGCTCACGTTTTCATCGACGAAACGCTCGTAGTGGCCCAAATCCAGGTCAGTTTCGGCGCCATCCGAGGTTACAAACACCTCGCCATGTTGGTACGGGCTCATCGTACCTGGGTCGACATTTAGATATGGGTCGAGCTTCTGAATGGCAACCTTGAGTCCGCGCGCTTTCAGCATACGCCCGATCGCCGCCACGGTCAGTCCCTTGCCCACGGAGCTGACAACACCGCCGGTACAAAAGATATATTGGGGTTTAGAAGTCACCTGTTCAACCTATCTCCAATTCCTTCGGCCGCTGCCAGCGGGCATCCAAAGCCGCTAACCAGCCTTACGCGCTTCCAGGTCAAAGCAATCGCTTCAAATCAACAACAGCCTCCTGCAAGTCCAACAAGACGAGCCCAAGCTTTGCGTCTTCGCTCGCAAGCGATGCGAGCACCGCTCGGTCGTCCATAGACATTAACACAACGTAACCATCATTTCCCTTGATATACATTTGCGTCAGTTCTCCCCGGTCGAGATCTTTCGCGATTCGCTCGCCCAGCGCCAGCATCGCGGCTGACATCGCCGCCATTCGATCGTCCGCAATAGACTCGGGCAGCGATGAGGAGATCATCAAACCCTCGACACTGATGACGGCAGCGGCCTCCAATTCAGGCGTCAATGATTGCAAAGCGACGAGCCGCGCCTTGATTCGCTCAGCCTTCGACGTAATCATGACAAAGCACTGCTTGGAAGGCAACACATATCATAAAAGATACCAACATTGTATGACCACAGACTCATGATACTATCTAGTGGCGACGAACTTATCGGTAGATTGCAGGTCGAAGGCCCAGGATGCGCCAAGTTGCAATTTAACAACTCACTGTTTTCATTATACTTGCAACGCGTCCGACGGCAAGCTGTGAGCTTAGCAAATATCAGACCTGGGTAATACACCCCATGTCTACAATCGTGAATCGACTATACTAGAATCGGTGAATTCACTTTACTTGGAATCGAGTGGATGAGCGAGCAGATTAGAACGACAAGCCAAACGAACGAATTGCGGCAGTCCGCCGCGCCCGTCAAAGAAGTATCCGAGCGGATCGCCAATAGCGTCGGCCAAGTCATCTTGGGCAAGAACAACGAAGTCCGACTTGCGATCCTGGGAATGCTCTGCCGCGGTCATATCTTGCTGGAAGACATTCCAGGCGTCGGCAAAACGATGATGGCCAAGTCGCTGGCGCGCGCTGTCGGCTGCACATTTAATCGCATCCAGTTCACGCCGGATATGCTGCCGTCGGATATCACGGGCGTGTCGATTTTCAATCCCAAAACGCGCGAATTCGAATTTCGGTCTGGACCGATCATGGCGCAGATAGTGCTCGCCGACGAGATTAACCGCGCGACACCCAAAACCCAGTCCGCACTGCTGGAGGCGATGGAAGAAGGGCAAATGACGGTAGATGGCGTCACCTATCGCCTTAGCAACCCTTTTCTGATCATGGCGACGCAAAACCCGATCGAATACGAAGGCACTTTTCCGCTGCCGGAAGCGCAATTGGATCGCTTTCTGATTCGCATCCAGATGGGATATCCGCAGCCGCAGGACGAACTCAATATACTCGTCTCCCAGCAATATCAGCATCCGATACAGAATCAGCAGCAAGTCGTCACCTTAAAAGAGTTGCTCACGATACAGCAGCTCATTAAAGATGTCTATGTCGCCAAAGAAGTGCAGCAATACATCATAAATTTGATCACCGCATCGAGAAGGCACGGTGATGTCTACCTCGGCAGCAGCCCGCGCGGGTCCCTGGCGCTCTTCCGCACAGCGCAGGCGCGCGCGGCAATGAGCGGCCGAGATTTCGTCATCCCCGATGACGTCAAAGCGCTTGCCGAAGTTACGCTGGCGCATCGTATCATTGTGGGTCCGGCGGCGCGTCTGAAGAATATTACTTCGCGCGCAATTGTGCAGGACATCCTGCAGTCGACGCCGGTACCCGGTTCATCCGTGCGATAAGGACCCATGCCCCATCGCCGAAACGCGCTTTACATACTGGCCATATTCAGCCTGGCAATCGGTCTGTTCACTGGGCGCGCAGATCTGTTCAACATCGCGTATCTGATCGCGGCGGTTATGGTTCTGTCCCTGGCCTGGACCTGGGTATCCTTGCGCGGTATCGCGCTGCGCCGAACGACGCGGACGCGGAGGGCGCAAGTCGGCCGCGTCTTTCAGGAATCCTTTGGCATTCGCAAGACAGGCATCCTGCCCAAGCTCTGGCTGGAGATACGGGACCATTCGAATCTCCCGGGCCATCATGCCAGCCATGTCGTGCCGACCCTTGTGGGCAATCGCGAGTATATCTGGGAAGTGGAGACGGTTTGCGCGGTACGGGGCGAATTCCAGCTGGGACCCATGACAGTAGTGAGCGGCGATCCCTTCGGTCTATTTCATTCGCCGCGGCGCGTCGGCGCTACCGACCGGCTGATCGTGTATCCGATGACAGTAGAGATCAACCGAGTGATATTGCCGGTCGGCTTTCTTTCGGGCGGCGACGCCCAGCGGCAGTTGACGCACCAGATCACCACCAACGCCAGCAGCATCCGCGATTACGTGTCCGGCGACAGCATGAATCGGATCCACTGGCGGTCGACGGCGCGCACCGGCAACATCATGGTAAAAGAATTTGAGTTGGATCCGCTGGTGGATATATGGCTCTTCAATGATTTCTCGGCCGAGTCGCTTTGTGAAGATCCGGGCTTGCGGCGCCTCGATGGGGGCGGGCATATCATCCCTGGCAGCGCGCGCATCCCGCCATCGACTGAAGAGTATGGCGTCGTCATAGCCGCGTCGCTGGCGAAGCATTTCCTAGACGATGAGCGCGTGGTGGGCTACGCCGCCTATACGCCCTATCGGCAGGTATTCCAGCCCGAACGCGGCAACCGACAGTTGACTAGAATCCTGGAAGCGCTGGCGTCGGCGCGCAGCGCCTCGAATCATACACTGCAAGATATTCTGTCGCTGGAAACTCACCTCTTCACCCGAGGCGCAACCCTGATTATTATCACGTCGTCAGTCGATCAGGCTTGGATCAACGAGGCGCAGGTATTGCAGCGGCGCGGCATTCGCTTGATATGCGTATACATTAATCCACAGACCTTCAGCGCCGAACGTGACTCCAATGCCATACGCGGCATGTTGCAGTTGGCGAAGATCCCGACAATCACGATAAGCAAAGACGACGATCTAGCCGCGGCGCTCGAGCAGCGGCCCGCGTAATCGAAATACTGGGAAAGACAGACCAATGGTAAAGGTATTCGACGCAATTGTAATTGGCGCTGGCGCGATGGGCAGCGCCGCCGCCTATTATTTGTCCAAGCGCGGACAACGAGTTCTCCTGCTGGAGCAATTTGAATTGGATCATCGCAAGGGCAGCTCCTACGGCTACTCTCGCATCATCCGCTATTCCTATGACCATCCTGAATATGTCGAATTGATGAAGGATACGTTTCCGCTCTGGTTCGCGCTCGAAGCCGAACTCGGCGAAACGTTATACTTCAAAACCGGCGGCATTGATTTCGGTCCAAGCGATGACGATAGGCTGCAGGCGACCATAGATGCCGTGCGATCTAGTGATATAAGCCATGAATTTCTTGATGTAGACGAGGCTATTCGACGTTTTCCTCAATTTCGATTTGGGGAAAACTTCAAAATTCTTTATCAGCCGGATAGCGGTTTCATCGCCGCTTCCAAAGCGGTGCGCGGGCACCTAAAGCTGGCGCGAAGGCATGGGGCGGTGATCGCGGAAAACGCAGCCGTAACAGCCATCAAGATTCATACTGACAGCGTTGAAGTTGCCGCTGGGCGCGAGCGCTATTCCGCCGCTAATCTGATCATCACGGCCGGCTCCTGGGCGAAGTCTCTCTTGCGCAATACCGGGCTTGACCTCCCGCTGACCGTCCTACGCTGTCAACTTAACTTCATGGCGCCGGCGAATATGAAGCTATACGAATCGGAACATTGCCCGGTTTGGATCGCCCACGTGAGCAGTCGCTTTCCAGAGAACCTTTATGGCATTCCGTCACATGAAGGCTCGGGCTTCAAGGCCGCCTTTCATGGTGGAGCGGCAGTGCGGCAATTGACGGATATCGACTACGCGCCTGATAAAAGCAACATTGAGGAGCTGAGGCCATTCCTGCGAGCGCATATTCCCGGACTAGCTACGGCGCCGACGCGCGAAAGCAGAATCTGCCTCTATACGCAGACGCCTGACGAGCACTTCGTCGTCGATGCTCATCCGGCGCACAAACACGTGGTAATTGGGGCAGGCTTCAGCGGGCACGGTTTCAAGTTCAGCACGATGGTGGGCAAAATGCTCACCGACATCGCGCTGGACGGCGCCACGCCACATAACGACAGGCTGTTCAAGATCCGGCGCTTCCAGCACTGATAGTCCACCAGTTATATTCGCCGAGATTATTGAATGCGTTCGCGCGCAGCAAGTCATGCGCATGGGACGCGCCGCTTGGAATCACGGTGCCTATCACGGACCTGTCGCTTTGCGACGCCGTCCACAGCGCATCATCAAGCGCTTCCTGACTCAATGCGCCTTCCAGCCAGATTCCGCTGTAACTTAGCGTCTCAACCCTTATCAAGTAAGCACAGTGTTTCCGGCAACTGCGAATGGCTGGACGCGGATGAGTAACGAACAGCTGTTTCTGGCCGGGTGACCGGGTGAATCCATAACGACGACAAAGCCGCTGCATCGACCAGTTTTCGCTGCGCACAAGCGTTCGTATTAGCACAGGCTTGCTGTCTCTGGCGGCAGCAAGACTTGCCTCTACCAAGCGGCCGCCGATGCCGCGCCCCTGGGCGCCTGGCGCTACCGCCAGCAGATCAAGCTCAAAGCGGCGGCGTCCTTCCTGATCAAAGGTGAAAAAATTGCTCGCAAATCCAACCATCGACTCATCTATTCTCGCTACAAATGTTAGTCCCTCATTCAAGATCTTGCGTACGCGCGGTGAATCCGCATCGATTCGCGTCGCCAGCGCGTCCGCCGCCAGCGATGCGATCGCGAGCGCGTCTTCGGGTGTCGCGCGGCCTATCATTACCTTCATTGATTTTTCTCTTTCGACAGCACATAATGAATCGCTGATTCTGGTCGAAACCTCTAGCATCATCGAGGCTGAATTTGTCAATAGCAGGCACCGCCATGCCATCCCATACGCCGAGAAAACGATACCTGTATTTGATCGCCTTCGTCAGTGGCATGACAACGCTGGCGGTCGAACTGTCAGCCTCGCGTTTGCTCGGCAGTGTCTTCGGAAATAGCAATCTGGTTTGGGCAAATGTAATCGGATTGATGCTGCTCTATCTGACCGCCGGTTACTTTCTTGGCGGCCGTCTGGCTGACCGTTTCCCGCGCGAAGATCTGCTGCTCAAGCTCGTCATGTGGGCGGCTTTTTTGTGCGGGCTGATTCCACTCGTCGCTCGCCCAATCATATCACGCGCGGCGCAGGCTGTATTCGGCGCCGAAGCGGCGCTGGCTTTGGGATCGTTCATCGTCATCCTGGTCCTGTTTTCCGTGCCAGTGACGCTGCTGGGAACAGTATCGCCATTTGTGATCCGACTCGCGGTAACGGACATCGCCTTTAGCGGCCGGGTCGCGGGCCAAGTGTACGCAATCAGCACGCTTGGCAGCATTCTTGGCGCCTTTCTGCCGGTTCTTCTAACCATTCCGCAGATTGGTACGACGCGCACATTCCTGTTATTCGCCGGTATGCTTTTTGCAATCGCATTTGCTGGGCACTTGAGGAGTAGTATGCGCGCGGCCTTGCCCTATTTGTGTATGCCGGTTCTGTTAGGCTTGCTCGTCGGAACTGCAACCGGCAGTCCATTGCGCCAACCAGCGCCGGACGCCAGCCTGATTTACGAAGGCGAAAGCGCCTACAACTATATCCAGGTGCAGGAAGATTCGGCGGGATACCGCTATCTTTACCTCAACGAGGGTCAGGGCGTTCACAGTCAATGGCATGTTAGCGAGATTTTCTACGGCGCGACCTGGGATTATTTCTTGGCCGCGCCCTATTTCAACGAGGCGCCTTATCGCGCTGACCAAGTGGATTCCATGCTTCTGATTGGATTGGCGGCCGGCACTATTCCTCGGCAGCATGCGTCGGTCTATGGCGATATTCTTATCGATGGCATTGAACTGGATCCGGCAATCGTCGAGGTTGGCGCGCAATACTTCGGCATGAATGCCCGAGCAATGCCGCAACTCACAACGCATGTCGGCGATGGACGATTTCTGCTCAATCAGATATCGCGCGACTACACGATAATCGCCATTGACGCCTACCGACCACCGTATATCCCCTGGCATCTCACCACCGTTGAGTTTTTCGCCGAAGTGAAAGACCGCCTCAGTGAAGATGGGGTTGTCGCCATCAATGTGGGGCGGACGGACACCGACCGCCGGCTGGTGGATGCGCTTTCGCAGACCTTGCTTGCCATCTTTCCCAGCGTCCACGCGATAGATGTGCCACAGTCATTCAATACAATCCTTGTCGCGACGCTGCGTCCGACATCGGCGGATAACCTGCGCGCAAACCTCAATTACGCCGTTGACACCGTGAATCCAATTCTCTACGACATTGTGGCAATGGCGGCGGAAAATCTCGTGCCGCTCGGTGAAAGCGACATCGTCTTTACAGATGACCGCGCGCCGGTCGAAATGTTGGTCGATTCCATCGTGTTGGACTTTTTGCTGGCCGGACGGGCAGAGGAATTTCGACTGGCCAATGACTGACCCCCGAATCCTTGGTTTCATCATACGCTTCTATTTTGCGCTCATTGTGCCTTTTCTCTTGGCGAGCGCGGGCATGCGTCTACTGCTGAGCGAGCAGTTTCTGCAGCTCGCCTATCAGCGGCCGGGCTTCCCCAGTGACATCTACGGTTTCACGATGGCGGATCGACTCCAGTATGGACCGCTCGCTATCGACTATCTTTTCAATGGCGAGCCGATTGACTACCTGGCGGCGCTGCGCCTTCCCGGCGACAAATGCTGGAATACCGAAGCCGGCGCAGCCGATTGCGCTCTATTCAGCGATCGCGAATTGCGGCATATGGGCGACGTAAAGCAAATCACGACAAGGATATTCGCGCTTGCGGTCGCTGTTCTGCTTCTAAGCGTAATGATTGCGATCGCCAACAGATACAACGCGCGCTTGCAATCCGATATTCGCGCTGGTTTACGACGAGGCTGCCTGCTCGCGTTGCTCTCCCTGCTGTGCCTGGCGGTTCTATCCACGGCTTCCTGGGATCGGGCATTTGATATCTTTCACGAGCTCTTCTTTGCCGAGGGAACTTGGCGCTTCCCATATTCGAACAGCCTGATTCGTCTGTACCCGGAGCAACTCTTTACTGAAGCCGCATTCGCCCTTGCGATGTTTATATTCTTGTTTGCGGGGCTTATCCTCGTGCTGCTGGCAATCTTCGAAAGGCGGCCTCGGCGGAGGATCTGAAGCATTGCGGTGGCCGCTCTTCGCGCATCGCGCGCTTTATGCGACAAAGTTGCGCTCATTGTTGTAAAAGACCTGCGAATGTGTTACGTTCGGTCAGTTGCAAGGTTTCAGCGACAAAGGATTTCGATCTGCCGTAAATCCAGGTGGATGCGCTCGTTTCGCCTTTTGACTTGCGCCATATCTGAATTCCGACCGCCGATACCCGCCAATTCAATGTACATAACGCAGAGGTAGCGCTTGCCAGACTCGAGACCAGCATCAACATTCAATATATCGCGGCGCCACTTCTTGCAATGGGGAGCGGGCGCAGCGCTGGCGCCTATTTTAGCCGGGACGGCGCCAGCTTCCGTCGCCAGCGACGCCCGGATCATCAGGCAAGTTAGTACCAACGAGCGCAAGGTTTGCCTCACCTACGACGACCTTTGGAGCGAGTATTATGCCCTGCGCATCGGACGCGAATATCAACGGCGCAATGTCCGCTTGACACTATTTCCCGCTGGGCGCGCCGTACTGAACAATTTGGAGCGACCGAACCCCGGCTATGAAAACTTGTATCCGCGTTTGCGCGATATGGGGCATGAATTCGGCTGTCATCTTTTTACGCACCGCGTTATCAAAGACATGAGCCTCCAACAGCTAATCGACGAAGAGATGGCGCCGACGCTGCATGTGATGCGGCGAGCGCTCGGTTCCAGCTTTCGGCCAGTCGGCATCCGCCCGCCATACGGGCACGTCACTGATGCGGTCAAGCAGCTTTCGGCGCGTTATGACATGCCGCTGATTCTATGGGGCTTGGATTCGCAGGACGCGATTTGCACCAAACGAAACGAAGGCAAAACCTGCGCATGCAAGTCCCAGGCAAATTTCGATTCCTACGCGCGCATTTGGGGTCCGCAATTGACGAATGGCGTTTGTGCCGAGCAGCAATGTCCCGAGGTCTGCGTCGACCTTATTCTGAACAACTACAGAAGCTACCTGCGCCCGGGCACGATCATTCTTCATCACACAGTGAAGACAGCGCTCTTGGCAATTGAACCAAGTCTCGATCTGCTAAGGAACTGGAATATGCAGCCGATTTCGCTGACTGAACTGCTGTCCTTAGCGTCTTGAATAATCCTCGCGCTTGCCAGCGCAGGCATTTGAAAACTGCCGTCGCTGTCTATCAAGTCGGCCGAGCTATCACTCCCATTTCAGTACAGGAAGATGGCGCCCGGTGGAGATGCCGGCTGTACACACCGGGTTGCGCGCGCCAACCCGGCGCCTCGCGAAGGTTATTCAGCATTCTATTATTCTTCACTGTATACTAAGCTTTGATTATAGTTTGCAGACCCGATCTCATTATGAGAAGGAGAGGAAGAAATGACGATTCGAGTCGGCATCAACGGATTTGGACGCATCGGCCGGCAGGTACTAAAGGCGATCCGCGAGTATTACGCCGACGACATTGATGTGATCGCCTTCAACGATCTTGGCGATTTAGATACGATGGCGCATCTCTTTCGTTATGACTCAAATTACGGCGTCTACGCGGGCGCCGTCGAGGCGACTGACGGCGCTCTGGTCATAGACGGAGACGAAATCAAGGCATTATCCGAGCGCGACCCGGCGCAATTGCCCTGGGGCGATTTGGGAGTGGATGTCGTCATTGAGAGCACGGGCATCTTTACCGACAAAGCCAGCGCCGGGAAGCATATCGACGCTGGCGCCAAAAAGGTAATCATCTCGGCGCCCGCGAAAGGCGAGGACATTACGATTGTGCTGGGCGTCAATCAGGACTGGTATGATTCCGACGCTCATCATGTGCTGTCTAACGCGTCTTGCACCACCAATTGTCTGGCGCCGGCCGCCAAAGTCGTCAACGACGCTTTTGGCATACAGCAGGGATTCATGACCACAATCCACAGCTATACCAATGACCAAATGATCTTGGACTTGCCGCACAGCGACCTTCGTCGCGCGCGGGCAGCTGCCGTAAACATGATCCCAACGAGCACGGGCGCGGCGCAAGCGGTCGCGCTTGTCGTGCCAGAATTGAATGGCAAGTTCGACGGCATGGCGGTTCGCGTACCGACGCCGACCGGCTCACTGGTGGATTTTGTCGCTTCGGTGGACCGCAGACCTGATAAATCCGAACTGATTGATGCCTTTGAAGAAGCGGCCGCCGGTCCCATGCGCGGCTACCTTGATGTATCGCACGAGCCCCTTGTATCGACCGATTACATCGGGAATCCGCATTCCAGCGTTATTGACGCGCTCGCTACGGACGTGGCGGGCAACCTGGTGAAAGTGATCACCTGGTACGACAACGAGTGGGGCTACTCTTGTCGGACCGCCGATCTGACGAAGTTTGTGGGCGACCGACTGTAACCGATATCAGCGAGTCTTGCCAAAGGCGGGGAGCGCGTCGCCTTTTTGCATTAAGGGGAGCGCACTCATGGACAAATTGACCGTTCGCGATGTCGACTTTCGCGGAAAGCGCGTGCTGGTTCGCGTCGATTTCAATGTGCCGCTGGACGGCGATACTATCACGGACACGACGCGCATTCGCGCCGCCTTTCCCACGCTGCGGCATATTCTGAGATGCAAACCGCAAGCGCTCATCCTGATGTCGCATCTTGGACGCCCGAACGGAGAGCCTGTGCCGTCGATGTCGCTGGCGCCGGTCGCGCCGGCCCTCGCTCATTTGCTTGGAAACGATGTCGCCTTCTCCCCGGATTGCATTGGAATCGACGCCGAAAGAGCCATCAATGCCATGCCAACTGGCGGCGTGATCCTGCTGGAGAATACGCGCTTTCATCCTGGAGAAACCAAGAACGATCCGACCTTCGCCGCGAAACTGGCGCAACATGGCGATGTCTTCGTCAACGACGCCTTTGGCACAGCGCATCGCGCCCATGCGTCAAACGTTGGCGTAGCGGCGCATTTGCCCGCCGTCGCCGGTCTGCTGCTCCAAAACGAAATTAACTACCTTGCCACCGCCCTGGAGGACCCGAAGCGGCCCTTCGTTGCGATACTGGGCGGCGCGAAAGTCTCCGGCAAGATCGACGTCATCGACGCGCTCTTGCGCAAGGTCGATAAGCTGCTGGTCGGCGGCGGAATGGCAAATACCTTCTTCGCCGCGCAAGGCCGCGAGATGGCCGATTCGCTGGTGGAGACGGACGCGCTGGATACCGCGCGCAGCATGCTGAATGCGGCCGGCGCGAAGCTCGTCCTGCCGCTTGATCAGCGCATAGCTGATTCTTTCCGCAATGACGCCGCTCAACAGCTTGCGCCAGCCTCTGCCGATGTGCCGCCCGGCTGGCAATCGCTGGATATTGGTCCGGCTACGATTGACAATTTCGCCCAAGAAATTGCCGGCGCGAAGACCGTCGTGTGGAACGGACCGATGGGCGTGTTTGAAATGCCGAATTTCGCTGTGGGCACGACAGGGGTGGCGCGGGCGGTCGCCGAGGCGACGGCGCAAGGCGCAACCACAATTATTGGCGGCGGAGATTCAGCGGCGGCGGTGGAACAGGCAGGGCTGTCCGCGCAGATGTCTCACATTTCTACCGGTGGCGGCGCCAGCCTCGAACTGCTTGAAGGCAAAGCGCTTCCAGGTATTGAAGCCCTTGCGGAGCGTTAAGCGCAACAAGCCGGTCGTTGAGCGAGGACGCTGCGTCTTGGTGGCGCATAAACCGCAAGCGTTGTAAAAATGAGGTCTAGGGTTCAGTCATGTGAGGAATGCATAATGGCGAGAATGCCAATAATCGCGGGCAACTGGAAAATGAACAAGACGCCGGATGAAGCGGTCGCCTTCGTCCGCGAATTGACGCCGATGATCAGTCACTCCGACGATGTTGAGCGGGTTGTCGCGCCTACCTTCCTCGCGCTTGCGGCGGTCGCCGCGGAGTTGCGCGGTTCGCCCGTAAAAATCGCGGCGCAAGACGCCCATTGGGAATCAAGTGGCGCATTCACGTCGCAGGTGTCCGTTTCAATGCTGGCGCCATTGGTGGATTACGTGATCATTGGCCATTCGGAGTGCCGCGCTTTTCTCAACGAAACTGATGAGAATGTGAACCGGAAAGCACAGGCGGTTCTGGCGGCGGGCTTGAAGCCGATCATTGCTGTTGGCGAAAGCCTTGAGCAAAACGAAGCGGGCGAAACCGTGCCCTTTGTTCGCTCGCAAGTACGAACGGCGCTGGCTGGTCTTGCGCCGAAGGACATGAACAATTTGGTCATCGCTTATGAGCCAATTTGGGCGATCGGCACTGGCAGAAGCGCAAGCGGAGAAATCGCGGACGACATTATCAAGACTGCTGTGCGAGATACCGTAGCCGAACTATATGGCGTCGACGCCGCGGCAGCGGTTCGCATCCAGTACGGTGGCAGCGTCAAACCCGAAAACATGGAAGAGTTCATGGCGCAGCCAAATATCGACGGCGCCTTAGTCGGCGGGGCATCGCTAGTCGCCGATGACTTTGCCGCCTTGGTCGAGATCGCATCGCGTGTGAAAGGACGCCGATCTGCGAGCGCTTGATTTCCTCGCGTTAGTCTGCGCTCTGGGGCTTCTGCTCGCATTTTTTCGCCAGATTGAGCGCTGGCTGCATCAGCATATATTCAAAGTCGGCTGGCTGCTCACGAACAGCTATCAGACCACCACCGTTCTCTATTACATCTTATTCCTGCCGGGAATTCTGCTGCACGAATTAACGGTATGGTTGATCGCCGGCCTGCTTGGCCTACGCTCCGATCGCGCCGTGGGCTTCCCTGAGCAGCAGGAAATCGGCGAACTGCGGCTGAATTTCATCCGGGTATCGCCAAACGCGGGAAAGCTACGATATGCGCTTATCGGCTTTGCGCCGTTGATCGCCGGTACGGTCTGCCTATGGGCGACTGCCGCGCATATCTTTCGATTGCAAGAGGCCGCCATTCTTTTGCAGCCGGGTTCCGTTGACGAGCTGGCGCGCGCCATCAATCGCCTCACTACAACAGCTGATTTTTGGCTCTGGTTCTACCTGGCATTCACCGTAGCCAACACGATGTTTCCGCGCCTGTGCGGACCGCTGAGCGCCCGTCAGTTGAGCGGCTTGGCGCTGGTATTGACCGCGACGGCTTATTTCGTCTGGCGCATCGGCGGCGCAATTGAAACTTCCGTCGCGCAAGGCATCGAGGTTTTGGTCAGCAGCCTCATACTTGTTGTGCTGCAGGTAATCTTTATTAACATCGTAGTCGTGCTTGGATTAGGCGCCCTGGAAGCGCTGTTCGAGCGGTTGACTGGCAAAAGCGCGGCATTCGCCGACGGCAAAATGATCACGATGTCGCGCCAGGAAGCGCAAAATTATACGCGATTACAAGCGCGGAAGAGACTAGCGTCTAGACAGCGGCAGCCGGGCGGCAAGCGCGCGGAAGTCATTCGCTCAGTCTATGACCTGAAGCTGCCAATTCCAGGTCCGCCCGGTAGAGAGCCGGTCAGCCGCAGCGTCGTCTCTGTAGTGAACCTGTCGGAAAATCCGGCGAAGGCTTCGACATACGCCGAAACCATCCCTGACGAACCGGCCCCGACGCCGCGATCAACCATTTCAGTTGAGCAATCGGCGCCGGTTCAACCGGAGCGCAGCGAACGCAAGAAAGCAGGTATAGCAACGACTAAGAATCAAGATTCCTCATCAACGGCTCATCCGCCAGCCACTGCAATTGGCAGACCATTGGACGATGCGCTGGCGCCGTTCAGCCGCCCATTCGCAGACGCTTCGTCCAGTCGACATGCTGACGATGACGTGATCGTCAAGGGCGACAAGCAAGCCAGCGGAGAGCATTTCCCGCGACCCTTTTCGATGAAGACGCGCTCATTTGACGAAGCTGATACGGCGAATATCCCACCAACGAATTCGTACCCGAAATCGTCAGGCGCCGGCGAAGGCGATAGACGTGACACCGAGCTGCGCGTCCACGCCAGCAGGACCCGCCCAGCCCCGAAACCATCCAGCCGCGCAGCAAGCGAGAAAAGCGCGGCGCCGCTGCCCAGCAACGGTGAACTCGCCTATGAGCCGCTTGATGATGAAGAAGATGTCTTTGCCGAAAACGAAGGCAGCTACGACGATACGCCGCCGTCATCTTGAAGCGCCGAGATCCGTCCGACCGCGATGAAGCCAATCGCGATGCAAATGAGCATGAAGGCAAAGGCGATGAACTTGAACATCTGACTGGTGGTCACCAGCGTCAGAAAGCCAAAGAACGCGCAGATCATATAGTAGGCAAGCGCGATCTGCCGCGGCGTGAAGATTCCGTTGTCGAGCAGACGGAAATGCAGATGGCCGCGGTCGCCGCGAAACGGGTTGTTGCCATGACGAACGCGGTTGACGATCTGCCAGCCCAAGTCCATCAGCGGCAAACCCATTACCAAAAGGATCGTCGCCATTTTTGCGCCGCCAATGATGCTCAAAGCGCCAAGCAGATAGCCCAGAAACCAGGCGCCGCCACCCAAGTATACGCGAGCCGGATAAAAGTTATGTAATAGAAAACCAACCAGCGCGCCGCTCAGCGCCAAGGGCAGCAAGCTAACGCTTGTTTGAGGCGGCTCCTGCCGAATAGCGCTGTTGAGAAATAGCACGAGCGCGGCGATCAGCGCGACGCCGCCAGCCAGCCCATCCGAGCCGTCGACGAGATTGACCGTATTCATCATCAGCACCAGCCAGAACATGGTCAGCGCGACTGTCACGATAGGCGACCATTCACCCGTTTGCAGGCCTGTTAAAGGGTTGTTGAAGAAGGCGATAAAGATTTGAAAAATGATGGCGATCGCTGAAGTGAGGATTTGTCCCAGAAAGATCTGGAACCAATTCAAACCGAAAATATCATCGACGACGCCGAGGAAAAAGATCATCGTACCGCCGAGGATCAACCCGCTCAGACGGACGATTTCAAAGGGATCGCCTCGCTCAATCGGGATGAATTGCGCCAGGATGATGGCTGCGGTGAAGCCGACGAATATCGCCATACCACCGAGCTTCGGCATGGCGATTCGCTCTTGGCGGCGGCCGCCGGGCACCGATGTGATGCCAAAGCGGAAGCTAAGGTAGCGCGCTAGCGGAACGGCTAACAGAGCGGTGGCCAAAGCGACATTGAATACGATGACAAAGGCATAAAGGCGTAACATCAGGTGCCAAACATGCGATCGCCCGCATCGCCCAGACCGGGAACAATGAAGCCAATATCGTTTAGCCGTTCGTCCAGTTCCGCAATGTGTATCGGCACATTGGGATGGGCGGCGGAGAGCGCTTCGACGCCCTCAGGCGCGGCCAATATGCCCACATATTTGATGCGCTGAGCGCCCCAGCGCTTCAAAATATCGACGGTCGCAATGGCGGAGCCGCCGGTAGCCAGCATCGGATCCAGCACAAGGCAGACTTGCACGGTCGGCGAAGCTGGCAGCTTGTTGTAATACTCGACGGGCCGCAAAGTCTCTTCATCGCGATACAAGCCGATATGCCAGACCTGCACGGAAGGAAGCAATTCCTGGATGCCGTCCACCAGCCCGAGTCCGGCGCGCATGATTGGCGCCAAACCGACGATTTCACTGGCCTCCCAGCCATTCGCTTCGCCCATAGGCGTATTAACCGTCGCCGGCTTCAACTGCAGATCCTGCGTCGCTTCGTAACATAGTAGCAGCGCCAACTCCCGCACCAGTTCGCGAAACTTGCGATGGTCGGTGGCGGTGTCTCTCAGCAGGGTTAGCTTATGCTTTACGAGCGGGTGGGATGAAACATGTAATTGCATGAGAGTCCTGTCCGTTCGGCGTAGTCTTGGGCGCCGAATATCATGCCTCTGATTCTATAAAGCAAGCATTGAAACCGCAAACCTCTCGTCTATACTCACATGCAATCGAAGCGGAAACGACAGCGCGTTTAATGAGCGATGAAGGGCGTTTCGTCAGCGGCCGACCCAGGAAATCCGATCGAGACAATATTGCCCTGCGTCCGGAGCGTTTGGCCGACATGTATGGCCAAGACCGCGTGCGCGAGAATATGAGCATAATCATTGAGGCAGCCCGGGCCCGCGCCGAACCCATCGATCATGTCCTTTTCTATGGACCGCCGGGCTTGGGCAAGACGTCGCTCGCTTATGTGATCGCCAACGAAGTCAGAACCAACATCCGCGTTACCGCGGGTCCGGCGATCGAACGCGCCGGCGACCTCGCCGCCATCCTCACGCACCTGAAACAGGGCGATATCCTCTTCATAGATGAAGTCCATCGTTTGGGCAAAGCGGTCGAAGAGATTCTTTACCCGGCGATGGAAGACTTTGTGCTCGATATCGTCATCGGCAAGGGACCGGCGGCGAAGACACTGCGTCTCAAGCTGCCTCGTTTCACGGTGATTGGCGCAACCACGCGCCTGGCGCTGCTGGCCTCCCCCTTGCGCGATCGCTTCGGCGCCCGATTTCGGCTCGATTTCTATGACCCGGCCGCCATAGAGCGCATCGTCACGCGCGCGGCGCATATGCTCGATGTGGAGATGAAATCGGAAGCGGCGGCAGAGATCGCCCGACGGGCGCGCGGCACGCCTCGCGTCGGCTTGCGTCTACTGCGCCGCGTGCGAGATTTCGCGGAAGCGCGCGCGGACGGGGTGATTACAGCGCCTGTCACGCAAGATGCGCTCGAACTAATGGAGATCGATCATCTTGGCCTCGATGATGTGGACCGGCGAATCCTTTCGACGATCATCGAGAAGTTCGGCGGCGGACCAGTCGGACTTGACACCATCGGCGCCGCAATCAGCGAAGACAGCGCGACGATCATGGACGTGTACGAGCCTTACCTTATTCAGCTCGGTTTCATCGACCGAACGCCGCGCGGACGCGCCTGTACCGAACACGCTTACAATCACCTGGGAATCGACTTCCCCGAAGAACCATCCGCCGGGCAGCAGCGCCTGATATGAATGTCGCTGATTTCGACTACGATTTGCCAGCGCGCTACATCGCGCAGACGCCCGCCTATCCCCGTGACTCGGCCAAACTGCTGCGACTCGATCGCGACACTGGCGCCGTCACGCACCACGTATTCTCCGACATCGTCGACTTGCTTGCAGCCGATGATGTACTCGTGCTAAACAAAACGCGCGTGATACCGGCTCGGCTGCGCGCCCTCAAGTCGAAGACCGGCGGCAAAGTCGAGATCCTGCTGTTGAAGCAGCTGACCGAGCGACGCTGGGAGGCGCTGGTTGGCGGCAGAAATGTGCGAGAAGGCATGCGCCTGATCATTCCAGGCTCAGATATACATTGTGCGGTTGTCGAGCAAATGGCGATGTCACAGCGAGTTGTCGAATTCAGCAAGCCCATACGCGAGCGCTTGAGAGAATACGGCGAAATGCCGCTGCCACCGTATATCCAGACTGCGCTACCCGACAGCGAGCGCTACCAGACCGTTTACAGCGAAATTGAAGGTTCGGCGGCGGCGCCTACCGCCGGGCTGCATTTCACGCCGGCGCTGCTCGGCAGGCTGCAGCGCAGAGGCGTCAGGCTGGCAGCCTGTGTCTTGCACATCGGCTTGGATACTTTTCAGCCGGTCACCGTCGAGCAGGTTTCGGATCACAAAATTCACAGCGAATACGCGCTAATTGATCAACGCAATGTTGGAATTATCAATGACTCCAAGCAGAGAGGCGGGCGCATCGTAGCGGTCGGCACGACTTCCGCGCGCGCTTTGGAGACCGCCGCCATCTTGAGCGCCAGCGGCCACCCTTGCCGGCCCGACGCTCATGACAAGACCGTGAGAGATGCCCCGCTTGCGGCAATTGACACCGACACGAGCCTGTTCATCTATCCTGGCTATAGGTGGCGCGCTGTCGATGCCATGATCACCAATTTTCATCTTCCACGTTCAACGCTGCTGATGATGCTCAGCGCCTTCGTCGGGCGAGAGCGCCTGCTTGATACTTATGAAACGGCAAAACGCATGAATTATCGTTTTTATTCTTTCGGCGACGCGATGTTCATCGCATGAAACAGGCGCTGCGATGAAGCCTAAACTCCCGCTTGACTGGCGACAGAAAAATGGTCTACAATTGCCTGCGCCCTGCGGGATTATGTGGGGTATTTTAGTGTATGGACCAATTTTCCCCGTTGGCGGAGCCACGAGCGGCATCCGCTGCGGAGAATAGAAGCGAAGGTTGGGGAAGCGAATCATGTATGCGATCATCCGAAGTGGCGGCAAACAGTATCGGGCGGAAGTCGGCGCAACTGTAGATGTAGACAGATTGCCGCAAGAAGTCGGCGCAACCCTAGAAATCTCAGATGTGCTTCTCGTCGCCGACGGCGACGATACCCATATCGGTCAACCAAAGGTGGAAGGCGCCACCGTAACGGCGACCGTCGTGGACCAATTCCGCGGCAAAAAGATCATTGTTTACAAATACCGTCAGCGCACCAATTATCGCCGCAAGCAAGGACATCGGCAGTATTACACGCGGCTGCGCATCGAGGATATCAAGGTCTAATCTCGGCTTCAGGAGGCAAATCTCAATGGCGCACAAAAAGGGCGGCGGCTCGTCCAGCAACGGGCGCGACAGCAATTCGAAACGACTCGGTGTAAAGAATTACGGGGGCGAGTACGTCATCCCCGGCAATATCATCGTGCGCCAGCGCGGCAGCAAGTTTCATCCGGGCGATGGTGTTGGCATGGGCAAGGATTACACAATCTTCGCCACCCGCGCCGGATTTGTAACCTTCGAAAAGATGCGAGGACGCCGGGGGCAAAAGCGGATTTCCGTTTACGATTCGCATGAAAAGACGGGGCAATCACTTAACTGAAGCAGCGGAATAAGTCATTTGCGCTACTCGTTTGAGCCGCAAATGCGCGGAGGCAAAGATGAAAGTAGGCATCCACCCGGTATGGCATGAGACGCCGGTGCGCTGCATGACCTGCGGCACCACTTGGACGACAGGTTCTACAGTCGAATCACTGACGGTCGAGATATGCTCGAACTGTCACCCCTTTTACACTGGCGAGCAGCGAATCGTCGATACCGAGGGGCGTGTCGACAAATTTATGAAGCGTTTGCAGCAGCGCGACGAGATCCGTACGGCGCTCGAAGACGCAGCAGCCGAGCGGACACCCCTCGATCTGCCGATCACGGAACTCGATATTGGCATTCGTTACAGCAACATCCTGGAAGAAAACGGCATCAAGATCGTCTCCGATGTGCTTGATCGCCTTGGCGATGACGACGACGAGAACAGCATTTTGGCGATCCAAGGAATCGGACGCAAAGTCGTCAGCGACATGAAGAAGAACCTGCGCGCGCGCGGCTACCAGCTCAGCAACTAACCACAGGTCATATCAGCGCAGGGCAGCCGGGGATTCTTTTCCGCTGTCCTGTTTTCGCTTTGCAATACAAGGTTTAGATTTTCGATGCCAAGACATCTGACCGCAGGCGAGACCTCGAATCGATGAAACACCACGCCGGGCGCATCGAAGTGATCTGCGGCAGCATGTTCTGTGGCAAAACTGAGGAACTCATCCGCCGGGTACGCCGCGCAATCATCGCCCGGCAAAAAGTCAAGGTCTTCAAGCCCGAAATCGATGACCGCTACGGTATCCAGCGCATTACGAGCCACACCGGGCAATCGGTGGAAGCCATTCCGGTGAAGGCTGCCCACGAAATCCTAAAGTTGGCGAACGGCGAAACAACCGTAGTCGCCATTGACGAAGCACAGTTCTTCGACGATGGCATCGTCGGCGTAGCGCAATGTCTGGCTGATGACTTCAACATTCGCGTAATCGTGGCTGGGCTGGATACAGATTTCCGGGGCAAGCCTTTTGGCGCCATGCCCCGCCTTTTGAGCATCGCGGAAGAAGTGATCAAGCTGCAAGCGATATGCGTGGTTTGCGGCGAATCCGCCAGCCGAACGCAACGCCTCGTCAATGGCAGGCCGGCTGCGATGAATGATCCAATCATTCTGGTGGGCGCACAAGAATCTTACGAGGCGCGCTGCCGCCAGCATCACGAAGTACTGCCCGCAAGCGAAAAGCGCCCGCGCTCAGCGTCTCACGACCCCGTCCAAAATCCGAAATGACATGACAGGCTTGCGCTGGCTTCAGGCTAACAAACCGGGAATCTCTTCCGGATTGGCCGCGACGCGCGCCCCAGCCGCCTCAAGCGCCAGAATCTTCTCTTCCGCCGAGCCCTCGCCACCATCAACGATTGCTCCGGCATGCCCCATTCGTTTACCCGGTGGAGCGCTGCGCCCGGCGACAAACGCGGCGACAGGCTTGGTCATCGCATTCTTGATGTAATCAGCGGCGACGATTTCCGCGCTTCCGCCGATTTCCCCCAGCAGGGCGACCTTTTCGGTCTCGGGGTCATTCTCGAACAATTCCAGCACATCGACAAAGGTAGTGCCGATGACTGGATCGCCGCCGATGCCCACGATGGTGGATATGCCGATGCCATGATTCTTCATGGCGAAGCCTACTTCATAAGTCAAGGTGCCGCTCTTCGAAACGACGCCGACGTTGCCCGGCGTCGCGACCATCGCCGGAATAATGCCGACCTTCGCTTGTCCAGGCGTCATAAGACCCGGGCAATTCGGCCCGATCAGACGCGTACCGCGCCGCTTACAGAAGGCTAGCGCTTTCATCATGTCCGAGACCGGAATATGCTCCGTCAAGCAGATCACCAGCTTGATGCCAGCATCAGCCGCTTCCATGATGGCGTCGGCGGCGAAGCGCGCGGGAACGGTAACGAGGCTGACATCGGCATTGGTCGTCGCGACCGCCATGCGCATGGTATCGAAGACCGGCTTGCCTTCGAACCATTCGCCGCCTTTGCCGGGCGTTACACCCCCCGCCACGTCAGTGCCGTATTCCATCATTAGCTTGGCGTGGAAACCGCCCTGCCGTCCAGTAATGCCCTGAACCAGGACACGCGCCGACTTGTCGATAAGGATTGACATTTCAGCTCCGCTCCTTCACCGCAGCCACCGCCCGTTGAGCCGCCTCGGTCAGCGTTTCGGCGCCAATGATATGGGGAATCCGCGCTTCGCTGATGATGCTGTTTCCCGCGGCCGCATTGGTTCCTTGCAGTCGGATAACCATTGGCACATCGGGATTGACTTCGTTGTACGCGGTCAATATGCCGCGCGCGACTTCGTCGCAGCGGGTGATGCCGCCGAAGATATTGAAGAGCACGCATTTGACATTATCGTCCGACAAAATGATGCGCAAGGCGGCCGCTACCTGCTCTGGCGATGCGCCACCGCCAATATCCAGGAAATTCGCCGGTCCAATTCCGTCCGCGTCTCCGTAGAGTTTGGTCATGTCCATTGTGGTCATCGCCAAGCCCGCGCCATTCACCATGCAACCTATCTGGCCGTCCAGCTTGATATAGGTGATGCCGGCGTCGCGCGCTTGCCGTTCAGAATCGGGCTCGCCACTGGTATCGCGCTGCTTCGTCAATGCAGGCTGCCGAAAGAGCGCATTGTCATCAATGATCACCTTGCCATCTACCGCGAGCAAATCGCCTTCCCCGGTGATAACGAGCGGATTGATTTCGGCCAACTCGGCATCGCTAGCGCTATAACAATCGTATAGTCCGCTCAGGATTCTGCCGAAGCTAGTCCACAGCGCGCGCGGCATGCCCATTGCGCTGGCGATGTAGGTCATCTGATAATCGCGCAGGCCCAAGATGGGATCAACGCGCTCGCGCACGATGGCATCCGGCCGTTCGCGATTCAGCTCCTCAATATCCATGCCGCCTTCCATCGACGCCATGATGAGCGGCTTGCCAGCGCCACGATCATTGGTTATGGCCAGATAGATCTCTTGCTGAATATCGGCGCCGGGGTCGATTAACACACGCTCGACCGTAAGTCCCTTGATATCCATCCCGAGGATGCTGGCGGCATGCCGTTTCGCCTCTTCGGCGTTTTGCGCCACCTTGACCCCACCGGCTTTACCCCGCCCGCCTACATGCACCTGCGCCTTAACGACTACAACTCCGCCCAACTCTTGCGCTATGTCGTAAGCCTCACTTGGGTTTGTGGCAACTTTGCCTTGCGGTATGGGAAGGCCGAAATCTCTAAACAAGAACTTGGACTGGTATTCATGCAGCTTCAAGAATATGGACCTCCATCAACTCGAAAACAGGACTTCCGGCTGATATTCACCTGGCGCCGGCGGCCAGAACAATGCGGCAGACTGAACGATTCAACTTGATGCCGGCTTATCCAATACGGTCAAAGTTACACGAAGAATCAGAGGCCTTTGGACACTTGTCTAAGCGCAATTTGAGCAGCGCGCAAATGCGATCTTGCGCCGGCTAACCGTGTTGTCCAGCCGCAAAATTCATCCTCGTTTCGACGCTTGCAAAATCTAGGCTAGGTTACGGTATCCTTTACGCATTCACAAGTGAGAATCCACAAGCGCGGAATACCGTCATAATGCTTTGTGCGCTATAGCAGAACTGAGTAGACTATGTTGAAGCGCCAAGGCCGATGAGCCGTGCCGGACAATTGTGGGAGAAGACGATGAGGAAACGACTGGCGATCTTCGTCAAAACCTTGCTTTTATTGTGCATTACACTGTCATTCGGACAAGAGAACACGGTCGCCAACTTACTCGAAAACGGCGACTTTGAAGGGGAATTCATAGAACTGGAGGGCGCGGACCCGCGTATGGTTGCGGCGTCCTGGACGCCATGGCATGTCCCAGCCGATGACACCAGCCCGTCATTCGCAAATCACAGCCCGAACTACGACGAAGAACGGGACAGAATCCGTTTGGATGAAGCAGGCAAGGCGCAGAAATACTTCACGCTCTTCGCCACGCATCAGGGTGGCATCTATCAGGAGGTAGATTCGCTGACCAGCGGATCGACTTATCGGTTCAGCGTTTATGCCTACGTGTGGTCGTCCAGCTTTGAGGATACCGAATTCAGCGAGGATCCGGGGGATGTTGTCCTGCGTGTCGGCATTGACCCGAACGGCGGAACCGATGGCGCGAGCGACGATATCATCTGGTCGACCGCGGCGACCTTTTTCTACGATGCCTTTCGCCAATATGCGGTGATTGCAACAGCCGAGAGCTCAAGCATTACCGTCTTTGTCGAATCCACCGTCGGCGAGCCGCGGGCAAACAACTACATCTATCTCGATGATGCGGTGTTGGAAGCGGCGAGCGAGACGGTCGTGGTTGTTGATGACACGCCGACGCAGGAGACGGACGCAAACCTTGAAAATGGCGCGACCACAGAAACACCGCAAGACGAAGCGCCCATGCAGACGACCGCCGAGAGTGAAGACGCCGATGATATCGATGCGCCAGAGCCGGAGGGAAGCACACCCACGCCCACGCCAACCGCGACGCCAGACGAAGTCAATCATATAGTCGAAGCGGGCGATACCGTCGGCGGGCTCGCGGACGATTATGGCACTACCGTCCAAGCGATCAGAGAAGCCAACAGTTTGAACGCTGCCAGCGCAATTTTCATCGGGCAGATCCTCATCATTCCGATCAACGTCAATGATGTTGGCGGAGCAAGCGCGTTAGCAGCGTTATCGGCACAACAGGCGCCCTCCCCAACCGCCACTGCAACGCCTTCCGCAACCCCTACCGAGACGCCCACCGCAACCACGACACCTACGCCCACATTCACAAGCACGGCCACGCCAACAGCAACGCCAATCACGCACCAGATTCTTCCAGGCGACGCGCTGGTAAACATCGCGAGACGCTATGGAACCACGGTTGAACTGCTTGCTGAACAGAACGGCATCGTCAACGTCCATCAAATTGACGTCGGCCAGATTCTTGTGATTCCGTCGCCGATTCCGCCCAGCCCAACGCCGACGGAAATACCGACGGCTACAGCGATAGCGACTTTTACCACGCATATCATCTACATCGTGCAAATTGGCGACACGCTCGACGAGATCGCGCGCGAGCACGGCACGACCATACAGGCGATTGTCGATCGGAACGGGATCACGAACCCGCGTTTGATTGTTCCGGGCCAGGAATTGGAAATCCCTACGGCGGGTCAGCCTCCCGGTACGCCAACGAGAACACCTCAGCCGACGCCGACACCACTGCCAACATCAATTCCTGTGACTTATACAGTCCAGCCTGGCGATACGCTTTCCACCATTGCTGCGCTCTATGGCCTAAGCATTGTGGAATTGGCGCAGCTCAACGGCATTACCAATGCCGACGCCTTGAGCGTCGGCCAAGTGTTGACCATACCCGGCTAAACCGGCGCAGGTAAGACCTGTAGATTCAGAGTCGACAAAGCAGCGTAAGATCGAGACAGCCACTGCTACGGCCGTAAAGCGGTCGACAAGCCGGCAACTGTCAATACGAGCTTTCGGGCGCAACCTGTGCAGGCTGGTTCAGAGGCACTATCACATCGTATCGCCTGAAACCTTGCGATCATTCTTTGGCGTCAGAGCGTTGAATCCGCGCTCATCGCAATCTGCTCTAAAGTGGTCCTTTTGCCCATGAACATCCGACCGTGACGCGGTAAGATGGACACGATCTGATGTGATGATGCAAGCCTGGATCGGCTATTTGTGCGGCACAGAAGAGGCAGTCATTTGTCCGAGCGTTTGATTAACTCGCTGAGCTTGCTTTTAACCGCGCTGCTCTTGGCTGGTCTGCCAATTCTGGCGCAAGAGTCCAGCGATGCGAGATTTACCGTTCACGTTGTACAGCGTGGCGAAAACCTCTTTCGCATCGCGCTGCAATACGATCGATTCGCCGAAGAAATCGCCGAAGCCAACGGCATCACCGATAGCGATTCGATTGTCATCGGCCAGCGCCTGATCATCCCCCTGCCGGCGAACTCGCCTCAAGAGCGAATCACCCACGTCGTTGCGGCTGGCGAGACGCTGGCAAGCATCGCTACCGCCTACGACAAGACCGTTTCCCAATTGATGGTATTGAACAGTTTGGCATCGAGGGACCTGATCTATGTCGGACAGGAACTGACCATCGTAGACGGAGACCCAATCGCTTGCGTTGAGACGCTGGGCTCAACCCAGCCCAGCGCGCCCAATGTAGGCGAAGCAATTCCCATTCCCGCGATAGCGCCCGAAGCTGGTACGCGCCACTCCTTTTCACGAACCGGCGACCCGTCTCAAGTCTATATCCACACTGTGCAATCCGGCGAGACCTTGTCCGAAATTGGGCTGCGCTACAACCAGACGATCGACGCCCTTGCGCGCGTCAACAACATGGCCGATCCGGGTTTGCTCAGCGTCGGCCAGCGGCTGGTTGTTCCGGGTATTCGGCTGCCACAATTGACGCGCAAACTGCCGGATTCTGTATTGGCTTTCACAATCGATCCGCTCGTATTTTCCGCTGGGCGCAGCGGCCGAGTTGAATTACTGACCAGTAAGCCAGTAACGATCAGCGGAAAATTTATGGGCCGTGAATTGCGCGTCATCGCGCGCGAGGACGGCAAGCGGCACAATATCCTCATTGGCATCCCGATGTTCACCGAGTTGAACGTCTATCCCATGACGCTCCAACTGCAGGATGAGTTCGGGCAATCGACTCCGATTGACGCAAGCGTGCAGGTGATCGCCGGTGGTTATGGACGTCAAACCATTCGGATCAGCGACAGTGAACTTTTGGCGCCGGCGGTGGAAGAGGAAGAAACCGCGTTGCTTGCGCTCTATACCGGCCGATTCACAGATGAGCGATCGTGGATCAATTCGTTGAGCTTGCCAGCCGCCGCGCCGATCAATGCTGTGTTTGGCACTCTGCGCTCGTACAATGGCAGTCCCTTTGATCGCTATCATGGCGGCGTTGATTTCGCCGGCGCGCCGGGCACATCAATTCTGGCCGCCGCAGACGGAGAAGTGATCATGGTGAATCGCCTGCATATCCGCGGCAACACGACATTGATCGACCATGGATGGGGCTTGTACACCCTCTATGCCCACCAAGATGAAACGCTGGTCCAATTGGGAGAGGCCGTCGCAACGGGCCAGGTGATCGGTACGGTAGGCTCAACTGGCCGCAGCACCGGACCCCATTTGCATTGGGAGGCCTGGTTGAACGGCGTAAACATCGACCCGATGCAATGGGTGCAGGAGGTCTTTCCTTAGCTGCCGCGCTTGCTCATTTGACGCTGGCTACTTGGCGTAGGCGCCGTCGAGCGCTTCGAAATCGGTAAACAGAAAATGATCGTGGTAATAGTGAATCCACAAGAATGACAGAATCGCCGTGTAATAGGCGATGTCAAAGTGGCTGTTGCCGTCGATGCCGGGGCGCACAACCGCAGCCAGAACGTAAACCAGCACAAAGATGACCGCGGAACCGACCAGCAATGCAGCGCTGAAACCGTAAAGGGCGCGGGCGTCTCTGGTACGACGGCTGAAACGCGCGACCAGCGGCGCATTCGCATCCAGTTCGCCTGCCAACTGCCGAATCTTGATGATGTAAAAGGTGATAGCCAAGTATTGAAAAGAGTGCCAGGTGTTCAGTCCCTGGAATGCAGTATCGAGATTCGGCAAGAGCGGAGTGAAAAACGCCACCAGCACAGTCAAGGAAATGAAGACGAATTTCGGCATATTGAGTACGCCGTGATAGTACTCGAAAATGCTTTTGGCGATGTATGACAAGAGCGCGAACCCAAACACGGCGCTAACAAGCAGGAAAAACCAGGGATTATCCGGCTGTTGAAACAGATCGGGTATTGCTTCGCCCAAATCGTTCTGCCCGATTTCAAAGGCGCCCTGGCTTATCTTCCACATCGCGATGGGAAAGAGGCTCGTAAGCACAATTGCATAATCGATCAGCCGCGAAAGAGGGCTCAGCGCGCTCCGACGGACAAACTTTGACTCTTTATGGTTATAGAGCTCAATAATGTAAGTCACTTGATGCAATACGTGCAGTGAAGCCCAAAAGAAAAAGAATGTGAGCATTAAGCTCAGGTTTAGAAACGCGAGTGAAATTACGAGGACTGGAATGATTATCGACGAGCGAACCAAAGTTGGATAACGCTCCTTAAAGCGTTCATCCAATCCGGTGCGCAGAAATGTGGACATCATATGCGGACCGCCGATAGCAACCGCCACAAAGGTATTCACCAGATTGCGACTGATGTCGTCCGCAAGCCCCAAATGGACTCCCAGCAGATACATGAGATAAGGCAAGGGCACGACTACTACACTGAGCGTGATAAAGAATAAATCCCAGCGCCTGTTGCGCAGCCAGTAGTTTCGCTTGTCGATATCAGCGGCGTAC
>JAPOYT010000030.1:61490-88640 GCA_026706445.1 Chloroflexota bacterium
GCGGCGTACAGATCGGCGTTTGAAAGCGAGACAGCGGTGCTTGCCATCAAGAGTCTCCAGCGAGCATTCCTCATTGCTATTATACTGGAATTTACTTAGCAACGCAAAGTATTTTTCAATCAAGCGTTCCGACCGGGGAACATCGTTCTCGAAGTTAGGGAAGAAAACCGAACCACTGACAGAAATACGTTGGATGCGCCGCGCAGGTTTCGGGCGCCTGCAAATACAAATAGGTGAACCCGGCGCAGGCAACCAGTCCAACAATGAGCAGCGCGCAGCCGCACCAAGCGACCGGACCGCCCTGCATGATTTCAACGACAACTTCAATTATGCCCGTTATCACCCCGAATACGCCGCTAACCGCCTGAAGCAGAAACCCAATGACGACAGCGGCGACGCAGAGCAATGCGCAGCCGACCGCGACGAGCGGAAGGTGCGTTGAATCAATGTTTTGCAGCAGCTCCATCAAGTCTTCCCGCCGCTTTAATTGCTCGCCCTGCTCGATTGCTCAGCATACGCCGGAGGAAGTCCCGACCAATTCCCAATCAGCTTCTGAACCTTCGCGCTGATAACAATCGCAATAGCTGACATCCTGATTGCCACCACTGTACTCCCAAAGGAGGAATCGCACTGCTGTTTCAACGCAGAGCATCTCTCCATTTGATTGAGCTTCAATGATCCTTGATGTTTCGAATCGCAAGCCGCGATCCGCTGCTTCGCTCACTAATGAGACCAGCAAAAGTGGATGCGCATGCGGCTGTGGGACGTCCCGATGGTCGAACCGGATTTCGCCATTGGCCGCCAGATAAAATAGCGCGCAAGGCGTTAACAGAAGCGCGAACCAAATTAGCAGAGCGATAGCGCAACCCAGCCGGCGCGCCTTGCTACGTTGAGGCGGCGACAGGTTTTCGTCTTCCAATTGCGATTCCGCGTCCGCCGCTTCCCGTTCAGTTTGATTCTCAGACATTCATAACCCAGTTAGATCTTTGAAACCTGACACAAAGTTCGTCTACATTATAAGAAACGAACGCGCGATCATTTTCAGCCTTGGCCTAGTCCACAGGCTTCCCCGGGATGCGCTAGCATCTGCCTGTCAATCACTACGCCGCTTCCGCCAACAACATTTCGACGCGGGCCGTGAATCCGGTCAACAATGCTCATCGTCTCGAAAGCGCAGTACGACCCTGTCGCTTTCATCGTAACTAACATGGGCATAGAATGGCGGCTGGTCGTCCTCCATCGCGAAGATGCGAGCGAGCAAATCCGGCAAATCCTCAACAAGGTCCAATTCGAATACGCGGTCCTTGGGAATCCATTCCAGCTTGCCTTCGGGACAGTCACTCCGCAGCGCTCGTGTATCGCAAATGGCAGTAAAGACAAACAGCAGTATCCCCGCGGCGCCGCCGGCGTCGATGTTGTGGATGCTGCGCAGTTTCAGCGAATGCGCCTGTAAGCCGCTCTCTTCTTCAATCTCGCGCAAGGCGCTGCTGTATAGATCTTCGTCACGCTCAACGTGGCCGCCCAAGCCATTATACTGATTGGGGAAAACACGTTTATGCGGGGCGCGTTTTAGCAGCAGCACAGCATCTCCGTTCATAACGAATGACAGGGTGCGCGGCATCGCCAGCCAGCGTCCTTTCGTTGCATTCGCGCCCTGCTGCTCTGCGCCCATTGCGCCCTTCCTCATCGACTCTGCTGTCTTCCGCGCAATTGCCCTGCCGCCACGTTCATGCTAGGCTATGCCCCAATATCGAGCCATTCTACTAGGTATCGCGATGATTTCGAATCCGGTTAGCGTGCCGCCGCCAAAGCTGCGCATAGTCCCGGTTGAGAACGTATTGCCGCACGAAAAGGGCGATATTCAGCGGTCCCAGCCCCTGATGGAACGGCTGATGCGGGCTGAATTCTTCACCAATCCGCCAGTAGTTGCCGAGTTCGCCGACGACCAGTACGTGCTAATGGACGGCTCGAATCGCCAAATCTCGCTACAGACCTTGGGCTACCGGCATATATTGGTTCAGATCGCCGACTACGAGACGGATTGGGTTGAGCTAGGTGTATGGCAGCATATCGTGGCCGACTGGGATGCGCAGCGATTCCTGCGAATGTTGGAAGATATCGAACATATTAATGTGAAAGATGGCTGGGATGCGAAGGCGGTGGCGCAGGTCTTGTTGCGCGATGGACCGGTCTACAGCATCAGCGCCGTTGTCGACAGCTTGGCTGAGCGCAACGCGACTCTGCGGCAGGTGGTCGAGTCCTATCATAGCAATTCGACGCTTTATCGCACGCCCCTGACCGACCCGGGTCTGATCTGGTCCCTGTTCCCCAGCGGCGTTGCCTTGGTAATGTTTCCTCACTATCAGCCGCAAGATATTATCGACGCCGCGGTCCAGGAAGCGTATTTGCCGCCAGGAGTAAGCCGACACATCATCCATGGCCGCGCGCTCAACCTCAATTATCCCATGGAAGACTTGCGTTCGAATCTCCCGCTAGACGGGAAGAACGCGCAGTTGGAAGAGTGGCTGCGAAAGCAGTATGAACAGCGCAGCGTCCGTTATTATGCCGAGGCGACTTACCAATTCGATGAGTAATTCTCAATGAGCCAAACTGTCGACGACGTATTGCGCAGCGCAAAATTATACAGCGACGGGCGCCTCTATCGCCTTGTGAAACTGCCGCAGCGCGCCATCACGCTTGCTGCGGGCATCGTTGCCGAAATCGGGAGACCCTATTGCGCGCTGATTGTCGATAAAGACGAGGTTACGCTGCTAATGCCGGACGAGGCGCGAGCCGACTTTCGCGCGCGACTGCGGCAAGCGCAGGCAAGCGAGAGAGCCTATCGTCTAATCACGCTCGACTTGGCATTGGATCCAGAACTTGTCGGTTTGATCGCGCGGCTTGCGGCGGCGCTGGCAGCAGTTGACATCCCCGTCTTGGCTTTCGCTGCTTATTCGCGCGATCATTTATTGGTCCCGGCGGAAGATTTCGACAAGGCGATGCGCGCGCTGAGCAACTTGCATAAGGAGAGCGCATAATCGTGGAAATCAACCTGTTCAACGACGCCAGCCTCGTGCCCCAACCGAAACACAAGGTCAAGATTGAAGACTTCCGCGTGACCCCCTATTCCGATCGATTTCGGGTCAAAGTCAATCTTAAGCTGACGCCCTTTCAAGAGCGGCCCAATTTGGTGATAACAGCGCATCGTTCCGATGGACTGCAAGTGAGTGACCTGGATGTTATCGCCACGATGCACTATGACAATGAATTCACCATGCATATCCGCGGCCTCGATAATCCCGCCGGCGATTACACGCTGACCGCTGAACTTTATTACGAGACGCGCAATCCAGCCCAGGATACTTGTCAGATTGCTTTCGTGATTCCAGCCGACGACCATTGACAATGGCATATTCGATTCCATTTCCGGTCGCGCGTCAGATCGCCGACCACGCGCTTGCTGAAAGTCCGCTGGAAGCTTGCGGCTTGCTCGCTGGGACTGACGGTCATATTGGCGCCGCATTTCCCATTCGGAATGTGGCGCAAGCTGCGAATAAACGATATGAACTTGATCCAAAAGATCAGCTGCTGGCGCTGAAGGCAATCGACGGTGGGCGGCTCGAATGGATCGGCGTTTATCATTCACACCCGCAGAGCGCGCCGATTCCGTCAACTGCGGATTTGAACGAATGGGCTGACAGCGGCCTCCTGCAGCTGATCGTGTCGCTCGAGCGCAGCAAGCCGCAACTGAAACTGTGGCGATTGGGCGAAACTTCCGTGTGCCCAGTGGATCTGGTTTATGTTACGGCTAAATTACCCGAGCATGAGCCTGCGCTCACGCGCTCCCAGCAGGCTGCCCTGCTCATTGTCATCCTTGCCGCTGTGCTCATTCTGCTGATCATCGCGTTTACGCTGCTGCCCCCCGCCCCTGAAATAGCGCCGGCGTCGCGCTAGAGTTTGGCGCGAATGCACTGGCTGCTGGTGACGCTGATCGGTCTGTTGATGGGCGGAGTTGTCAACGTATTGGCTGACGATCTGCCCGCCGGGCGAAGGCCAAGTATGCCGAAGTATACCGACGGGCGCCGTCGTCCGCTGGCTGCCTGGCTGGGCGTGACGGCTTTCGCCTTCCGATTGCGTCAGTCGTACGATACGCGGTTTGCCGATTCAGGAACCGACTGCGCAAAGCGAGGGACGCTCTCGTGGCGTTATCCACTGGTGGAGATCGCCCTAGCCGTCCTTATGACGCTGACTCAGGCAGTAGCTATCGATGTACATTCATTGTCGGTCCCAGAGGCGCTAATCTGGCAGGCAATGGTCGTTCTGTTCCTTTTGATTGCCGTCATTGATCTGGAACACCGCCGGATATCGTTGGCACCTTTGCTGGCTGCTGGCGCTCTTGCCGTCATCCGCGCTTTCGCCATTCCTCTCAGGCCTCCGACGACAGCCGCAATGCTGGTTGGCGCTCTTTGCGCCGGGCTCGCCTTTTCACTTGTCTATCTGGGAGGGCGTCTATTCACGCGGCTAGCATCGAAACGATGGTCATTGCCCAAAGATTTCACAGCCTTCGGGAGGGGCGATGTCTACTTGATGACCGCAGGGGGCCTCATCCTGGGCTATCCCGATGTCCTGATTGCGATGGCGCTGGCTATTCTGCTAGGCGGTATTGGCGCGCTGTTCCACATGGCAGGAAAGCGCGCGTCCGGAGGCTACCAGCCATTTACCGCCTTGCCCTACGGTCCGTACATCCTTGCTGCCATCTATGTAGTGATGCTGCTACCAGGCGAGGTCAGCGGCCTTTTCGCTGGCTTGTAATCCGTCCTGCTCTTCTTCTAACTTGATGATAAGGCCGCCCCCTAGGCAAACATCATCTTGATAAACGACTGCCGCTTGACCCGGCGTGATGTCTCGTTGCGGTTCATCAAACGCAATCCATACCCTCTCCTTGCCAAGGCAGCGAATCTCCGCCATTTGAGGCTGAGAGCGATAGCGAATCTTTACCTCAGCGCGGAAGGCCGCGTCCGGCGGGGCGCCGCTCACCCAGTTAAAGTTCGCCGCTTCCAATTGGTCTCGCCCGAGTTCAGCGCGAGTGCCAACCACAAGCGCATTCTTGAACGGGTTCATCGCCAGTACATATAGTGGCTCGCTGAAAGATATGCCCAAGCCCTTGCGCTGCCCAATTGTGTAATTGGACAATCCATGATGTTCGCCCAGCACATCGCCCGAGCTGGTCACAATCGGGCCCCTGATCATCACCTCCGGCGCGTAAGTGAGCAGGAAATCGCGGTAATCGTTCTTCCCCAGGAAACAAAGATCCTGGCTATCTTTCCGGTTTGCGGCATCCAAGACCAGCTCGCTTGCGATGCGGCGCACTTCCGCCTTTGGATATTCTCCGACCGGGAAGAGGGTCTTGGATAGCTGCTCCTGCCCCATTACGCTCAAAACGTAGCTCTGGTCCTTGCTTGAATCCAATCCCTTCTTTAGCAGCCAGCCACCAGCCGCATTCTTCGCGATGCGGGCGTAATGTCCCGTCGCCAGGTAATCCGCATCCAGGGCAAGCGCATGGCGCAGCAGCCAGTCAAAGCGAATGTGTCGATTGCATTCGAGGCAGGGATTGGGTGTAAAACCGTCGCGGTGCTGGTCGATGAAGTATTGAACGACGCGTTCGCGAAACACATCCTTGGTATCCAGCACATAGAACGGAATGCCGAGCCGGTTCGCGATGCGCCGCGCGCTTTGCATTTGGTCGGGCGTGCAACAGCGATTATGTTCGGCGCCGCCTGAAGCCTCATCCGACCACAAACGCATCATCATGCCCACAACCTCATAGCCCTCTTGGACTAACAGCGCCGCCGCAACCGAGCTATCGACGCCGCCACTCATGGCGACAACGACGCGGGTGGTCTCCTTGTTCACGCGACGAATTCCCGTTTCACGGCGCGCAGCTTGCCTACCGCATCGACCAAAATTTCCAAGGCGTAGTCGACATCCGCATCGCTCGTGCGCGTACCAACCGATAGACGAAGACCGCACTTTGCCTCATCCGGCGTGAAGCTCAAAGCCAACAGCGCATCGGAGGGTTCCGGATTCCCCGTCTTGCAGGCCGATCCGCTGCTGGCGGCAATGCCGCTCAGGTCGAGGCGCATCAATAGCGCGTTGGCGTCTATGCCCGGCAGCACGAAGCTGGCATGTGATGGCAGGCGCTCCGCAGGATGTCCGCTCAACATGGCGCCGTCGATCCGCGACAAGATTCCAGCGATCAGTCGATCGCGCAAATGACGAAAATGTGTCAGTCGCTCTTCCGATTCCGCGTACGCCAGTTCCAAAGCCGTCGCCAGACCGACGATGAATGCGGTATTGTGCGTGCCGGCTCTGCGGCCGCCTTCATGCCCGCCGCCGGTCATCACGCTCGGCAAGTCAATGCCATCCTTGACGTACAGCAAGCCGACGCCCTTCGGACCGTAAAATTTATGCGCTGACAGGCTCAACAAGTCTAGCCCGAGCTGCTCCACATTGAGCGACAGTTGACCGCCTGCCTGCACGGCGTCCGAGTGGAAAAGCACGCCGTGTTCGCGCGCGATCGCCGCCAGTTCCGCCAATTCATTGACGCTGCCAACTTCGTTGTTGGCATAGATAATGCTGGCGACAGCCGCGCCGCCCTTACAGGCCTCAGCAAATTGATCAAGCCTGACTAGGCCGTATTGATCCACCGGAATGATGACCGTCTCCAAATCCATCAGTTCGCCCAGTTGCAAGACGGTATTGATGACAGCGCTGTGTTCAACGGGCGTCGTGATCAAGCGCGTCGGCTTGCCACCTTGGCTCGCCCGCCAAGCGGCGCCGCGAATCGCCAAATTGTCGCTTTCCGAGCCGCAGCTGGTGAAAACGACTTCCGAAAGCTTGCAGTTCAGGACCTTCGCCACGCGCGCGCGGGCGTCTTCAATTGCGTTTTCGCCCTGTTGTCCCTGGCGGTGGCTCGATGTTGAATTGCCGTAAATCTCGCTGAAATACGGCATCATCGCATCGAGAACGCGCGGATCAACCGGCGTCGATGCCGAGTAGTCAAGGTATACTTCTCGCTTGCAGTTCATCACCCTAGTCCGCTATGTCAATGACACTCGCGCTGATTATCGTCAGGGAAACCGACCGGACAGGTCGCACCGAAATGGGCTGATCGGCGCAGGCTGCATATTCCGCCTATATTGTAGTCCAGACTGGCTGCATCCTACAATGACCGAGCCGCCTTCCAAGGACCGCGAGTCAGACCGTATGCGGTTATTCAAGGTGTAATTGGACAATGTAGTGTACTATCATAGCAGTTTAGATTTTCTCCGCGCTGCAATGTAGTCTGCTTCGGTGGCGCAAGACTGGAGGCAGATCCTTAATGCCCAACATTTCCAAGGTCCATGGACGCGAAGTTCTCGATTCGCGCGGCAACCCCACAGTAGAAGTTGATGTGCGCCTGTCAGATGGCGCGCTCGGTCGAGCGATTGTTCCCAGCGGCGCGTCAACTGGCGAGCACGAAGCGCTGGAGATGCGCGACGGCGATGAGTCGCGTTATATGGGCAAAGGCGTCTTGCACGCGATCGCCTCCGTGAACGATGCAATTGGGCCGGAATTGCTCGGTCTGGCGCCCTACAACCAGAAAGCGCTGGACGAACGGATGCTGGCGCTTGATGGCACAGGGACAAAAAGCAAACTGGGCGCCAACGCGATCCTCGGCGTTTCGATGGCGACGGCTCATGCGGCGGCGAACAGTCTGGGGATTCCGCTTTATGCCTACCTTGGCGGCGTTCACGCGCACGTCCTGCCGACGCCAATGATGAATATCATGAACGGCGGCAAACATGCGCTAGGCAGCACCGACTTTCAGGAATTCATGGTGATGCCGGTTGGCGCGCCGACCTTTGGTGAAGCGCTGCGCTGGGGTACGGAGATTTATCACCAGTTGAAAGACGTCCTGCACGACCGCGGCTATCAGACCACCGTCGGCGATGAAGGCGGCTTTGCGCCGAGTTTGGGCAGCAACCAAGCCGCTCTTGATGTGATTATGGAAGCGATAGAAAAAGCGCGCTACCGCGCCGGCGAAGATGTATTCATCGCGCTCGATCCGGCGACATCGGAAATCTATGAGGACGGCGTCTACAACTTGGAAATCGAAGGTCGCAGGCTCAGTGGCGAAGAGATGGTCGAATTTTGGAGCGATTGGTGCGACCGCTATCCCATCATCTCGATTGAAGACGGATTGGACGAGAATGACTGGGAAAATTGGTCAAGACTGGTCGGCAAGATTGGCAGCCGCGTGCAAATCGTGGGCGACGATCTGCTCGTGACCAACGTGGAAAAGGTCAAGCGGGCGATAAACGAAAAGGCGGCGAACGCCCTTCTATTCAAGGTGAACCAGATCGGAACCCTTACTGAAGCCTTTGCTGCGGGACAGCTGGCGCAGCGGCACAATATGACAGTCGTGACCAGCCATCGCAGTGGCGAAACCGAAGACAACACCATCGCGGACATCGCCGTCGCCATGAACAGCGGGCAGATCAAAACGGGCGCGCCAGCGCGAACAGACCGAATCGCCAAGTACAATCAACTGCTGCGAATCGAGGAGCAGCTGGGCAGCGCCGCCCGCTACGCCGGCATTGCGGCATTTACCAACCTCAATCGCGATGTAGAATAGTGTGCGCCGCCGCCGAATCGTTATGATCATACGGGTGCATTGCAGAGTCAAAACCTAGAGGGAACGCGTGCGACTCAGATTGGACAACAAGCACACCAAAATCGTAGCCACGATCGGTCCGGCTTCACGACATCCTGAGACTCTGCGCGCCATGATCCGCGGCGGAATGAACGTCGCCCGCATCAACTTTTCGCATGGCGATCACCGCGCGCATGGCGAGACGATCGACAATATCCGCCGGCTCGCCGCCGAAGAGGGCGCGGTTGTCGCGATCCTTTGCGACATCCAAGGTCCCAAGATTCGCATCGGTGATTTGCAGCAGGATCCGATGGTGCTCGGTATCGGCGACAATATCACGCTAACGCTTGATGATGTAATTGGCGGCAATGGAATCGTGTCGCTCCCGCATCCGGAATTCCTGCGCGATATCGAGGCGGGAACGATACTGCTGCTTGATGATGGCAATTTGCAGTTTAATGTGCGCGAGGCCGACGGCCGCAATCTCTTGTGCGATGTCCTGGTGGGCGGACCTTTGAAATCGCGAAAGGGTGTTTCCGCTCCCAACGCCCGCTTGACGCTGTCCGCCATTACCGACAAGGATCGTGAAGATATCAGATTCGCGCTGGCGAAAGACTGCGACTACATGGCGATGTCCTTCGTCCGCTCGGCCGCGGATATCCGCGAATTGAAGGGATTGATGAAGCAGCTGGGCCAGCACGCTGCGGTCATCGCCAAAATTGAAATGGGTGAAGCGCTGGACAATATTGAAGAGATCATCGCCGTCTGCGATGGCATCATGGTGGCTCGCGGCGACCTAGGCATAGAAACGCCAGCGGAAGAAGTGCCCTTCCATCAGAAGCGCATCATCAAGCTCTGCAATTTGGCGGCAAAGCCTGTCATTACCGCTACGCAAATGCTCGAGTCCATGACAGAGAATCCCCGGCCGACCCGTGCCGAGGCCAGCGATGTATACAACGCGATCCTCGACGGTACTGACGCGATCATGCTGAGCGCGGAAAGCGCAAGCGGCAGCTATCCGGTGCGCGCGGTCGAGGTGATGAGCGAGATCGCTTCAATCGCCGAGCAGAATCTCGGATATCAACGGGCGACTTCACATGACGAAAGAGCGGTCGGCGAGGCGGGAGAAGACATATCGGACGCGATTTGCCGTACAACGACGGAGATTTCGCAAGCCATCAAACCGCGGGCGATTGTGACCACGAGCATGTCCGGCTATACCACGCGTCGCGTAGCGAAAGAGCGCCCCAACACGCCAATCCTCTGCATGACGCCAAACGCGACCACGCAGCGGCGCATGGCGCTTGTATGGGGCGTCACTTCCCTGCAAGTTCAAGAGTTCACTACTATCGACGAAATGATCAGTCTAATCGTGCGAACGGCGCATGAAAAGCGTCTGGTCGAGCGTGGCGACCGACTAGTCATCATTGCCGGCGTACCCTTTGGAATCGACGGCCAGACAAATCTGGTCAAGATCCACACTGTTGGCGAGGAAGGCGAAATCTAAGGATAGCCTTTTCTGCGTAATCCACATTGTGAACAAGACAAGACTTGCCAGGCGGTCTTTATTCGATCTGCTGCGAGGCAACCCATTTCGCGTCGATTGGCGCCGGCTCGGACGGTTTGACGTGGCGCGAAGCCGTTGCGATTGTGCCGTCTGACGTATAGTTCACTTGGCTGGTTGTGCAACGCGGACAGATATTCCAGGGCAGCTCGAGCAGATAGTCGCAATTGACGCAGGCTTTTTTGAGCCGATGATGACAGTGCGGGCAAGCCTGCCAGTCATGCTGCACGCGCTGACTGCACCCGGGACAGGTCGGCCGTTCTTCAATCTCTTGTAACAGCGCTTCCTCTTCCAACGAGCGCTCGTAAGACTCTGCAAGCGTCGCCCGCGGCCGGAGCAAAATGTAAATGAAAAGGCCGGGTGCATTTAGCAGAAACACGATGATGGCCACTAGCCAATGCGCGAGCGGATCGCGCGATCGCGAACGCATGTCTCGGTAAGCCCAAATGACAATTGCAAGCCAGAAGGCGGCGAGCGTTACCACGACAAATATCGTTATGAGCAGCAGAAAATTGTCGAAGCCTTCAGGCATCTGTCAATCTCCCTAGACCCGCGCCAGAGCCGCGCGCACTCTCCCTTAGCCGCCCGCGTCCGCCCCAGACGAGTCGACCGCAAGAAGCATTAGTTCGCTAACGACCGTATCAAACTGATGCCCCGATGCATAAAACCGTATCGCATTGATCGATGCGGGCTGACGGTCCTCCGCCATCAAGTTGAGGAGGTTGCCCGAGTCAAAGGTATACCATACCGACGGATTTGTATCGACGTGCTCTTGCAGGCAGCTGGAGCAAATTTTCTTGTGAGTGCCGGTAGCTTGACCCTCGTAATAGAAACCGCGAAACCAATTGCCTCGTGTTTCGGGAGGCGAATCGTCCATCGTATATGTTATATGCACCATCAGCGGGCACTCGCTGCCTTCTTTGCCGCACAAGCTCAAGGACTGATAATTGAGTTTGAACGTAGCCAGGACACTCAAAGATTCGTAGCTTCTGACGTCCAGCCCTTCGCCCTCGAATTCCTGCATGCAGGAAATCTCGCCATGCGAAGTGGCATTGTTGTACCGCTGCAGACTCACCCCGACGCGTCCATCAAACTCAAGGAGGGAGTATAAGCCCGGGGGCTCCTGTTCCGGCAATCCGCCGCAATTCCAATTTAAAGGCTCGCCGGGCGAATAAAGCTGGCCTATGCTTGGGCTCTGCAAACTGAAGTCGCCGTCTTTCAGTATATTGGCCGTGTTTTCATTCGTACGAATGCTGCGGTTGCCAATCCTGGCCACTAGCTCTCCACCGGGCTTGACAGAGTTGCGCAGATCCGGATCATCGCCAAAAAATGCGCTTACTTCACCGGCCAGGTTTAATAGGCGGACTTCGTCCTCCGAAACGCTCAGGCGATAGCGGCCGTTGGTAACAGACCGAATATGCACACCCTTATCGGTGTTGAGATCATCGGTGTATATATCCATCAGAAATGGATCAGCGCCGACACCGGTTACGATAACATCAAGCTGACCCTTAAGTCGCGAAAACTGTACACTCTGTGGTTCCCGGCTAAAATCAAAACGGGGGCGATTCGCATGATTGAAAGTCACGAAGGTATTTCCCTGCAGCGTGACGGCAGCCAGCAGCGGGGCCGATTCAATTTCTGACCCGGTATCATCGCGAAACTGTATCGTCGCTTGCGAAAGCGAATCCGTACTGATGCTGGTCACCGTATTGGTCAGTTCCTCTCTGCTACGCTCGACCGTCTCACGCAAGTCGGCGCCGGTGATGCCAATCGTTCCCTTCGATACTTGCAGCACAGCGGGCATTGGCGCGGTAGAACGAAAAAGATAATGATAGACACCAAAAGCGGAACTCAGCGTCATGGTGCAGAACAGCGCGAACGCGCCAACGAGCACGATCCACGCAGTTCGCTCAGGGGGATAAGCGCCGTCAAATTCATACATTGAATCGTCATTAGCTGCGGCTTCAATGATGCGCTCAGCCTGCTGAGTTATATCCAATGATCTCTGATCCAAAGTGACGGCTTCCTAATGTACGGCTATCATAGTATAGCATTCACGTAGTCTTTTGTCGCCGCGATAATGCGCTATAATGCAGTCATAGTAGCGGGCGGCGGTAGATCGGAGGATGCGCCAATATGTCCGGTCATAGCAAATGGTCGACGATCAAGCGCAAGAAGGGCGCCGAAGACGCGAAACGCGCGAAAATCTTCACGCGTTTGGGGCGTGATATCATGGTGGCCGCGCGCGAAGGCGGCGGTGACGAAAGCGCCAATCCCCGGCTGAAATTAGCGATCGCGAAGGCGCGCGCGGCCAATATGCCAAAGGACAACATCGAACGCGCAATCAAAAAGGGAACCGGTGAAATCGCTGGCGGAGAAGTGGTCGAAATGCTCTACGAAGGCTATGGTCCGGAAGGCGTCGCCTATATAGTCGAGATTATGACCGACAACAAGAATCGAGCGCTCGCAGAGATCAAACACGCCTTTAGCAAATACGACGGCAGCTTGGCCACCAACGGCGCTGTGATATGGCAATTCGATCAGAAAGGTTACCTCACACTCAAGGGCGCAGCCGATTTCGACGAAGTATTTATGGAAGCGGCCGAGGCCGGCGCCGAAGACGTCGTTGATGGAGATGGTGTAATTGCGATTTACACAGCTCGCGATGACTTTGGCGCTGTCGAGCAGGCTTTGACCAAAGCCGGGTACGAGCTCGAGGATTGTGAACTTCGCTGGTTCCCGCAGAACGAGGTGGAAGTACCTACCGGCAAAGCGCTCCAGAATATGCGACTCATGGAACAGTTGGAAGAAGCGGACGATGTTCAGACGGTGTCCAGCAATCTCAACATTACGGACGAAGTGTTGGCCGCTTTCGGGGCTTAATATGCTCACCCTTGGCATCGACCCGGGCACCGCTTCGCTGGGTTATGGAGTCGTGCGCGAACACGATGACGGCTCATTGGAGTGCGTAGCTTATGACGTGATCCGCACCAAGCCTGGCGAATCCATGCCACAGAGGCTGCAGCAGATTTACCAGGAACTCGTTTCCCTCCTAGGGCGCTATCAGCCGGATAGAGCCGCTGTGGAGGAGTTGTTCTTTGCCCGCAATGTTTCGACGGCATTGACGGTGGCGCAGGCGCGGGGCGTGGTCTTGCTTGCGCTGCAAAACGCCAATTTGCCGATCGCGGAATATAAGCCCAACGCGATCAAACTTTCCATCACCGGCTACGGCGGCGCGGACAAAACACAGATGCAGGAGATGGTGCGGATCCTGCTGGCGCTTGAGCAGAGGCCTCGCCCCGATGACGCCGCGGACGCGCTGGCTGTCGCAATTGCCGATCTGCATAGCTATCGCCTAGCCAGCTTCAACACCATTTAAGAAAGCCGCGGACCATGATTGCCACGCTTGAGGGTTATCTCGCCAGCAAGACGACCGACCATGTGATCGTCTCCATTGGCGGCTTGGGCATTGAAGTTTGCGCGCCATTCAGCACGATCGACAAGTTGGACTCCGAGCGCGTATTCTTGCATACGCGACTTGTGGTTCGAGAAGATTCGCTTACACTGTATGGCTTTGCGACCACCGGCGAGCGCGACCTGTTTGACGCCTTCCTCAAGATCAGCGGGATCGGTCCCAAACTAGCCGTCACGATTCTGAGTACGCTCAGCGTGGAAAACATTCGCAGCGCCGTCCAAAATGATCGTGCGGAGATTATTAGTCGAGTTCCAGGCATCGGCAAGAAGACTGCGCAGAAGATCATACTGGAATTGCAAGACAAGATCCCCTCAGCGCTGGAAACGGTTCCGCTCAGCGCCGATGGCGATATGAGCGCGGATGTGATGGACGCGCTTACCGCGCTCGGATACAGCGTTGTAGAAGCGCAAACGGCGATCCAATCAATCCCGCTTGACGCGCCGGACAGCGCCGAAGAGCGGGTCTTGATCGCCCTGCAAAGTCTCGGCGGCTGACGCAAGCTTTATTGATCGACGATCAAAGCCGAGCGGAAGCGCATTTGCAATGGGAGAAAACATGGCGGAGACGCTGATCGGCAAGCGCGTAAAGGTTCTCGACAAAGGCTGGATTGAGCTAGTTGATCTGATGCCCCATCCGAACTCGGATGTCGGAGGCGACCTCGCCATCGTAAACGCGGCGCGGGTCAGCTTTCTCGGCGAGAGCAAAGGACCGGAGCGCGACAAAAGGCTGCTATTCTACCTGCTCCGTCACCGCCATACCTCGCCCTTTGAGATGGTGGAATTCAAGTTTCGCGTTCGCGCGCCCCTGGTGACTTGGTGGCAATGGGTGCGGCATCGCACCTGGAATATGAACGCTCAGTCAGGTCGCTACACGCCGTTTCACGAGAACGACTTTTATGTGCCCGACCCCTGGCGCAAGCAAAGCCCTGACAACAAGCAAGCCAGCGAGGGCGCGTTGGAGGCGGACGAAAGCGAAGAGCTGACGCGCAAGCTGCTTTCGCACTATGACGAGGGATTCCGGCTTTATTCGGAGGCGCTCGATAAAGGCGTATCAAAGGAAATAGCGCGCCTATTCCTGCCCGGATTCAGCGTATACTACACCTGGGTAACGAAGGTAGACGCTCATAACTTGATGCAATTCCTTCGGCTACGTATGGCGAGCGACGCTCAATACGAGATCCGCGTATATGCCAGCGCCATTTACGGGCACTTTTTCAAACAAGCGCTGCCCTGGACGGCCGAAGCCTTTCGCAAATTCATTCTGAAGATTGAAAACTGAAGGCTAAAATCAGTCGCTGACTTCACTGTCATCCGGTTGATTGATCAGGAAAGCCGAAGATCGCTCGAAGTAATCGCGCATCATGGAACTCGCTGGCTCTTCAATACTAGTCTCGTCAATGGCGTCCAACATGTGCTCGAGCCAATGATCACGCGCCTGACGGTCAATAGCGAAGGGAAAGTGCCGCATCCGCAAACGGGGATGCCCGCGCTCTTCACTATAGCGGGATGGTCCGCCGAAAAATTGAACCAGAAACAGAAAAAGGCGGCGCTTCGACTCCGCGAGGTCGGCCGGATACATCGGGCGAAGGATCGCGTCCGCATCGACCTTGTCGTAGAAGGAATCCACCAGAAGGCGCAGCGGTTCTTCCCCGCCTATCAGTTCGTATACAGTCTGTGGCTTGAAACCCATTCGACCCGCTCTCGCGCTCTATACTATGAGCGCACCGCCGGACCGTTGCTAACGACACTCGATTGTATCGGTAGACGCGGTTCTAACCCAGCGAGAAAGTTTGACTTTACATTCGTCGCGCCGACTGTACAATCCATGCGTTAACGCAAACGACTAGCAAGGAAACCGCTGTATATGCGATACATCATAAGATTGGCGGGTCTCGTCTCGCTGCTGCTATTAACGACAAGTTCCATTGCCGCCCAAGATGCCGAGCCAATTAGCGTCATCGGATCGGGCATCGTCAATCGGCTGGTCGAAGTGCTGGCAGAAGCCGGTGAGCATGACACGCTGTCTTTCAAGCGCGTCGGGACCGCGACCGGAATCGACGAATTTTGCAACGGTGAAATCGACATAGCGACGGCGGTTCGTCCGATGTCATCGGCGGAAAAAGCAATTTGCAGCGCGAACCAGGTCAAGCATAGTGAGTTCCTTATAGGTTACCATATCGTCGCCGTGATCGCGCATCCGGATGCGCCTATTCAATGTCTGAGCCATGGGCGCCTGGAATCGGTTCTCAAGCCTTCTGCCAGTAACATCGCAGGCGATTGGTCAGATTTCGACCCGGAAGCCGCCCTGCCCTTAACACTCGTGATCCCACAAGATGATCGCATTGAATACCTGATCCTCGACTCGCTGATCGCTGGCGATGGCTTGCGCGCGGATGTCAGCATATATGAAGAATCCGAATCAGCGGTCACCGAGGTTGGCGCCACGCCGGGCGCCCTTGGCTTTGTGGCTTGGTCCCCGGATTTACTGAGCCGCTCAGCCATCGCTCTGCTAGACATCGACGCCGAGGACAACGGCGCTTGCTTCAGCCCCTCAGTCGAAAATGTCGAAGCTGGCGCCTACAAGGCTGCGCTCCCAATGCGCCTAATTGTAAATCGGGCGCGTCTAAGCCAGAATGCGACATTGGCGGATTTCATGCGCTTCATTGTGGACGATGCCAATGCCTCGGCAATCGCCTCCGCCGGCGTGACGCCGCCTAGCGCAACTAGCTATGATTTGAATGCGCAAGTCTTGCTTGATGAAAATGCGGCTGGCGACTTTAGCGCTGACTTTCAAGTTCCGGCCAATCTATCCGGCCGCTTGCATATTGTCGGCGCGGCCAGCGCATTTGACGCGCTTGATCGTGTTGCTGGCCTGCTCACCCAGGACAACGCCGCCTTCGAGATTGACCTAAAGCTAATGGGACGAGCAAAGGGCATCGTGTCGCTTTGCGCGGGAGAGGCCGATATCGCCGTGCTCGACGCGGACTTGACCGATGCGGAATCGAGCGCATGCGCTGACGGCGATATTCGCGCCACGACGACAAAGATTGGCGCTCAGGCCACCGTTTTGCTCGGCAATGTCGCCGACGACTTTACGCGCTGCTTGACCACCCAGCAGGTCAATACAGTTTGGCGCGCCGAATCCGCGGAAACGGTAACCAGTTGGTCAAGCGTCGATCCGTCCTTTCCAGACATAGGCATGACCCTTTTCGGCTTGAGTCTGCTTGATCAAGCGAGCGATATATTGCTGCAAACCGCCGCGCCTCCTATCCCGCCAATTCGCCGCGACACCGAGAAGGACTACAATCCCTTGTATCGAGCGGCGGCGGCGGGCAATGTCCCGGGCGCGTTAACCTATATGAATTGGCACGATTATCAGCGTGTGGTCGACAACGATCAAGCGAATATCCACCTGGTCGCGATTGATGCCGGCGCTGGCTGTGTGACGCCATCGCCAGCGACGATTGAGGATGGCAGCTACGCGCTGTCACGCCCCGCCACTCTGTTGACTCGTCAGCAATCTTTGAGCAGCGTCAATACACAGTCCTTTCTCTGGACGCTATTTGCTCCTGAGAACTGGGACAATGTAATGCGGGATGGCTTTGTCGTCTCCTCAGCCCTTGAATTGCCGGCGGTACGGCGAGAATTGCTGAACTCTTTCGCCGAGGCGGAAGCCAGGTACGCGGCCGCTGACGACACCGACACTGTGCAAGACGACGGCGATACGCAGGAAGAATAAGCGACTGATGCTGACTCAGGCTGATTGATCGGCAGCTTTTCGCCCACCCTATTCGAGAACATGTGAATCCGTGTAGGCGCGTATTCTGTCGAGCCGAGCGCTTGCAAGCTATGCTATACTTCGTGTCATTCGCGCCTCATCCTGATTGGAGAATCCGATGCGCGGCGGATACATCGCCTTTGACCTCGAAACGACCGGTTTGGATGCGGCCTCAGATGAAATTATCGAGATCGGTATCGCGCGCTTTGTCGGCGGCGAAGTCGTCGAGCAGTTTCAATCGCTGGTTAAACCATCGATACCCATACCGCCCGAAATCACGCAACTGACAGGCATAGATTCAGAAGACGTCGAAGACCAGCCGCGTATTCAGGAAATCGTAGCGGATGTCGCCAGCTTTATCGGCGATTTGCCAGTCGTCGCGCATAATGTCCAATTTGATGTTTCATTTCTTTCCAAGCATCATTCGCTTGACCGGAACCTCGCGATAGATACGGTTGAACTCTCCTCGATCCTTTTGCCCTCATCGCCGCGCTACAACTTATCCACGCTGGCAACCGCGCTGGGCATTGAACTGGAGCGCGCTCACCGCGCCTTCGACGACGCGCTCGCGACCGGATTTCTCTACTGGCGCCTCTGGCAGAGAGCCTGCCAACTGCCGACGAATCTGTTGCGTGAAATCATTCAAGCCAGCGGAAGCCATAGCTGGGAGCTGCGCGAAGTTTTTCAAGCGGCGCTAAAAGAAGGATTGAGCATCAACGGAGCGACCCAGGCGCGCAATCCCTTCATTCCGGAGCGGATCGACGCTAAACCGCTCGATATCGCGCGCGCGGGACACAGACCATTGGCGCCGGAAGCGGTCGAGCTTGTTTTCGCTGAACATGGCAAATTGGCGGAATGCCATAGCGCCTTCGAAATGCGCGACCAGCAGCGGCAGATGGCGCGCGAGGTCACGCGGGCATTTAATCAGGGTGAGCATCTCATGATCGAGGCGGGAACAGGTACCGGCAAATCCATCGCCTATCTGGCGCCGGCTGCGCTCTGGGCGCTTTCGAATGGACAGCGGGTGACAGTCTCGACGCACACGATCAACCTTCAGGAGCAGTTGTTGAAGAACGACACGCCATTGGTTCGCGCAATCGCCGGAGACGAATTGCGAGCAGCCCTGATGAAAGGGCGCGGCAACTATCTTTGTCCGCGGCGGCTGGCAAAGATGCGGCGGCGGAAACCAGCAACTGTTGAAGAACTTCGAGCCTTGACCAAGATCCTTGTCTGGCTCGAAAACGGCGCATCGGGCGACCGAGGTGAAATTAACCTGCGCAAGGGCGAATGGTCGGTGTGGAAGCGTCTGAGCGCCGAAGACGAAGACTGCACAACCTACATCTGCGCCAATCAGATGGAGGGCGTCTGCCCCTATTACAAGGCGCGCGCAAAAGCGGACGCGGCCCATATTGTGATCGCCAATCACGCGCTATTGATCGCCGACGCCAGGGTCGATAATCGTGTTCTGCCGGACTACCATCATCTTATCGTCGACGAAGCGCATCACTTGGAAGAGGCCATCACCAACGGTTTGAGCCGCCGCATAGACCAGCAGCAAATCCTGACGCGCTTGCGTGAACTGGGAAATGCCAATAGGGGTACGTTTGGCGCCTTTCTTTCCGCCGCGCGCGAAAGTATCCCTCGTGAAGACGCTGACCGGCTCGCGACCTTCATCGCCAATATCGGGGTGGCTTTCGACGAGATGAAAGGAGAGGTTCGTCGTTACTTCCGGGCGCTGCATGATTTCAGCAAGAACAGCGGTGGCGACAGGCGCTACGCCAGAAGGCTGTTGGATTCGCATAGAGACTCCGGCAGTTTTGTCAGCGTGCAGTCCGCTTGGCGCCGCCTGGCTCAATACTTTTTGGACGTGACCGATGCTATGGATCATCTTTGCCAGGCTTTACCCCGATATGCGCGATATGAGCTGCCCGAATTTGACGACTATAGCAGTGAATTCCGCGCTCACTTGCGCTACCTGAGCGACGCGCATGAACAGCTGGAGCGCTTCACAAATGATCCAGACGCCAATTTCATATACGGTGTCACCGCCGGCGAAAGCCCGGATCGGCTGCAGATTCAGCTATCGCCGCTGCATGTCGGTCCGATGATGGATGAGTATCTGCATCAGCGATTGGAAAGCATCATCCTCACCGGCGCGACGCTTACGACGCAAGGCAACTTCGAACATATAACCAAGCGACTCTACACCGACGATTACCGTTCAATTGAACTTGACTCCCCATTCGACTATGAAGAATCTACCTTGCTTTATGTGCCTACTGACATGCCAGAGCCGAGCCAGCGCCGCGATTACCAGCGGATGCTAGAGCGCGGCATCATCGAATTGGCGGCCGAGCTGGAAGGCCGGCTGATGGTGCTATTTACCAGCTACGCTCAATTGCGCGAGACATCACGCGCTGTGACGCCGCGCCTGAGTCTCGGAAATATCGACGTCTACGACCAAAGCTTTGGCGGCAGCCGAGACGCGCTTCTCGAAAGCTTCAAAAACGCGGAGAAAGCGGTGCTCATGGGCACACGCAGCTTTTGGGAGGGTGTGGATATCCCGGGCGATGACCTGAGCGCCCTGATAATTGCGCGTCTTCCATTTGCCGTCCCGTCGGATCCCGTTTTCTCCGCCAGATCGGAGGCTTACGGGAATCCCTTTCAAGAGTACGCGGTGCCAGAAGCCATATTGCGATTTCGCCAGGGATTCGGCCGCTTGATACGCAGCCGCAGCGATCGAGGCGTCGTCGCCATCTTTGACAGTCGCCTTATCAACAAGCGATACGGCAGCGACTTTCTCGAATCACTTCCCGAATGCACAGTACAATACGGCGCGTTGGGCAACCTTCCGCATCTGGCTTCCGCCTGGATCAAGGGAAACTGAGGGCGGCGCATGAAGACTCCCGCCGGGCGCGAATGCCCTCATTATTATGTCGATTACAACCGCCACACGCGTGACATTGAAGAGTGCCGCCTGGCGCAGAGCAATCCCGCTTCGGAACGTTGGCATCCGAAGGATTGCGTCAAATGTCCCGTTCCGGACATCGTGCTGGCCAACGCCAGCCCGGATACCAGGCTTGTCCTCACAATCAAGGCGGGCTTTCTTGGCTTGGTCCGCCGCGTTGAAGTGGAAGCGATCTGCCTGAAAAATAACGAAAAGGTAGACCCCTACGTTGGCTGCCCGGATGAGCATCCGGGTCTTGATATTTTTCGTCAGGCTTTGGAAGGCGGCGATGATTAAGGCGGTTCTGCTCGACCTGGACAATACGTTGCTGCACAATCCCGACCGCGAGTGGGTCGCTGCCTTTCGTCAACAGTGGGATCGGCACTTTGACACATGTTACGGCATTGAAAACGCATCTAGCGCCCTTCGCAATGCCATCGACGGCTTAAACAGCGCGCCTCCTGCGTATAACACGAACGCCGCCACAATTCTTGACGCGCTAGCAGCAGAAATGTCCCTGGAAAGAGAGCGTATTTCCGCCTCTATCGCCAGCTTTTATCAGGAAAGCTACCGGTCTCTACAATCCACCACATCGCCCGTCATCATGGCGGCCGAGTTGGTGGAAACTTTGTTGGCGCAAAATCTGCTTGTCGCCATCGCCACAAATCCGTTATTTCCGGAATCGGCTACGCGCGAACGAATTGTTTGGGCGGGCTTAGGTGAATTCCTCACAGAGTTCGCCTTCATCACCAACAGCGAGAATATGCACTTCGCCAAACCGAGCCCCGCGTACTTCGCCGAGACGGTGGCGCGCGTCGGCGTCGAGCCGGACGAGACCTTAGTCATCGGCGACAGCAAACGCAACGATATCGATCCGGCGCGCGCAATCGGCATTCACACCTGGCAGGTCCATGCTTCGGATGGGTTGCGCCCGATCCATAAGCGAGTCCGCGAAGCTAGTTGGGAACAAGACTTTCTTCCGCAGCCGCCGCAGCCGGGCGCGCTTTCGCCGCAGCTCAAAGGCAATATAGCCGCGCTTTACGGTCTACTGGCCGAAGTCAAGCCGAATCAATGGCGCCAGCGACCGGACCCGAATGAATGGTCAATCATGCAGATTCTCTGTCATTTATGGCAATCCGAGGAGAGCGTACATCGGGCGCGATTGCAGACGATCCTTCATCACGCTGATCCCTTTATCGCCGCGCCGCCACCACCAGGACCCGACATTCCGCCTTGTCATGAGAATGGATACGAAGTCTTGTATTGCTTTCAGCAGGAGCGTGAAGCGACCATTGACTTGTTATCGTCATTGAAGCCCATGCAATGGGGGCGGCCCGCCAGACACAGTATATTTGGATTGACGGATCTCTTGGAAATGGCGTATTTTACGGCGCAACACGATCGCCTTCATATTACGCAGCTCTGCCAAACGCTGGGAAAATGCGCCGAATGACCGTCGACGCGATGCGCCAGCAGGGAACCCGGTTTTTGTGATTACAATTACTGATGCGAAAAGAGCTCAGAACCATGGCCTTACTGCGTTGACGAATCAATTACTTATTGTACAATACGTTTAGATAGTTCTGAACTTCACAATTTTGAGTTGGAGTCCGACATGACTGGCGCAACACTCGATGCGGTGAAGCTGAGCGCTCTGGTTGAAGATGGAATGGCGGCTGTGGAGCGCGCGATGATCCAGGCGACCGACAGCGATGTCGAGGTCCTTCGTGATGCAAGCCTTCATATCCTTGGCGCCGGCGGCAAACGCATTCGTCCACGGCTGCTCTTGCTTACTTATCTGGCGCTCGGCGGGCGCGATGTAGATTATGTCGCCGACCCCGCCGCCGCTATAGAGCTGATGCACACGGCGAGCGTCGTGCATGACGACATAAACGATCATGGAATCCTGCGCCGGGGCCGGCCATCCGTCAATGCGATCTGGGGTCGGACCTTCGCTCTACTTACCGGCGACTTTCTATTCACCGCCGTATACGAATTGATGGCGCCCTATCAAGAACTCAACGTTGATTTGGCGAAAGCCGCGACCGGGCTGGTGGAAGGCGAAACCCTACAGGCTAGCGCCGTCAAAAACAATACCTTTACCCGCGAAGCATACATGCAAATCATTGCGCGGAAGACTGCCGCGCTTTTCCGCGCCGCCAGCACGATAGGCGCCAAGCTCGCCGGTTCGCGGCCAGATGAAACCCGTATTCTCTCTGATTTTGGTTACAATCTTGGAATTGCATTTCAAATTGTGGATGACATCCTGGATCTGGTTTCGGACCAAGACAAATTGGGAAAAACGAGCGGAGTGGACATTACCCAAGGTCGTGGTGTCGCCGTCGCCATGAATGACGCCAACGGCAACGGCAGAGCGCAAGCAGTGGATCCGCTGGATGAAATCCGACGCAAGTTGATGGATGGCGACACGATTAAGACGGCGCGCGAACAGGCGCGCTACTTGATCGACAGCTCCATCGCGAGCTTGGCGATCCTAGACGAATCACCCGCAAAGTCGGAATTGATCGATTTGGCGCGTCAAGTTATCGAGCGAGACAACTGATCGCGAACTCGCTACAAGCTTTCGAGGCCTGTATCATGGTGATGCGCGCCTTTTTTGCGTCCATGTCATGATGTGCTTGAGGGTTTTGATGAAGGTCGCAACCATTCGTGAAGTGCGGGAAATCGAGGCAGCCGCAGACCGCTCCGGCATGAGCTATGAACAGATGATGCTCAACGCTGGCGCCGCCGCCAGCCGAGCGTTGCGGCAGCGCTGGACGGTTGACGCTTCGACTAGAATCACCTTCTTGGTTGGCACGGGCAATAATGGCGGAGACGGTCTGGTGATGGCGCGCAGCCTGGCGCTTTCCACAGAAGCGGACATCAGCCTGTACCTGCTTGAGCCGCGAAGTCCAGCCGATGAAAATTACCGGGCGGCGCTTGAAGCTGGCCTGCCGGTGGCGCTGGCGACCGACGATGACGATCGCCTGCGGCTGAAAAATTTGCTTCTTGACGCTGACATTATTGTGGATGCCGTTTTGGGAATTGGCGCGCGTCTTCCTCTGCGCGGCGCGGCGGCAGACGTCCTGGCGACGACAGGGAATTGTTTGAGCCAGCGTGCAAAGTATGCGGCCGAACGCAACCGGGACATGCCGGCTGAACATAGCGAGACGCCGCCGCCCGTGCGCCCCTTCGTGTTCGCAGTCGACTGCCCGAGTGGAATCGACTGCGATACCGGCGAGGCCGATGAACATGTTATAGCTGCAGACTTGACCACGACATTTATCGCCGCCAAGCCCGGGCTCCTTACCTTTCCAGCCGCCGCATTCGTCGGCGATTTGGACCTTTCCCCGATTGGCATTCCCGAGAGTCTGCCCGAGCTGGAAGGGATCAAGGCGGAAATTGTGGATAGCAAGCTGGCAGCATGTTTATTGCCTCCGCGACCGCTAGACAGCCACAAGGGGACCTACGGCAAAGCGATGATCGTTGCCGGTTCGCCGAATTATATCGGCGCTATCAGCCTTGCCGGCGAAGCGGCCTATCGCGCTGGCGCCGGTCTGGTGACGATCGCCACCGCCGCCAAACTGACCGAGATCGTCGCCGGTTCTCTTCGCGAACCCACCTGGCTGCCGCTCCCGCACACAGATGGCGCAATCGCCGAGAAAGCGTGCCAAGCAGTTGTCGATATAGTTGCGAATTATGATACGCTGCTGGTCGGCTGTGGTCTTGGCTTGCGCCAAAGTACAAGCGGCTTCCTGCGTCAACTGTTGGCGAGCGGATCGCTGCCGCCGCTGATCTTGGACGCGGACGCGTTGAACATCCTGAGCCGAGCGCATCGCTGGTGGAAGCAGTTGCCTCCAGAATCGATCATCACGCCTCATGCCGGCGAGATGGCGCGCCTTACCGGAAAGAGCGCGAAGGAGATTAACGCAAATCGTTGGGAGATTGCGCGAGAGTATTCCACAGCTTGGAACGTTGCGCTTCTGCTCAAAGGCGCCCATACTCTCATCGCGGTGCCAGATGGTCGAATCAGCGTCATTCCATTCAAAAGCGACGCCTTGAGCAAGGCCGGCACGGGCGATGCGCTGGCCGGGCTAATAGCTGGATTGCGAGCTCAAGGGCTCGGCGCTTATGACAGCGCGCGTCTGGGCGCCTATCTGCACGCTGCGGCGGGGATTATCGCGGCTGCGACTGTCGGAAGCAGTCGAAGCGTTGTCGCAGGCGATGTATTGTCGGCTGTGGGAAGCGCGTTTGCCACCTTGGAATCCCTTTAGTTTTGCTGGTCCATACGCGCTTTCGCCAGTTGCTTCGCCTCTCGCAGGCTCGCTTCCATTTCAATTTCAGCCGTGCCAGCGCCAAATTGCGTCAAATCCTTGCGCCGAACTGAACCCTTCCGTTTGATGTGGAAGAGCGCGTATAGCGCGCCAATCGCCATGCCAAGAACGATTCCGGCGAAGGCGGCGCCATCGTCCAAATCAAGGCGTCTGCGGCTCATCATAATGGTCCGCGCGTGGCTCTTCTGATGCCGCCAAATTGCGTATGCGAATCAACTCGCGCAGGAAAGCGAGCAAGCCGGAAAGAAAACTCTTGATTTGAATCAGGGGATCAACGGCATTGCTGTTGATGAATTGCGCCGTTGCTTTGCTCAAGCGTGTTGTTTCCCGCGCATTATCCAGAATGGGTTTCACCTCTGTTTTCAGCATGATCAGGAAGCCCGCCGCTTGCAGCAACAGAATAGCAAAGGCGGCGATCACCAAGATCGATTCCAGGAGTAAGATCATCAGCAGGACATCACGGAGAATCTGAACCAGCGGCGCCCAGGTTTCAGCGGCAGTCAGCGCGGCAGCCAGCGCAGCACCGAGCAGAATCAAGATAATCAGGATTCCCAGCACCGCGGCCGCTTTTATGAAACGTGTAATCTTCGGACCGGATGAGGCGCCCGAAGCCGGTCCGCCCGGACTGACCTCATTCTCCGGCATGGTCAACGCCGGGACACGGGAGTGGTTGGATCCGCCGTCAGCGCATGCGCGAATATCAGCAGTCCAACAGCCGTGACTGATGCAGGCGCCAAATGAATGACGCCGATTCGCAAGAATGTGATATCAAGGTAGGCGCCAACATACTGACCGAGCAGAAACCCAACCCAACTTGTGACGATGAAGAGCACCATGCGGCGCGCGTTGCCACCCAAGACAACATGAAATGCCAAGCCATACATCGTTGCGATCACAAAGGCGAAGACAAAAACAGGATTCGGCATGGTAGTTGCGATTCAATTTTCCAGTGGTAGAATCTTAAGTTAGTGTAGCACAAAACGCTCGTCCAGTCACATCTTCGCGGCGCGGCGCATGAACGTCATTGATCTAGAAATACTGATTCCAGCATCACCGGAATTCATTTGGCGTTTTATGGGTGACTTGTCCGCGATTCCCCGATGGTATGAAGATGTCGTATCGGTATCTTTTCTTTCGACACAGCGCGAGGGACGCGGCACGCGCTGGCGCCATTCTTCCGTCAAGGGCAACGATATCATCGTTGAAATCAACGCCTGGTACGATACGCTCGGTTACGAGTATCGTATCGTTGATGGGACGACCTTCAGCGAAAATCAGGGTCGGATTCGTCTGCAGGAAGTCTCTGACGGAACCTTGGTTCGCTGGACATACCAGTACGCATTGGGCGGCGTTCTCGGTGGTATACGCAACGCAATGCGCCTCAAACGAAACACGACCAATCAGATTCAAGACAGCCTCAGAAACCTGCATCAGTTGATCTTACAAGAGTCGGGCGGCATCTCCACTCATGAGGCAAAGGCGAGCATGCAGGAAGCCCCAGATGTGTACGAGCGCTCGAGTTATGAGCCGCGTCACCCGCCCGCCTTTCAAGAGGCTAGGTCGGATGATGTTGCTAGCGTTCAAGACACCACTCTTTCGGAGCATTTTCCGCTGCCTTACGACTTGGAATTAGATGCTGAACCGATACCGACTGTGGTTGAAACGGATACAAAACCCAACCCGGTCGTTTTGAGCGCAGGCGACAGTCTGCTTCCTGAGGCCCAGGCCGAACCCGCGTTGGATGATACCAGGCCGGTGGAAGTCGAATCTTTGCTGGCGGAAATTCCGCCGCCTGCGCTTGACTTACCGGAGACCGAACCCGAACCAGCGGCTGCCGAGCAGACAGCGAACAACACCGTTGACGAATCGGAATTATTACAATTGGAAACACTTCGTCCGACCGACGACGATTCGTCTCGATTAAGCGTTTTCGAGATATTTGGCTTGCAGAAGCCCAGCGAAGCAAAAGCTCATCCGGAAGCCATTGACGAACTGACTACCGAAGGCCCGGAGTCAAGCCAAAGGGTTTACCCGCCGCCCTCCCCATCTGGGGAAGCCCTGTTATCAGATGTGAAAGATGGATCAGGTTCGGGCGAAAAACAGACAGCCACTGAACTTCACGATGATGCTGGCAAGCAAACGATTTCCGGCTGGCGTCGCAGCGCCCGCCGAAGGAAAGCGCTGCTCAGATCGCATACTTGATATCCGGCCAGGCAACGAGCAACCACAGAAAGCTCAATCGGATGCGCGGCAGCCCAAGCAAAACGCCCGCTCTTGGCGGACGATTGATTCCTCGTCTGGTGGGTGGATGAAGGGGCTCGAACCCTCAACCGCCTGAACCACAATCAGGTGCTC
>JAPOYT010000046.1 GCA_026706445.1 Chloroflexota bacterium
GCTCGCCCCTACAGACTGTCAGGTGGATGCAATTTACCTATTTCAACCGAAATGGATACACTTCCCGATAGACTTGCCGCCGGCGCTAGCTTCAATGCTCCGACTATATCAGCGAAGGACTTGCTGCTAAAATTAGTCTGCAATTCGCTTGAATTCGAGACGCATACATGAAGCAGAAACGGAAAAAGGCGCAAGCTGTCTTTTTGCTCTACAGCATTATTGCCGGGCTGCTAATTGGCATATCCGCTCTGGCGCTGTTCCTTTTCCAGGATCGACTGCGCGAGCCGGAATCCGACGCCACGAGCCGCTTCCGGCTTGAAAGCGAGACCGAGTTTAATGGTGTAATACGGATCGAGCCGCCAATCGAATTGCCGGAATTTACTCTCACCAGTCAAGACGGCGAGCCGACCAGTTTGCGCGATCTTCGCGGACAATTCGTCCTGCTGACATTCGGATTTACAAACTGTCCCGATATCTGTCCGCTGACGCTAAGCGAATTTCAACTGGTCAAGGGCTTGCTCGGCGATCATTCGCATGAGGTGGCTTTTGTCTTCATTAGCGTCGACGGAAGCCGGGACAAGCCGGTTGTCCTGCGTAACTTTCTCGACTACCGCAAGCTCGACGAGATAATTGGCTTGACAGGCGCCGAAAACGATGTTCGAGCGGCAGGCGGGCCTTTAGGATTGTCTTTTGAGCGGAGCGGTGAAACTTCGCCCGGCTCATATTCGGTCAATCACAGCGCCGGCTCCTTCTTGCTTGATCGGCGCGGACGCTGGATTATGCGATTTCAGTTCGGCCTACCGCCGGAGAGAATCGCCGCTGACTTACAAGCGATAATCACGCAAGATAGAGAGACAGTCAAGAACTGAAGTAGGTTCGGGGAACGCGTGGCGCAACCGAGGCGACGACCTCGTAATTGTTGCTGCGGATCCAACCCGCGACTTCATCGGCGCTGATGCAATCGTCGCCCTGCTTTCCCAGCAGAACCACTTCATCACCGGCCTTCACGCCGGGAATGCGACTGACGTTCACCGTGATTTTTTCCATGCTGACACGGCCCGCAAGCGGCGCCCGCCGACCGTGGATGAGTACTTCGCGCCAGGTGCTTGGCGTCCGGCGCAAGCCGTCCGCGTAACCGACCGGCAGAACAGCGATTGTTTCTTCGCCGCGCGTGCGATAGGCATCGCCATAGCCAACGCGGGAACCCGGCGGCAAGGTCTTCACCTGCGCTACCTGCGTCTTCCAGGACATTGCCGGCCGGACAATATCACCGATTCCGCTATCGGGCATCGGTTCCAGCCCGTAAAGCATAAGGCCCGGCCGCACAACATTGACGTGACTGCCAGGGCAATTGAGCACGGCAGCGGAGTTGGCAGCATGAATCTGTTCGACCTGAATCCCGGCTTCGCGAATCCGCGAAAGGATGAGGTTGAAGGTTTTGAGCTGCTCCCGCATATATTGCGGGTCATCATCGGCAGTAGCGAAGTGCGTGTAAATGCCTTCCAGTTTGATCCCGGCAGCATCCCACAAACTCCCGCAAACCGCCGCTGCCGATTGCGGCAATATCCCAAGCCTGCCCATGCCGGTATCAATCTTTAGCTGGATCTTGAGTTCAGCGCCCGCACTGCGCGCTGCGGAGATGCACCGCTCGGCAAAGACCTCGTCGAAAACCGACAGACTGAAGTTCAGATCGATAGCAATTGGGATCGCTTCTGCCGGGAAGTAGCTCAGTATGAGAATGGGCGCAGCGATTCCGCACTCGCGCAATTCTAGCGCCTCCGCCATATTGGCGACCGCCAGCCGATCGCAGCCGTTTTGCAGCGCCGCGCGCGCCACTGCAGGAGCGCCATGGCCGTATGCGTTCGCTTTGACCACCGCCATGATCGAGACGCCGCCGCCAACTCTCGCTCTGATTAAGCGCGCATTGCTGGCCACCGCATCAAGATTTATCTCCACGCGGCTGGGATGGGCGATCAATCGCTCACTCTCCACTGGTCCGTTGACAAGCTGGCGCGCGCGCGCTGCTTCTAATCCAGTAAGCCTTTCCACAGTCAACCATTGCATATCGCTCGACGAGGCACGGACGCAGTATATCAGCGGCTGTCGCTAATTGCTGTAAAATTGGCGAGCTAATACGCCAAGCCAAAGCCGGCGCGCCAATGCGGAGAAGGACCAAGCAATGTGTTACAATGTTCGCCGTCGAAAGCGTACAGGGAGGGCGCGTACAACCGCTGCCAGCGCACTCAATGAAATTCCATTCCTATCTGACAGTACGACGCTGCCATCTCAATAGGAATTGTCATGACTTTCGATTTTGAAATTGTCGCCACCGATGGCAACGCGCGCGCAGGAATCTTGCGCACCCCCCGCGGCGACATTCCCACACCTGTATTCGCGCCGGTCGGCACCGCCGGAACGGTGAAAGCCGTACCGCCGCGAGACCTGAAATCGCTCGACGTAAAGCTCGTGCTTTCAAATACTTATCACCTCTTTCTGCGGCCCGGCGACGCTCTGGTGCGTGACATGGGCGGATTGCACCAATTCATGAACTGGACAGGTCCCATTTTAACCGACTCGGGCGGCTTCCAAGTATTTAGCCTGGCTGAGATCAACAGGATCGACGACGACGGCGTCACTTTTCGCAGCCATTTGGACGGCAGTATGAAACGGCTTGATCCACAGCGCTCGATGGAAATTCAGCACAATCTTGGCGCCGACATCATTATGGCTTTCGATCAATGTCCGCCGCCGACGGATCGCGATGAGGTCAGCGCCGCGGTGGAGCGAACGCATCGCTGGCTGGCGCAATGCCGCGAAGCCCATCCTGAAGACGATGAGCAGGCTCTATTCGGAATCGTACAAGGCGGCGTCTTTCCCGATCTGCGAGAAAAATCAGCGCGATTCGTATCGGAAATGGACCTGAAGGGCCACGCCATCGGTGGCTTGGCAGTTGGCGAATCGAAAGAAGCCATGTACGCGACGCTTGATAAGACGCTTCCCTGCCTGCCGGACAACAAACCGCGCTATCTCATGGGCGTCGGCGAGCCCGATGATCTGGTCGAAGGCATTCTGCGCGGCGTCGACATTTTTGACTGCGTGATCCCGACGCGGTTGGCGCGCCATGGAGCGGCCTTCACGCGCGACGGTCGCATCAACCTAAGAAACGCGAGCTTCAAGCGAGATGAAGCGCCGATCGATGAATGTCTTCACAACTACGCCAGCGGCTTTTCACGCGCCTATCTACGCCATCTAGTGGTGGCGAAAGAATTGTTGGCGCACTATCTGCTGAGCCTGCACAATATCGACTTTCTGACGCGGCATGTGGAGAAAATGCGCCAAGCCATTATTGAGGGAAACTTTCGTGATTACGCCACACAATTCCTGACACGCTTTTTGCGCCACGATCTGTCCACCGAGTAAGCGACTGACGGCACGCAAAGCATCCGTACAAAACTGGCAATCTTCGCATTCGCGGCGATGTTCGGCTGTACGGTTCAGTCTCCTTTAACCACCCCCACAACAATTCAGGTCAAGCTTCACCTTCCCGCCACATAAGCTGCGTATTCGCTAAGGCGTTATCCGGCGCAGCGCTACTCCGATCAGTATGACGAGCCTGTAATGGAGGTAGAGGCGCGCGCCGCCCATACTCTCATGCAGCAGTTGGAACCGGGGTGATCTCGTTCAATTCGATAGGACAATCATGACCATGACGGAATCGGCCGACAGCGGCCTTTACCTCGAAGTCGTGCGCATATTGACTGGACCCCGCGCGTTCACGGGCAATGCGAGGCCGGGCGAGCGATCGTCGCCGAATCACGCGCCCCTCTGCCTTGAGGGACCGTTCAAGTCAACATTGGCGAATAAGTCATCTTCATCAACCCGGCTGTGATTCGGGATCGGATACACACGCGTAAAACCCTGTCTGCCATATAGCAGCCGCCGCAACAGTCGCGACGTCCGTGTAACTCGCCCTCCCCCTTGGCTGGCGTGGCAGCGGCTCGCCTTTTCCCAAGTGTCCAAATACGGAGCAATCGAAATACGCGCGTGAACCGGCTCGATATGCTCAAGTGACTTCAACGTATCTACGTCGCGGTTGATGCCCATCCGACGCGGGTCTTGCCCTTTCAGTCGCGCTTTCCAAACGCGCATCCACATCGGCCATTTGGGATAGGCCGCGTAATATAGCTTCTGCGGGGAATAGCCGCCTTTGCCCGCGGCTTCGTCGCGAAGGCGTTCAAAGACGCGCGCGGTCGCCCGCTGAATCGCAATATGATCGGGATGACCGTAGCCGCCGTAGCGATTGAAGGTGACGACGACCTGTGGTCTGACCCGGCGCATAACCTCAATCACGTCCGCAGCGACACCTTCCGGATGATGCCGCCAGCGGTAAGCCAGGCAGTCCGGATGTTCCGTCGTCTCGCTGCCAGGCATGCCGCTGTCACGATAGCCCAACATGAAAACATCCTTGAATTTCAGGTATTGCCGCGCGCAGTCCAATTCGCTCAAGCGCAATTCGGCCACGGTGGCGAACTTGCCGCGCAGGGCATCCGGAACGAATCCGACATCGCCATTGGTCGCGCAAATCAGATACACGTCAACGCCATCGTCAATCCATTTGGGAATGGCGGCGCCCAAACCGAAGCTCTCATCATCTGGATGGGCATAACTGATCAGCAGACGACGCTTTTCCATAAGATTCTCCAAATAACGAGAATGTCAACTTACGTTTGTCCTATTATACTGACTGCGTATTGTCGAAGTCAGCGCCGCGTCCTTATACTGTGGCGCGCCTTACCGGAATTGTGAAAGCTGGGATTGATGCGTCCATTTAGAAGGTCGACCTGGGCGAGAGCAAGCGTCATCGTTTTGAGCTTCGTGATACTGCCCTTCACCAGCCTGGGACAAGATCAAACCGTCTCGCCTCCGGCGACATCGACGCCAAGCCCAACCGCCACCGCCTCTGCCACGCCAAGCCCAACGGCCACCGCCACACCGGACCATTCGCTGAAGTCGGCGAGGCTAGTACGCGCCACCCTGGCTGATGTCTACTCGCCTCCGCCGTCGGAAGAAGTCGGACCGCGAAGATACCCGCGCGGCATCAATCCCCTGACGGGCTTGCCCTACCCGAGCGAAGAAGCGCAACTGCGCCGGAATCTGATTGTCAAGATTTCCAATTGGCCCCCCAGAGTTCGTCCTCAGCACGGCGTCAATCAAGCGGACTTGGTATACGAATATGAAGCTGAAGGCGGTGTTACCCGATTTGCCGCCTTATATCGCAACAATGCGCCGGAGCAGGTCGGCTCCTTGCGCAGCGCGCGCCTGCTGGATATCGAGCTGCTGACCATGTACGCTTCGCTGCTGGCTTATTCGGGAACGAGCGGACCAATTCACGAAATCTATAAGAATGCCCATTACCGCCCGGTGCTGCTATCGCCATCGCTCGGTGACAACTGCGAAAACGCCGGCTTTTGCCGCGACGAGACTTTTCGCGCGCGCGGCTATGAACATACGCTCTTCGGCGACACGCAACAAATCTGGAATGCCGCCAGCCGGCGCGGCGTCAACATCGGCTTTCGCGCTCTTGGTTTCGCCTTTGATCTGCGCCCGGACGCTGACGGCAGCGACGTCAACGATATCTACATCAACTGGTATGACCGAACCAATGCCCGCTGGCAGTACGATGAAGGCAGTGGGCGATTTCTGCGATATACCGACGGCTTGCCCCATGTCGACGCGGCCGACGACAGTCAGCTATGGGCGGACAATCTGGTTATGCTCCAAGTTATCCACAACCGGCGTCCCGATCTCTTCACGCCGGGCGCCATCGACGAATCACTTGAGGTCGCGCTCTGGGGCCAGGGTCGCGCCTATGTCATGCGAGAGGGGAAGCTTTACGCCGGCTACTGGCGCCGTCTCAGCCCAAATCGCGGCGAGGCTCTTTCCTTGATTTACGGCGACGAAACCGCAATCATGCTCAAACCGGGGCGTACCTGGGTTACCATTTTGCGCTCGCTGGACGATGTCGTGCTCAGCGATGTAATGGCCAACATGGCGGCGACAGCGACCGCGGTCGCCAATGCGGAAAGCTGAGATGCGATTGACCGGGAGCGCGCCAAGACATACCATGAACTGTATTCCGCGACGATGAGGGCGAAGGCAGACCATTGCGGCGCGCTTCTCACGGCTGTTTGATACTAAGCGCAATCCTTGCGCTATTCGCGATAGGATTGCTGGTGGCGGTTCTGTTTACCGCTGGCGGGCAACTCCAGGATAAATTGCAATCTTTCATTCTCGGCGTGCAGTTGAGCGGTCGCGCGTCGGAGTTGGACGCCTCTTTCGGTACAGACGCAAAGCCGATGCGATTTCACATCCCGGCCGGCGCCGGCGCCGGCGCCATTGCCGCAGCCTTGGGCGAAGCCCGGCTCATTCGGGATACGAGCCTGTTTGTGGATTTCGCTCGCCTCGAAGGTTATGATCGGCGTTTTGAAGCTGGCGTCTATTTTCTTAATCAGACGCAGTCGATCCGGCAGATCGCTCTACTCCTCACAGATTCCAGCAAGAGCTTTATCCCGTTCCGCAGCGTGGAGGGCGCTCGCATAGAAGAGTTGGCCGAGCTCGTCGATTTGAACGGCCTCTTCGGGTTCACCAGCGCCGAATTCCTTCTCTTGGTCGACGAGGGCGCGCTCATTCCGGCTGACCTCGCCGAATGGGCGAACATTCCGCCCGGCGCTTCGCTTGAAGGATTCATGTTTCCCGATACTTACCAGTTGCCGCCCGATATCACCGCAGAAGGGCTGCGCGATGTGCTGCTGCGCACCTTCCGAGACCGCGTCGGCGACAGTCTGCGCGACGAGGCGACGGCGCAAGGGCTGACGCTTTATGAAGCCGTCACGCTGGCATCCATTATCGAGCGCGAATCCGTCTGGCGCGATGAGCAGCCCATGATCGCAAGCGTATACCGCAATCGCTTACTGATCGGCATGAAGCTGGAAGCCGACCCTACAGTGCAATACGGAATCCAGGGAACGCGCGAATCCTGGTGGCCCCAAATCACCCGCGCCGATTACCGCGAGGTTCAATCTCCCTACAATACTTACCTGATCGGGGGTTTGCCGCCCGGTCCCATCGCCAGCCCGGGGCTGTCTGCGATTCAAGCGGCAATCTATCCGGCAGAATCGGGCTACTACTTTTTCCGCGCCGCCTGCGATAACTCGCACTACCACAATTTTGCCGTCACCTTCGAAGAACACGTCGCGAATGCCTGCTGATCTATTGGCGCCCGCCGCAAGATTCAAAACGGCACTCCTCGTCCTCCTCCTGTCCCAGGTCTTGGCCGCCTGCGACGCGGGCTTGCCACCCAAAATCGCCTTGCTCGCGCCATTTGAGGGCCAGTACCGCGAGATCGGCTACAACGCGCTTTACGCCATTCGACTGGCATTTGCCGATGCCGGGACGCCGGCTGCGCAGTTTCTGGCTGTTGACGACGGCGGAACAATCGAATCGGCGGTCGAGCGCGTAAAGGCGCTCAATATAGATCCCGCCGTCGTGGCAATCTTTGTGCTGGGACCGGCCGCAACGCATCCGGCTGTGCAGACGGCCAACGACAAGCCGTTGATCATTATCGGCAATTGGGGGCACGACCGAAGCGATGAAGACAGTCTGTATGCAGCGAGCCCAGATCTGGCGAAAGCGCGAGCGACTGGCGACCTCTCGATGCTCTCTCCGTCCTTGGATATTCGCGACGAATCGGAGACGTTACACTTCGCAAGCAGCGGCGCCCTGCCAGATGTCGCCTTTCGCAAGCGATATGTCAATAGCGCCCTCTACGCGCCGCCGCCGAATCTTCTCGCCACTTTGACCTACGACATCGCGCGCCTGACGCTGGCCGCGTTGGCCAGCAACGAAGCGCCCGCCACTCGTTCGCATCATGGCATCACCGGCGCCATTCGCTTCAAAGACGGTTATTGGGTCGACGCCCCGGTCAACCGATACCGTTACGAGGGCGGCGAGCTGGTCCTAAGCTCCGACTAAAGATCATTGCCATCAATGACCCCGTGAAACAGCGGCAGCGGATCAACCGGTGATTCGCTGTAGGCCACCGCATCGCCGAGCTCCTCCAGCGCCGCCTGCAAGCTGGTTTCATCGTTTGCGTGGACCGTCATCAGCAGATCGCCCGCGGCGACCGTATCGCCAACTTTCACCTGCGCTTCTATTCCGACTGCGTGATCGATCTCATCGCCTTTTGTTCGACGACCCGCGCCCAGAGACAAAGTCGCCCAGGCGATGCGATCGGCAAAGACGGCGGCGAGGGTTCCGCTTTGTCGCGCGCGCAAATTGTAGCGAATCTTCGCTTGCGGCAGTTTGCGGGGATCTTCAATTTGCGCCACATCGCCCCCTTGCGCCTGCACCATTCGATGCAAGTGCTTGAAGCCGGCGCCGCTCCTCAGCGCCCGCTCGACTTCGGCGCGCGTCGCCGCCAGATCCGTCCAGCGTTCGCCTTGACCGGCCAGCCGCAGCATCTGCGCCGCCACTTCGACGCAGTGTGCGTGAAAATCGGCCGGACCTTCACCCTGCAAAGTTCTGACCGCTTCCGCCACCTCCAAGGCATTGCCGACGGCGGCGCCAAGCGGTTGATTCGCATCCGATAAGAGCGCCACCATGTCGCGTCCCGCGTCTACGCCGACCTGCACCATTGTAATCGCCAGCGCGCGCGCCTCCTCCAAGGTCTTCATGAAGGCGCCGCGACCCAGCTTGACATCCAGCACGATGCCGCTGGAACCAGCCGCCAGTTTCTTGCTCATGATGCTGCTGGCGATCAGCGGCCGGCTAGCGACCGTACCCGTCACATCCCGCAGCGCGTAAAGCTTGCCATCGGCCGGCGCCAGTGTCTTGCTCTGACCGCCGATTACGAGGCCGCGCGCGCGCGCGATTCGCCGAAACTCGGCTTCGGACAGATTGACATTGAAGCCGCTGATCGATTCCAGCTTGTCCAGGGTGCCGCCGGTCGAGCCCAGGCCGCGGCCGCTCATCTTCGCGATCGGCACGCCGAAGGAAGCCACCACCGGCAGCGCAACCAGGCTGGTCTTGTCGCCGACGCCGCCCGATGAATGTTTGTCGATCACGTAATCACTGATATTGGACAGATCGAGCATATCGCCCGATTCCGCCATCGCCATCGTCAGATGCACTGTTTCGGCGCGATTCATCCCCCGGAAGTAAATCGCCATCAACAGCGCCGCAATCTGATAATCGGGGATATCGTCCGCAGTGTATCCAGCGATGAAATAGCGAATCTCGCTTTCCGTTAGCGTCTCGCCATCGCGCTTCTTCTCAATCAATTGGTCCATTCGAATCATTTGGCAGCTCCCCGCCAGACTTTGATCCGCGGCGACGCGGCTCGCGTCCATTTAGTATACGGCATCCGTCGGCTGCATATCATAGGCAAACTGCCAGGCGCTGCGCCGCCCGGCAATTGACTACGAACCAATTGCTATGTACGATTTGTATATGAGGCGGGCAAGATTCACGCGCCTTCATGGACAGTTGCAGTGCTCGACGTAGTTGACGAGGATATTGACGTGACGCAGAAAACCAAAGGCGGTCCCAAACAAACGAAGATCATCCTGGGCGCGGTTATCATCATCGCCGTCGCAGTCGCCGCCGTCTTGGTCATCTTTAGCAGCCAACCTTCCTTCAGCGAGCAAGCCTTTGACTATTCGCAGATTCCGCAGAATCGTACAGATGACGGCGCATTCATCTTGGGTGATCCGGCCGCGCCAATCACCATTGTGGCTTTTGAAGACTTCCTCTGCGGTCATTGCCAGAGTTACAAATCGACGGTCGATCAACTCATCAGTCAATATGTCGCTAAAGGAATGGCCCGTTTCGAATATCGATTCACGCCCGTGGTCGATCCCGCCTACTCGCGGCTTAGCGCGCAACTCGCCGAATGCTCCGATACCCTGCGTCCGGGCTCATTCTGGAATGCGCATGACCTCCTCTATGAACTTGCCAGCGCCAGACGATTCAACGACAATTCCGCGCGCAGTTTCGCCGACGAGATGAATATGCCCTATGCTGATCTGCTCGAATGTAGCGGCGATGCGACGCAGGTCGATATCGACACGCAATTCGCCACGCAACTGCAAGTCAGAGGGACACCGACCGTATTCTTTCGTCTAAGCGATGGCGTCCCGCAGCCCAGTCCATTTAGTAATCAGCCGAACATTGAACAGCTAGGCGCGCTGATTGAGCAATTCAGCTAGCGGCGCCGCTGTTTGGCAGCATGTCATTGCCATCATTTTATGATTCGAGCCGCGTCGGCAAGTTATTCTCGCCCAAGATTCAAGCGGCGGTAGATGCCGGCATCGCCCGGCGGTTGCCAGCCGCCAGCGAAGACGCCCCAAAAGTCGCGTTGGTTCTTGTTGATATGCAGGTCGATTTCATCCATCGCGATGGCGCTCTCCCCGTGCCCGGCGCGATTGACGATTGCCGCCGCGTCATCGACTGGATTTACCGCAACGTCGACAGCATCGGCAAAATCTTCCTATCGCTGGACAGTCACTATCCACTGCAGATTTTCTTTTCCACCTGGTGGCGCGATGCCGCCGGTAACCACCCGGCGCCCAATACGATCATCAGCGCCAGCGATGTGGAAGGGGACCGGTGGCGGCCGCTTTATGAAGCGGAGTGGTCGCGGCAATACGTCGCGCAGTTGGAAGCGCAGCACAGAAAGGAATTGATGATCTGGCCCTACCATACGATGGTCGGAACCGTCGGTCACAATCTGTCGCCCTCGCTGTACGAGGCAATCTGCTATCACTCGGCCGCGCGCGGCCGCCAACCAGCAAAACTAATCAAAGGATCCATCCCGCAGACGGAACACTACTCCATTTTGGAGCCCGAAGTCAAAACCGCAAATCATCCGCAAGGCGATGTAAATCACGCCCTTTTGCGCGAGCTCGGAGAATACGATCTTGTCTATCTCGCCGGGCAAGCGAAGAGCCATTGCGTCCTGGAAACGGTGAACTCCATCATGGGCGCGTGGGCGCCGCATCCGGAGCGGATCAAGCGGCTGCGCATCCTGGAGGACGGCATGTCGTCAGTCGTCGTTCCGGGCATCGATTTCGAGGCGATGGCGGACGCGGCTTATCAGCTGCATCGTGATCAAGGCCTAACCTTCACCCGTACAACCGAGGCGATTGGATAAACCAGATGCGAACGGTCGAATGGAGTTGCGGCGCCGTCAAAATGATCGACCAGCGCGCCTTGCCCTGGAAGCTGGAATTCGTCCGATTGGAAACGGTCGAAGCCGTCGCCGAAAGCATTCAAAATATGACTGTACGCGGCGCGCCAGCGATTGGCGCTTCCGCTGGATTCGGCATGGCGCTCGCCGCCCGTCAGAGCCAAGCCAATTCCATTGACGCGCTTGTCAGCGATTTGCGCTTTCACGGCGACCTGCTGAAAGCCGCGCGACCGACCGCGGTCAATCTGGCTTGGGCGGTGGACAAACTCCTGGCCATCGCCAGCAGCGGCGAATTCCGCAATCCCGACGATCTGCGCGCTGTGCTGCTACAGGCGGCTCAGCAGATAGCGGACGACGATGTCGCCATCAACAGTCGAATGGGCGCGCATGGCGCCGCGCTGATCAAGGACGGCGCGACAGTCCTGCATCACTGCAATACCGGCGCGCTTGCCACGGTGGATTATGGCACCGCCCTGGGCGTAATCCGCGCCGCTTTCGAAGGCGGCAAGAATATCCATGTCCTGCTGGGCGAGACGCGACCACGACTGCAAGGCTCGCGGCTAAGCGCCTGGGAAATGGAACAGCTGGGCATCAGTTACGACATCATCCCCGATACAGCCGCGGGCTATTATATGCAAAAGGGCGAGGTCGATATCATCCTCGTCGGCGCCGATCGCGTCGCAGCCAATGGCGACTTCGCCAACAAAATTGGCACTTACCAGCTAGCGATTATGGCGCAGGCGCACGGCATACCTTTTTACACCGTGGCGCCAACATCAACCATTGACCTTGGCTTGGGCAGCGGTGACCTGATTCCTATCGAGCAGCGCGACGCGGCAGAAGTGACGACGCCTTATGGGAATCCGATCGTGCCGACTCATTTCAATGCGCGCAACCCGGCTTTCGATGTCACGCCGCATCGCTATCTCAGCGGGATCGTAACCGAGCGCGGCATCGCCCGCTCGCCGTTCAGCGAGAGCTTGAGCCGCGCAGTCGCTGGCGAAGCGTTGTGAGACTCCGTCAGCCGTCTATATTGGGAAAGGAATCGCTAAGCAAGCTCGCTGAGATCTACCGGTTCCAATTCGGGATTGTCGCAGGGTTGCCGCCCCACTTTGGGCATATCGACCCATCTCCCCGCTACCTTGACGCGAACGATATCCATAGTGAAGTCAGAATTACTGCGACGGTCATTGCTCAAGAAAGCCGAGCCGATGCCATAACTGTCGACCGGCGCGCCCTCCTGCTCAAAGCGAGCGACTCGATCGCGATTGAACCCGCCCGATACGACGATTTGCGCGCCGCGGCAAAACTCGCGCGCGGCCGCTTCCAGATCGCGCGGCAGGTCCCAGCTTTCCCATGCCGTATTGAGCGCCTCGCGCACAGTGAAAACCAACTGCGGACTGACGCCCATCTCCGCCGATGCCGGCAACGACCGGTCACGCAAGGTTGCGCTGGTATCGAGTCGCACGCCGTGCAGGGTCCAACGCGCCATGCCATCGCTATCGGACGCGCGGTAGGCGGCGGCGTAGCGGGGCCAGAAGGCGGCCAGCGCCGCGCGGCAGTCGGCGACAACATCGTTGTTGAAGTCAGCCAGCAGAATACGCGGCGTCTCCGCTGAAATGTGGCGCGCGAATTGAATCATCGTCTCAGTGCTGTCGGCGAGGAAACAAGCGATCATCGCATGGGGGATGGTGCCGACGCCCGCCCCGCCCCATAGCGACGCCTGCGCATCCGTGCTCACAAAAGGCTGTACATGGATGCCGGTATCGCGATGGTATCGCCGCAGCGCCAGCCAGTAGGCGTAGCCGTCAATCGCTTGCGCCTCCGGTAGATCGAAACGCGCGGGGAAAAACAGAACCGGCTTGCCGCCCGCGGCTTGCAGCGCTTCGTAAACATTGGTCGCAATCCGGCTCGCGCGCGAAAGCACACCCAGAAGCGAAGTTTCGAGCACGGCGAAATCCCGGTATCGCCCACGAATCTCAATAACTGTCAACACATGTTGCGGGTCGCCATCATAGAAAGTCACCGCGCCATCCTGGACGGCGTCAACTTCCAGGTCCATCCATGTATCCACCCAATTCTCGCGCTCATCGTAGTAGCCGGTCGCGCAGCGCAGTTGCGCCAAGGCCTGATCTACACCGGCGATCAGCGCCAGCGGTGAACGGCGATTGAAAATCTGCGCTTCCACTTCTATTTCGCCGACAGCCAAATGGCTCGCCCCGTCTACGTGGCGCGGATTCCGCCCACTGTAACGATAACCTTCCCGCTCAAGCGCCGAAAGCAGTTGACGGCTATTGGTGAAGTAGCGGTCGGCGAAAAAGCCGCGCCGCAAAGCCTCCACCGGCAAGGCAAAGTCGACTGGCTTCAAGCGCTTCCGATCAAATATCGACAACTCCCGCCGCCCCCCGATTCGCTTTCGGTATCAGCTTCAGATCAAGAAAAGTATAGCATCAGTCGACCAGCGAATCACCTCAGCGCAGTCCATCATCGAGCCACATTCGCAGGCGAGGAATCTCCCGTACCCCACCGTTCCCAACTGCGCTATACTGCCCGCCTGCGCTTTGCAACGGATTGCGGATTACGCCCATGGATACTTTGGTAACCGGATCGATCGCCTACGATTATCTGATGCGTTTCCCCGGCAGCTTTCAGCAGCACTTCATTCCCGACGAGCTGCACAATATGAGCCTCAGCTTCCTGGTGGACGATATGACCAAGCATTGGGGAGGAGTAGCGGCCAACATCGCCTTCACCTTGGCGAAGTTTGGTCAGCGTCCAAAACTGATGGGAACGGTAGGGCGCGATTTTGGCGATTATCGGCGCTGGCTGGAGGGGCACGGCGTCGACTGCAGCACGGTGATCCAGATCGACGATGTCTTCACCGCGTCCTTCTTCGCCAACACCGACGATGACAATAACCAGCTCGCTTTCTTCTATGGCGGAGCGATGAATCTTGCGCGCAATTACCGCATCGCCGATGTCGTCCAGCGAGATCCGGACCTCGTGGTTGTCTCTCCAAATGATCCGGTCGCCATGGTCAATTTGTGCGACGAATGCCGCCGGTTGAGCCTCCGTTTCATCTATGACCCGGGGCAGCAAGTGGCGCGGCTGAACGGCGACGAGCTGAGACGCGGCCTGCGAGACGCCTTCATGGTGATAGTCAACATTTACGAAGCGAGCGTCATATACGAAAAGACTGGCTTCACACTGGATGACATGCGCAAGCAAGCTAAGATCATTGTCATTACCGAAAGCGAAAAGGGATCGAAGGTCTATTGCGGAGACGACATTATCAAAGTGGAGGCTTTCCCACCCAAGAAAATCGCCGATCCCACAGGGGCGGGCGACGCCTATCGAGCCGGCTTTATTCTTGGCTTGAGCGAAAACCTGCCGCTGAAACTTTGCGCGCAGATCGGCGCCTTAAGCGCAACCTATGCCTTGGAAGTCGTGGGCACGCAAAATCACGCATTTACCCGCGCGGAATTCGTCGAGCGCTTCCGCTCGCGCGCCGATGACGCCGGGCTCTTGAATCGTCTGCTCGCCCCAGCCTGACGCAGAGGCAATCACAATTGCTTGACGACATACGGCAGCCGCTGTGCTAAAATGCCTGCGCTTTGGCGCTGACGTCCCCTGCGGGCGAATCATAGGAGCTTAAATGTCGATCGCAAATGATATCAAAGACATAGAATTGGCCACCGGCGGCCGCTACCGCATCGAGTGGGCGGGGCAAGAAATGCCGGTGCTCAAGCAAATCCGGGAACGCTTCGCCCGGGAAAAACCGCTGGACGGCATTCGCGTTTCCGCTTGCCTGCATGTCACCACCGAAACAGCCAACCTGATGCAAACGCTGCAAGCGGGTGGCGCTGATGTTGTGCTGACCGCCTCCAATCCCTTGTCAACACAGGACGATGTAGCCGCTTCACTGGTCGCCAACGACGAGATCCCGGTCTACGCCATCAAGGGCGAAGATAACGAGACCTACTACCAACACATCCACGCGGCGCTGGATCATCAACCGCAGATCACGATGGACGACGGCGCCGACCTCGTCGGCACGATACACAAGGACCGGCGCGAAGTGCTGGACGAGATCATCGGCGGCACCGAAGAAACGACCACCGGCGTCATTCGGCTGCGCGCAATGGCGAAAGACGGCGCCCTGCGTTTTCCGGTAATCGCCGTCAACGACAGCGCTACCAAACACCTCTTCGATAACCGATACGGCACGGGCCAGAGCACCATCGACGGCATCATCCGCGCGACCAACATTCTCCTGGCGGGGCGCGTTGTCGTTGTCGCTGGCTACGGCTGGTGCAGCCGCGGCATTGCCATGCGCGCCGCCGGCTTGGGCGCCAATGTCATCGTCACCGAGATCAATCCATTACGCGCCCTGGAAGCGGTGATGGACGGCTACCGCGTCATGCCCATGCTCGAGGCGGCGAAGATCGGCGAAATTTTCGTCACCGCCACTGGCGACATCGGCGTCATCGATAAGCAGCACTTCGCCCTTATGAAGGACGGCGCCATCGTTTGCAATAGCGGTCACTTCAATGTTGAGATCAATCTGGACGGCTTGGCGGAAATGGCCGCGGGCGATCCAACGCTTGTCCGCCCATTTGTTGAAGAGTACAGAATAGGCGCGCGTTCAATCTACGTACTGGGCGAAGGCCGATTAATTAATTTAGCCGCCGCCGAGGGGCATCCCGCCTCAGTCATGGACATGAGCTTCGCCAATCAAGCGCTCGGGGCGGAGTACATGATGCGAAACGTGGAAAATCTCGCAGCGCAAGTCTATACTATACCCAGAGACGTCGATCAAGAGATCGCGCAATTGAAGCTGCAAGCAATGGGCGTTAGCATAGATGAATTAACCGCGCAGCAAGAAGCCTACCTCAACCAATGGCAGGAAGGCACCTGACGGACTGGCTGGGCCGAGGCGCGCTACCGCAATAACTCCGCTCCTTTTGCGCCGCGACGGAATACCGATTGAGCGAAACTCAAGGAACGGGGTTTATTCCAATGAAAGCCATAAAATGCTTCGCTTCGCTGCTGGCGCTCCTTGCGTGCGCGGCGATCTGGACTGCGATGCCGCAGGCGCAGGCTGCCGTGTACGCGCGCCTGATCCATGTCGCTGCCGCGACGCCAGCGGTCGACATCTATGTCAATGACGTGTTGGCAGTCGCCGACCTGTCCTACGGAGAATCCTCCGCATACTTCAGCCTGCCCAAGGGCGCAACCGAGCTGAAAGCAAGCGTTGCAGGCACAAGCGCGCAATTGTTTCTGCAGACGCTCGAGCTTGACAGCAGCTTCAATAGCATTGTTCTCTCGTCGGCTGCTGACCCGCGCTTCGCCCTAATCGCCGACGACTTGACACCGCTCAACTTCGGCATGTCGCGCCTGCAAATTGTCAACGCCTTGGATGACGATTCTTCCATTGACATCGGACCAAGCGATGACGACCAGTTGTCGGGCCAGGGCATCGCGCCCCGCGCCACACTGGGTCCAATCGAATTGGCAGCCGATCATTTTGAGTTTAGCCTGCAGCCGCCAAGCGACCGAAGCGAGGCTGCGCGCAAAGCATACGGCGCCGATTTGCCCGCCGGAATCAGCAACATTTTGGTGATCCACGGCAGCGCGGACGATCCCCAGTTGCTTCACGCGACGGCGGCAGCGGAGGCGGATGATCAGAGCGGGCGCGTGCGTTTCATCCACGCTGTACAGGGCGCCGCGCCGGTCGATCTCAAGATTGACGACAACATGATCGTCCCTAGCCTCGCTTTCGCCGCGCCTACTGAGCACATCGCCATACCAGGCGGCAAGCATGAACTAACCATCAGTTTAGGCGGAACCGTCGTATCATCAACGAGCTTGGACGTCACTGCGGGTCAGCTGCAAACGGTCGCCCTAATGGGAACGCCCGCTGCCTTGAAGGTGCAACAATACCAGGAATCAACGCGAGACTTGAGCGAATCGACCGCTGTGGTAAGTCTGATTAACGCAGTGCCGAACAGCTCCGTCAGCCGATTACGACTTGCTAGCGGCGCAATCGTCGCCGTCGATGTTGGATATGGCGAAGCAGCGGGCGCGGCGCAGATTGCGCCCGGCAAACATTCGATGTCGATGGTCCTGGAAATTGACGACGACCGCGGAACAATCGAGGCGACGCCCAGCCACTTTTACGCCGGCTCCTATTACAACCTGATCGCCCTGCCGGGCAACGCATTTACCGCGCCCAAACTCTTGATCGCGGAGACCAGTCTCTTGCGCCGCGTCAGCGTCACGCCCCCGGCCTCGGCAGCCGCCGAAGCAGAAGCGACAGACACCAGCGCTGAGGAAACCAGCGCCGAAACCGACGCAATCGAGGCCACCGAGCCGACCGAGGCGGAACCCGAACCTGAAGCGACCATC
>JAPOYT010000181.1 GCA_026706445.1 Chloroflexota bacterium
AAGTGGCGCAAGCAGCAAGCAAAACAGAAGAGAAAGCGCTATTTTTGTTCGCATTCGAATTCTCCCTCTACACCAAAACATGCTCCAATTTTATACGCAATCGCCGTTGCGCGTAAAGAGGCGGACGATTCTTCTTGCCAGACTCTCAACGCGAGTTCCCCGCGTGGCGACTAACTCTCTGCCGCGTACAGCGCAGCTTGCTGTTCGGCGATCATTTCTTCGCTGCATTGAATTGCCGCGAGGAATTCCCTGTCAGCGTCTTGCCGCCTCTCCAGTGGGATAACCACGCCGCGCTGTCTGATCTTCTGCCTGATCCGCGCCGAAACCCGCGTGGGATTGCCGCCTTCCAGCACAACATCGGCCTCGCGCATGAGTTCGCTGGAAACCTCAACGTCTTGCAGACTGGCCGAATCCAGATTGATGCCGAGGCCCCTGCCCGTGGCGACATGAATGCCGGTGGTGGCAATGTCGATATCGCCATTCAAGTACGCAGCCAGCATAATGCCTACGCGGACGCCGTTGTCGTAAAACCCCGAATAGCCAGCGCCGATGGTCGCGCCATAATAGATCGAGCCCATGCTGGGATGGAAAACCGGGACGCCATTCTCATTCGCTATTGTCACGATGATCGGCAGTCCCTGCGTCGTTAGACTGTCTATCGGCAGAACGATCGCGTCCGCGCCTTTCTGCATCAAGCCAGCGGTCGCGGCGCGCAGGTCCGAGAGGGCGGTGACGCCTGCAACCTCTACCGAGATGCCCATTCCTTCGGCCAAATCAGCAATGCGCTCGATGCCATAAACGCCGCTCGCCGCCGCTGTATCGTAGATTGTGCCGATGACGCTGAGCGCGGGGTTCTGCTTGCGCAGCGCGTCAAAGACAAATTCGTAAGACGTTTCAATCTCCGAACCGGTGACGTGAGCGGGCTTGATGCAAGCTGAATCGGCGATGCCGGCGAGGTAGGGACTGTGTACCGCGGTGAACAGAACTGCCGGCGGCTCCTCCAGGTCCAATGTGGTATTGACGGTCACCAGGGTAACTGGCGTACCCAAAGTCACCAGCGCGTCAGCGTCCTCATCAATGGCGTTTTCCACCATGAGCGTGACGGTCGGATAATCGAAGCCGGCATCGCCCCAGATAATATTGATGTTCTCCCCCTGATGATCGCGGCGCTCTTCCAGAATTCTGTTCTCTTCGGAGCTCAAGTAACCATAGGCTTCCAGCAGATCCAGGATGGCGCCCTCGGTGATATCGAGCGATGGCAGCGCGCCAAAGCGCAATATGGCGATGGTCGGGTTGTCGGCTTGCGCCATTGCCGCCGGCGCAAACGCAAGCGCCAATACAAACAAGCCTAATAGACATTTCTTGATCATTCATTCCTCTTCGCGGCAGTAGAACTGAACGGTCGCAAGACAGGCTTGTTCTCCAGTCAGTGTAACAACTTTTTGAATCCGTTCCAATCTAAATTGCGAATTCGGCGCGAATCTCAGAAGTTAGAATATGGGATTGCTATAGAATCTGCGTCATAATGTTGGCGGCAGCCAGCGAAGTGAAAGTAGCCCTGTTTGGCCGAAATCAAGCGAATTGGTATTCTGGCTCATCCATCGCGCCCTGATACCCATCCGGTGGCGCGTGAAATTGCGGCGACGCTCCACAAGCGCGGCATCGAAAACTGGGTGTGCGCCGTATGGGATGAAGACAGCGTCGTTCGCGATGTCGCTTGCTCCGATATTGTCATGGCGATCGGCGGTGATGGCGCCATGCTGCGCGCCGCCCGCGTCTGCGCCGAGCATGAGGTGCCGGTGCTGGGCATCAATATGGGCTGGCTCGGTTTCCTCACCGAAATCGAAAAGCCGGAAGACTGCGCCGCCGGGCTTGATCAGCTGTTGGCGGGCGAGTTCTGGATCGAGAAGCGCATGATGCTGCAGGCGACTGTTCTGGAAAACAAGCAGCAGGCGATCCGTTCATTTCGCGCGCTGAATGATGTCGTGATCAGCGGCAGCGTCTTCGGGCGGATGGTGCAGATCGCCGCCTACATCGACAAGCATTGGGCGACCACCTACAACGCCGACGCCCTGATCATGTCGACGCCGACCGGCTCAACCGCCTACGCCCTGGCGACCGGCGGACCCATCCTGCCGCCTGAACTGCGCAACATCCTCCTGGCGCCGATGGCGCCGCATCTGAGCATGGACCGGCCGATTGTGCTCGCTCAGGGCGCCGTCGTCGATATAGAACCGACGCAAGAGAATCGCCATCCCGTCGTGCTGACCGTCGATGGCCGCGTCGCCGCCGAATTGGAGGAGAATCAGCATATCTGCGTCAGATCGGCCGCGCCGGAGAGCCAGTTCGTGCGTCTGCGCGATCGCAATTATTTCTATCGTTCGCTGCTCGATCGCATGGAACCGCGGATCAACCGACACGGTCCGCGCCGCATGACCTTCTAATGAGGGACAGACAACTGCAAAACGAGGCCGACATGGACGACAACATGCCCAACACGACGCTCGAAGGCGCGATTCACTACTGCGCGATCCATACAACGCGCGATACCGAATTGCGCTGCAACCGCTGTGACCGTTATATGTGCATTGACTGCGCGGTGCGCACGCCGGTCGGTTACACCTGCCGCGAATGCGTCCGCGGACACGAAGACAAATTCTACGAAGGCACGTTAGTTGACTACGGCTTGGTAGCGGCGACCTGCGCCATCGGCGGCGCGCTGACGCCCTTCGTGATGATGCTGATCGGCGGCTTCCTGATCATCGGCTTCATCGCGGCGCCGGCGATTGGCGGGACGGCAGCCCAAATCGCGCTACAACTGACCAGGCGACGGCGCGGGCGCTACAGCGGCTATGTTGCCGCGGGCGGCGCGCTGGTCGGCGGCCTCATCTCCGCATTTTTGCTGCCGGGCGGCCTCAACCTATTCTCACTGCTCTTTCTGGCGCTGGCGTCCTCAGCCGCCTACGCGCGCTTCAAAGTCTCGATTTAGGAATTTTTAATCCGCGATGCTGGAAGAATTGCGCATTCGGAACTTCGCCGTAATCGACCGGCTTGAGCTCCAATTCGGCGCCGGCTTCAACGTCATCACCGGCGAGACGGGCGCGGGAAAATCTATCCTTATTGACGCGGTGGAACTCCTCCTGGGCGCCCGAGCCGATCCCGACTTTGTGCGCGCAGGGGGCGATCGCTGCCTGATCGAAGGCTTGATCAAGCTGGACGCGCGGACGCGGACGAGCGTTATGGCGCTGCTGCAGCGCGAAGACCTGGTCGATGAAGCCGACCCCGACTACCTGACGCTCATGCGCGAAATCCGACGGCGAGGCCGGTCAACAGCGCGCATCAACGGCATAACCGTGCGCAGCGAGCTGCTGAACGAAGTTGGCGCCTTGCTCTTCGACATTCACGGTCAAAGCGGGCATCTCTCCCTGTTTCGTCCGCGCCACCACATTGATCTGATGGATCGCTACGCCGACCTGCTGGATCCGCGCGCCGGGCTGGCGGCTCTGGTCAGCGAGTTGACCCAGGTGCAAGCGGAGCGGCGCGCCCGGCAGGAGGACAAAGAGGCGCTGCAACGGCGAGCCGATCTCTTGCGGCACGAAGTCGCGGAGATCCGCGCCGCCGAGCTCGATAGCGATGAAGACCTTGACCTGCCGGCGAAACGGCATCGCCTGGCGAACAGCGAACAGCTCGCGACCCTTGCCTCAGAGGCGGCGCTGCTGCTCAACGGTGATGAGCGCCGCGCTGGGCTGTCCGCCGTCGATGCTTTGATGGGCGTGGCGACCGCGCTGGCCAAACTGGCGCGGATCGACCCGAACATGACCGACGAGCAGGAGCTGGCGGAAGCGCTGGCGCAGCAAGCGCAGGAGCTGGCGCTGACCCTGTCGCGCTATGCCGCTGATGTCGAATACGATCCCCGGCGGCTCAACGAACTCGAGGAGCGACTGGAGCTAATACGGACGCTCAAACGCCGGCACCGCGTCGACAGCATCAGCGAGCTGCTGGCTTATGCCGAGCGCGCTGCCGCTGAATTGGCGAGCATCGACGAAAGTGATGAGCGGCTCGCCCAACTTGGCCAGCAGCAGGACCGCCTCCTGCGCCACATAGGCGACATCAGCGCGCGCTTGAGCCAAGCAAGAGCGGAAGCGGGCGCTTCGCTGAGCACCGCTGTAGTACGCGAATTAGCCGACCTGCGCATGGAGCGAGCGCAATTCGATGTGCTGCTGGCGCAAGCAGAGCATCCGGCCGGCTGCATCGTCGGCGATCGGCGTTACAAATTTGATGGCAAAGGCATTGACGATGTCGAATTCATGCTGAGCGCCAACCCCGGCGAGCCGCTGCGCCCGCTGGCGAAAGTGGCATCCGGCGGCGAGGCGGCGCGCATCATGCTGGCGCTCAAGCGCGTGCTGACAGCGGCTGACCAGACGCCAATCCTGATATTCGATGAGGTCGATCAAGGCATCGGCGGGCGCATTGGCGCGGTCGTCGGCGAGAAGCTGTGGTCGCTGTCGAAGGAGCATCAGGTGCTCTGCGTCACCCACCTGCCCCAATTGGCGAGCTACGCCGATGTGCACTTTCAGGCGCAGAAAGACCTGGTCGCCGAACATGCGGCGACGCGCGTGCATCGGCTGGCGGACGACGACGCGCGAATCACTGAGCTGGCGGCGATGCTGGGTACGTCCGGCGCGGCCGGGACGCAAAGCGCGCGGGAGATTCTGGCGGCTGCGCGCGGGCGGAAGGCGATATTGCGATGAGCGTACCAAATCACAATTGGTCGCAGGGGCGTCTCTACAGCGGACACCCCTGCAATCAGTTGATTAAGTTACTGACTGAAGCGCTCTTACAACTATGTATTCAACCGCAGCCTTTACTGTTTGCGATTGACTAACGAGCGTATTCTTGCCCACCGTCAGCATGCCGGCTTTCCGGAATAAGCATTCTTCCGACTCTACGTCGAAATCTGCGTCCTGAAACCAGTTCGCCAGTTCATCGCTCGTCCGACCGAGTTCATCCCAGCGATAGTAGCAGCCTGCCAGCAATTGAATTGCCGTTACGCTGTACGCAAAATAGTGCGGTCGGTTCTTAGCGACAAAGTCTTCCTCCAATTCAATAGAGCAGAGTTCTGCGTATTCCTTGCGCGCGCTTGGCAGAAATTCGTCCGCAAATTCGATCCCGAGGTCTATCAGATCTTCATACTTGTGCTGAGCCTCGAGGATGCGAGCGCGACTCGCTCGCCCACCATATCCAAAGTTCAACACCTTTAGGCATCTAGCAAGCTGGTTGATTGATAGCAAGCAATTGCTGTTGCGCCCCGGCGTGGTACGTTCCATCTCTACCCTGTCCGCAAGCAACTCACTTCGGCCTAGCTCAACGAGTTCAACAGCAGCGCGATTAAAGGGATCTCGATCGTCGAATCGCGTTTTGGTTACTGCGTCAATGTTGCGAGTCTGTGCCAAGTCCGAGAACATTCGCCGCAGGCTTTTTGTGTTGGCTTCCTCATACAGCACAACTGGGATGGACATATTATCAAGCCGCGAGAGTTTCTGATGTAGATTTACCAGATTCCTGCCATTACTTGGCGAGAGATCTTTTGCCGATTGAATTTCCTGGCGCAGCCGGTCTCGTACCGTCTGTATTGCCATACGCCTGTGTTGACCATCTAGGATCATTATGCTACTTGTACCGCCGTCGAGAGAAATACGAACGAATCCAAGCGTTGCTGACGACTGTCCATCGTCATCTTCGTACGCGATAAATTCGATTGCGTCCGGATCAATGCCCAACAGAATTGAACCGAGCACCCAATCCTCAATGTCGTACATGTACTCTGCAATACGCCTCGAATGCGCTGGGTGAAAGCGGCGGTTGGCTTTGTCAATTCGTTCGGTGTTGACAAAATTGGGGACGTTGCTGTCCAAAGTGCCTAAGTCCATCACAAGCGAATAAGCTGTTCGTCCGCCCTGCTGATACTTCTGCGCATCAAATTCCAGATATTGCTTCTGACTTCTGTTGCGTACTTTGACCATTTGGCCCTCCTATCTTTTAGTGTACATTTACAGAGTAAAAGAAATTAGTGCTCCAGTCAAGTGGTTATTTCTAAATATCCAATTATTTAATGCGTTGTTAACAATTACAAGTTTATCACCTTCCCGAATGTAGATATTCTTGATGTAAGATTCCCCAAACCACACTCGTCCATACTGTGACACAAATGCGCAGGAGCAACCGCCATGCCCGAAGCACACGATGGCGACCAACTGGAAAAGCTCTTCGACTTCATCGCCAACGCGCCGGCCGATGACGCGCTGATCAAGATGGACTGCAACGACTGCTGCGAAAAAATTACGCAGTTGGCTGAGCAAGTGGCAAACGGCGCCGACCTCAACGAAATCTGGCCCGAGATGCAGAAGTTCATGCGCTATTGGGGCGATTGCCGCGAAGAATTTGAGGCGCTGGTGGCGGTGATCAAACAAGAAAAAGCGCTGGAAAACTTCGACTTTTCCGCATTGGAATAACCCTCGCATGCTAATACAAATATGAATTCATTGCTGTATCCGTTTAATCATGTCACATAAGCGTCCCAAATCTCCCCATTCCACTTTATGGGGATGCTCCTCATAGAGATGAGGAGAGGGGGCGGGGGATGGGGGAACAACAGAATGAAGAAGGAACGCGTTGTCATCATCGGCTCGGGACCGGCAGGCTTGACCGCCGCCCTCTATACCGCCCGCGCCCAGTTGGCGCCCGTGGTCATCGCCGGCGCTCAACTCGGCGGGCAGGTCGCCATCACCCACGAGATCGAGAATTATCCCGGCTTCCCCGATGGCTTGAGCGGACCCGAGCTGGTCGAGCGCATGCAGCAGCACGCCGAGAATTTCGGCGCGAAAGTCGAATTTGACCTGGTCGAAAGCGTCGACTTCCGCAACGGCTCGCCCTTCCACATCAAGACGGAAGATGACGAATACCTCGCCGACGCCGTCATCATCACCATCGGCGCTGACCCGCGCAAGCTGGGTGTGCCCGGCGAGGAAGAGTACATCGGAACCGGCGTCAGCTATTGCGGCACCTGCGATGGCTTCTTTTTCCGCGGCAAGGACATCGTCGTGGTCGGCGGTGGCGATTCGGCGCTGGAGGAAGGCATCTTTCTGACCCGCTTCGCCAATAGCGTCAACATCATTCACCGACGCGATGAGCTGCGCGCTGGCATCCAATTGCAGACGCGCGCCTTCAACAACGAGAAGATCAGCTTCACCTGGAATTCCGTAGTCGAAGAGATCGTCGGCGGCGATAACGGCGGCGGCGTCGGGGCGGTGCGCCTGAAAGACACCGTCACTGGCGAGGATACCCTGCACCCGACCGAAGGCGTCTTCATCTTCATCGGGCACGACCCCAACAACGCCGTCTTCGGCGACCAAATCGCGTTGAACGAAAACGGCTATATCATCACCGATCAGCGTTATCGCACCAACGTCGAGGGCGTCTTCGCCGCCGGTGAAATTCAGGACGAAATCTGGCGGCAAGTGGCGACTTCAGTCGGCCAAGGCACATCGGCCGCGATGGCAGCCATCCAGTGGCTTGAGGAGCATGAAGAAGAATTGCAGGTGCTGGATGAGGCGGTGGCCTAGCGATAAGTTGAAATATTTGCATCCAGCCTTTTGTACCCAGGGAGAGATGGCTTACTGCTGCGAGTCATCCGTGTCTGCAGGCAGTTGACTTTGATCGAGAGGTGGCGCTGGACTCGGTAACCGTGCTTGCGCTTCGGCGCCGCCACGCCAAGTTGCAATAACCCGGCCAACGGCACTCCCAGCTGTAAAGAGGCCAATAGGAACAGCGGCTGCCACAGTCATATAAATGGTGGATCCGGCAGATATGGCAAGTATAATCGGCAAAACAAGGATAAAAGGAATGAGATTGTTACTAAACAAGGTCGCCATCTGGATAATAAACGTCAGTATCTGTTGACGTTTTACAATCGTTATGACTTCCTTACCTCCATTAGGAATCGCCTTTTCATAGCCTTCAATTATTGAGTGATGCGGTAGGAGATCAGAGGAGTAAGCGTAAGCTTCAATCTTACTGCTAACTACGTTCTGATGTTCTTGTGAGTCAGCATCTTCCGGCATTTGATGTCGCCTCTGAGTTCTTCGGGATATACGCTCACAGAATCCGAAACTGCCATCATAGCCTGCCTGACGTGATTGCCAGTAACTACCCAACAGTCTCGAATAGCGGCATTTTGCAACTTGACCAAGTCGCCCGATTTCACCATTTGCGCCGACCCTAGGGCCTTCATGGAGTTATCTATTCCGCTGAACCAAGCGTCTTGACAGAATACAAATTGCGACTTTGCCACTCTCGTATCATATGGATTCATGGCAGTCTCCTTTACTGAAATTGAAAAAGAAGAAACCATATCTCAAATTATGTCCAACTATAACTCATCATAATAGGAAGTCAAAAACTCTGTCAATTGCCCAGATCTTTCACCAATGAAGTACTCCGTGATTCGATCAGGGTCAACAATGCGGAGCAAACAAGAGTACAATTATTGTCTGAACTGTGTATTCCGAATCAATTGATTGAAAGGTCAATCTTCTGAGTTATGTTTATAGACAATACGTTCCAAGGCAATTCAAGTAGCGCACATTTCCAGATTAATCAATCACCAGCAATACGTGATAGTGGACCTCCGCCACCCTTACCTTCAAGGTCGCGCCATCGGCCTCCCATGATATGCCCGTCTCGTCACCCAAGGCGGTCACGGACTTCGCAGGTAGATCCAGATCAGCCTCGACAACCACATCAAAACTCGGAATCGTCTCACTGATCGGCAAGCGGATCTCGTCTCGTATGCTGTTCACCAAATGAATCAGCGTCCGCTCGCCCTGTTTGAAGGCGGTAACCGCGAGTACATCACTGGCATTTTTTGCCCGCACCGGCGGCGCCGTCCCCGCTGTCCAGGCGACCGCGTCGGCGATCAATCGACGGAAGTCGCGCACGCCGAATTCGAGGTAACGGACGCCGATCGGCGTGGTGAACAGCGCGCTGCGTCCGCTCTCCGCTTCATGAGTGAGAACGACCGGCGGTCCCACCTCATCGCTGAGCGGACCGTAATGCACCTCGGAGGCGCCATGAATAACGGCGACCGGTTTCGCCGCTTCCGCCTCCACGCCCACTTGCATGCCCACGGTCGGTATGCGCTTGCCCGCCCGAATCGCTGTCGGCAGCGCGTGAGATTGCTCAACCCGCATGTAGATATCGAGTTCAAAAGGCAAGATTTCGCCGGTGTATTCGACGCCGAATAGCGCGGCAAAGTCATCGGATTCCGCCCGACGTCCAGTCGCGTCGTACAGGCCAGCTTCGTAAGAGCCAATGACGCCGCCACCGGCCGCGGCGAAGGCGCGAACAGCTCGCTTGCCTTCGGCGGACAGACAACTGGCGTTCGGCAGAATCAATGCGCGATACCGGTTCACACCGGCGAGCAGGTCCGCTTCCGTGATCACATCGAACAGTATCTTTTCTTGCAGCAGCGCCTTGGCGAAGCCTTTGAGCTCGCCCCGATGCGAGGGCTTGCCTTCGCGATTCTCGTTACGTTCTTCGGTCGTGCCGGAATAGAGCAGCGCGACATGCGGGATGCTGACGCGATTGCGCAGGTAGGGCGCTAGCGACTTGGCTTCGGCGAAACGGGCATAAACATTGTCCCAAGCGTCTACATCCACGCGGTCGGGATAATAGCGCGCGAATAGCGGCGACGCGCTGTTCGCCAGCAATTCCGCCGTCGACAAGCGCAATTCCGTTTCACCCAAACCATACAGATCAAATGGCGACTGCGCCATCATGCTGAGCACGAGGATCTGCTTGCCTTTGGCGATTGACTGAACATAGCGCAGGGCGACGCCATACCACCAGAGCGGCTCGCGGACGCTGGCGCGGTAGAGTTCCATATGCGCGATATCGGCTGTTTCCGCGGTGCGCGCCATGTCATCGCCGTGCGCCATCGGCACGTGCCAGGCGGCGCCAAAGCGCTCATGATACCAGGAGAACAGCGGCGGCGAGCCCGACAAGTAATACTTGTCGCCGCTCAACGATGCCAGCGGAAAGGCGCCCTGGAAGTAGACGCAGCGGTCCTCGCTCTTGGCGATATCATATAGAGACCGGCGCCACTCGGCGATCTGGTCGAAGCGCCAAGATACGAATTTTTGAAATACCGGATCGTCCCAGCGCTCCTCCCTGGGCAGGGGCAGGCCGAACTCCGCCTCAAAAGCGCGGCAGCAGGCTTGGCTCGCCGACCAGCTTTGAAAACTCGGCTCATCGAAATAGAAGCCATCGACATCGTAGTTATCGGCGATCTCCTTCACAATCAAAGCGAAATACTCGCGATAAGGGCTCAGCGGATCCATCGCCACCGAGTTGAAGTGCTCATCCCAAGTGGTGACCCGGCCGTCGGCTTTGCGCTGCGCCCAATCCGGATGCGCGAAATAGAGATCGCGGTTTCCCCAAATCGACCCCAGATAGGCAATGACTTTTTGACCATTGGCATGTGCCGCTTCAATCGCGTCCGCCAGCAAGTCGCGTTCGCCCAACCCGGGGTAATGCGGCGCGATTTTACTCTGATAAAAGGCGGTGCCACCTGGATAGTAACCGGTGGAAAAGACGTTCAGCGTGTTCGCGTCCCCCCGATGAGTTTCATCAACGATGCCCTTGACATCGATCGTCGCTACATCGGATGCGGGAAACTCCAGCGTGACGGCCCGCATTGGTTCGTCCCACCAGTTCGTCATGTCTATCCTACCTTTCCCCTAAGCCATAATTCCCTTGCCTGCCTGTCATTATCAATGTCGCGGGCGAGCCACCGCTGCGCGTAGACACTACAGGTCGCTCGCCCCTACAACACTGCTTTGTTTTTCAATTACCGTCGCGATTTCCATCCTGCTCAAGAGGCGACGCCGCACCAATCGACCGCCATGCGCGCCAGCACGCGGGCGCAGTCGATCACCTGCTCGAATTCGATGTATTCATCCGTGCTGTGGATCATCGCGCCCGAGGGACCAAAAAGCACCGAGGGCGTATTGCCGTAAAGCACCGTAAGGCGAAGGTCGCAGCCGCCGGCGCCATTGACCTGAACCTCTCGCCCGGTAACCGACTTTGCCGCCGCGCTTAGCGCATGCACCATCGGGTGATTCGGGTCGATTTCGGCCGCGTCGAACCACAAGCCGAACCACTCGATCTGAAGCGGATGCTCGTTGAACCAACTGTCCTTCTGCGACCATTCGAGAATGTACTGCCGGAAATCTTCTTTAATTTCGTGGATGTCTTCGCCGGGCAGGCATTCAATCGTGCCTTCAAGAATCGCCTGCGAAGCGACCGTCGAAGGCCACTCGCCCGCCTGAATCTTGCAGATACCGGTCGGCACTTTGGTATTGTAGGCATTATCGTATAGCGGATGCGAAACGACAGACTCGCGCATGATCGAATAGGCTTCGACGGCTTGAAAAACCTCAAAGGCTTTGGTGATGGGATTGGTCAACTCGTGTTTGTATTCGACGCCGCCCTCTTGCCCCGGCACGGTAATGCGGAAGAATTGCGCGCCTCGATTCGACACCGACAGCCGATCCATGCCCGTTGGCTCAGTGAAGATGCAAGCATCGGCGTTATGTCCGCGCAAGACCGTCGCCAAAGTGCCGTTGCCACCGGCTTCTTCATCGACGACGCAATCGACGATCAGGTCGCCCGTCAATTTTATGCCCGCCGTTTGCAGCGCCAGCGCGGTGAGGACATTGCTGACCACGCCGCCCTTCATATCGGCGCTGCCCCGGCCGTAGACTTTGCCATCGACGAATTCGCCGCTCCAGGGTCCATGCTCCCAGAGCTCGGGCGGTCCAATCGGCACCACGTCGACATGCCCATTCAGCTTCAGCGACTTGCCGCCGCCCGCCCCTCGATTAATGCCAACTACATTAGGGCGCTCGGCGTAAGACCAGCCGGTGGGCACATAAGCCGGGTGCGCCGCCAGCTCATCATCATCCGGTATCCAGCGGTCGACATCCAGCTTCATCGCCCGCAGTTGGCGCTCCAGCACATCCATGCAGGGCTTCTCCGCCCCTTCCAGCGAGGGAATCCGCACCAACTCCTGCAGCAGCTTCAGCGCCTCATCGCGGTGCTTCTCAATCGCTTGGTCGATTCGATCATGAAGTGTCATCGTAATTCTTCTTCTCCCTCGTCCGGCAAAATTCTTGTAGGGGCGAGCCGGTGGCTCGCCCGCTTTTGCCATGCGTCTTCAACGGCTGTTTGCATGGCAAACTTGCAACTGCTTCTGTGTCTTTGAGGCAAAACTATCCTTTCACCGCGCCAAAAGTCAGCGCGGAGATGAAATAGCGGCGCACAAGCAGAGCGAAAATCACCACAGGCAGCGTGCCGATGGTGGCGGTGGCGAACATCGGACCCCACTTGATACCCGAGTGGGTCATGAAAAATGCGATGGTGGTCGGCATCGTGCGCGCTTCGGTTGATGTCAAGAAGAAGGCGACGCTGAATTCATTCCAAACGCCGATGAAGATCAGAATCGCCGTCGCCGCGATGCCGCCAGCCATCAGCGGCAAGGTGATCAACCGGAAAGCCTTGAAGCGCGAGGCGCCGTCGACCATCGCCGATTCTTCCAATTCGACCGGGATGCCCTCGACGAAACCGCGCATCATCCAGATGGCGTAGGGCACGTTCCACAAGAGATAAACCACGATCAAGAATATATGCGTATCCGACAGGTTCAGGGAGCCGGCGATGAAGAATAAAGCGAATACGATCGATATCCCCGGCACCATCTGCAAAAACAGAAATCCGTAGGCGACGCCCTCTTTATAGCGAAAACGAAAGCGCGCGAAACTGTAAGTCGCCGGGATCGAGATGAGAATCGTCAATAGCGTACTGAAAACAGCGATGATCGTGCTGTTCTTCATATAAAAGAGGATATTCATATCGCTGAAGATATTCTCGAAATGTTCCAGCGTCGGCGTAAACTGAAAGAAAATGGGCGGATAAGCGAAGGTATCCAGCCGCGTCTTGAAGGCGGAACTCACCATGAAGATATAAGGGAAAAGAAACGCGGCGACCACGCCAATCGTCAGCAGATCCAGGAAGCGGGAACCGAGCAGCGCGCGCAAATCGGCGATCTTCATACGCTCATGCCTCGTATCGGATGCGGTCGCGCAGCTTGATCAGGATGACCGTCAGCGAGACGATGATGATAATGAGCATCACGCTGGCGGCCGAGCCGCGCCCGACATCGCGCTGGATCAGCGTCGTGCGATATATGTAAAGCGGCAAGGTGGTTGTCGCCGTGCCCGGCCCGCCGCCAAACATGACAAATATGACATCAAAGAGACGCAGCACATCCATCAAGCGCAAGATCAGCGTCGTCATAACCAAGGGCAGCATAAGCGGCAAGGTGAGATGAATGAAGGACTGCAATCTCGAGGCGCCGTCAACCCGCGCCGCCTCAAATGGCTCGACCGGCAGCGTTTGCAATCCAGCCAGCAAGATCAAGATGAAGAAGGGCGTCCATTCCCAGATATCCACCAGCACCGCCGCCCACAAAGCCAGATCAGCGCCGTACCAGTTGTGTCGGATGCCCGTGAGCGACTCGGTAAAATAATTGATCAAGCCGTAGGGAGAAAAGTATAAGCGCCCGACCATGCCCACCATCGATGGCATTAGCACCATTGGGATGATCAGGGCGGCGGTGAAGATCGAGTTGCCGCGCATCTTGCGGTTGAGCAGCAGCGCGATCAGAAAGCCGATGATCAGTTCCGGTACGAGCGTGCCGACAACATAAACAGCGGTGACGCGCAGCGACGCCCAAAATGTCGTGAACTCGTTGAAGAGCAGCCATTGGTAATTATCCAAGCCGGCCCACTCGGCGGTGCGGAAAGGATCGCCGAAGGTCAGCTTGACCATGCTCAGCTGCAGCAGCCAAACAGCGCTATAAGCCGCCAGCGCGAATACCACCAGAAAGGCCGGAACGATTAGCAAAGCCGGCGCCAGCCACGGTGGTCGGCGCCTGCGCAATTTTCGGTCTGTGGCCATCGTCGCCATCCCAGACCCGTCTCTCACGGTGTGTCGGTTTGCGGGCGAAACGCAAGGTCACGTAGACATTGACCGGCGGTCGCCCCTACACATGCTTCAAGTTGGTGTACGGGTCAGCCGCTGGCTGACCCTTGCTTGTGCAATTGGCTGTCCCTGCTATTCCGCAAGGACTTCGGAAACCTGTGCCTGCATACTGGCGACCGCTTCTTCGACAGTGATCTCGCCGATGAAGGCGCGCCCGCCTTCCGTGCCCATGATGCTGCTGACTTGGCTCCACTTCGGCGAAGGCAGCACCACCGCCAAACCAGCCGCGCCTAAATCAGCCGCTTGACCAAGCGCATCCAGCGTCGCCTGGTAATAGGGGTTCGCCGCTTGCAGGTCAGGATCGCCCAAAGCCGATTGACGCGAGACGATGCCGCCGTTCGCCAAGTACTCGTCCTGCAAGCCTTCGCTGGTCAAATAAGCGATGAATGCCCAGGTCGCTTCCTTGACTTCCGAGTCATCCATCATCGCGAAGGACCAGCCCCAAACGCCGGAATAAGCGCCAGCCGGACCCGCAGGCAGCTTGCTGTAACCGGTCATGCCAGCGACCAGCGACTTATCTGGATTCTCCACTTCGGGGGCGGCCGCCGATGCCTCAATCATGATAGCGGCGCGGCCCAGCATGAAGGCGTCCCAGGCTTCGGGGAAGGAGAAGGACTCAACACCAACCGGACCGTATTGCCAGAGATCGCGCACATATTCGAGCGAGGCGATCGTGCCCGGCGAATCCAGCGCGACGTCGCCCGTCTCCGGATCAACCATCATGCCGCCGAAGGGCGCCAGGAAGATCGACCACATATAGGTGAATTCCCAACCCAGCCGCGCGCGATAAGAGATGCCATCAACGCCGTCGACATTTTCGCTGAAGTATTTCGCCGCTTCCATCACTTCGTCGAAGGTTGTCGGCACGGCTATGCCATGCTCTTCCAAGAGGTCCTCACGGTAGAACATGAAGACAGTCTCGCCGGCGAAGGGGATGCCGTAGTGCATGCCGTCTTCCCAGAGGAACATATCGCGGTATGCCTGCAAGATATCCTCGTAGTTGAACCAGTCGGGGGTGATGTCGGATTCGATCCAAGGTTCCAGCGGCGTGGCATATCCACTTTGCGCTACTTGGGGGCTCCATTCGATGGCGATCATCATCGCGTCATAACTGGCTGATTCAGCCGAGACTTCCAGCAAGCGCCGTTGACTCAACTGACCCTCTTCCATCTCGTCGAGCGTGACCGAGATACCCGTCAATTCCTCGAAACGCGGGATCATCGTCTTGAAGGCTTCAATCGACGGATGCGAAGCCACGGCAACCGTAATTTCCGTGCCGCCGTATGCGTCTTTGATGCCGGCCGCCCACTCCTCGATCGGGTCTTGCGCCAGCGCGCCAAAGCTCGAAAAAGCGAGAGCGACAATCACGAGGACAAAAACAACTCTGAACTTCATTGCAAGTTTCCTTTCACAGAACATTGAACAGTCGAAACGAACCGCAGATGCCTTCGTCCTTCCTGAAAGCACCTGACTCTAGTTTACTAGCTCCGCCCGAAACCGCCACAAATTGGCTAGGGACAGCAGGGCGAAGATCATGGCGGGGTTAACAAAGGGGACGCTGAGCATATAATATGCTTGGTGACGTATCACTTGGATCGGGGCTAAGCGCTTCGCCAGCAGGAGGATAACGTGGCCCTTGAAGAGATTTTGCGTGCGGTCGCCGAATTGAGCGACGATGAGCGCCAGCTCTTGCGCCAGCATATTGACGAACTTCCTGCTACGGCCCTTCGGTTGACGCCAAAGGAAAGGACGCAGCGACTCAATGCGGCGCTGGATATGATGGGCGATGGCTTGAGCCAAGCGCAGCTCGACGAGATGACCGCGGCGATGACGGAAGACTACATTGAAGCCTGGGATGAATCCCTATGGACCCAGTGACCTACATTTTGGACACCAACGTCATTGCTGACCGCATTCGGCGTCACCCGCAGGTGATCGCGCGCTTGACCCAGGCCGGCGAAGCAGGGAACATTTTGGGCTTATGCGATCCGGTGCGATATGCAGTATCGCGCGGTTTGCTCAAAGTCGACGCTGAGCAAAAGTTGAAGTTTTTCCAAATCGAGATCAGTCCTCTTATGGAATATCTGGCGCTGACAACGGACGATTGGCAGGAGGCAGCGCGACTCTGGGCTATCATGCGCAACCAGGGAAGACAATTCTCCGATGTTGACTTGTTGATCGCCGCTTTAGCTAGACGCTTGGACGCCGTTGTCGTGACTGCTGACGCGGATTTCGCATCGCTTTCCGTCAAGAGTGAAGATTGGCGCAGGTCAGAGTAATAGGTCGCGACAACTATCGTAAACGCGATGTTGAGCCGCTTCGACCTAAAAGGGCCATATCTTGTCCCAGGCTTCCATCCAGGTGTCGGCGCGGCTGTACATCTTTTGCGCCGGCTGATCCAACTCCACATCCGCGCCCGGCTTGTAATTCATCATGGTGTCATAATGCCCGAATTCAACCGTGATCGTCACCGGCGAAGCCGGCGCATAAGGCTCGACCGCGCTCAAATCCTGCAGCGCCTGGTACGCCCCCTCCTCGATCATTTCGCGGGCGCGCTGCGGTGCGATTTGGCGCGCCGAGTATTTCGAAAGCCCGACCTTGACCGCCACCGTCGTCAGCCCGTCGCCGAGCAGGTCAGTCGCTTCGCGGCAGACGGCGACATCACCGGTCATCAGCAGCACCGGCGTACCATAATGACCGCAAAGCGCGGCGTTGACGCCGACCTCGCCCACCAGCTCATCGTTGAACCAGAGATTGCGGCATTGCGCCGACGAAATTGTATGAGCCAAGACGCCATCCGGCGTATTGTTGCGCGCGTGATAGCCGACCATCAAGCAAGCGTCGACCCCTTGTTCCAGCGGTACTCGATAATCAGTCCAGGTATGATGCGCCACGTATTCGCAGGCGGGGTCAAGCATGTCTTTGTACAGCGAGTTGTAGCGCCAATCGCCACCCGCGTTATGCCCGTCGATCACGATGATTTCCGTCGCGCCCGCCCGCGCCGCGCCGCGCACCGCCGCGTTCACCTCAGCTGTATAAAGCTTGCGCCCCTCGGGATAGCCGGCTTTGCCGCCCCCAACCTGATCCCAGTTGACGATGCCGCTAACGCCTTCCATATCGCACATGATTAAGATTCTCATTCGGTTTCCCTCCCATACGAATCGAATTGCAGAAGTTGGGATTCTACCCCATGCGCGCGAACCGTAGGTACATTGCAAGCGCCGCGGGAAGAGGTAAAGATCAAAGATCCTCGCACAAGCCCTGCAGCTTTTTTTGGCGCCAAGCGCGTAGGGGCGAGCCGGTGGCTCGCCCTACAGTTTTCCAGACAAGTGATTTATGTAGAC
>JAPOYT010000161.1 GCA_026706445.1 Chloroflexota bacterium
ATCGAGCAATCTCGATCTGGTGGCGACGGCCGGCATGTTTGTCTTGCTGCCGCTCGTGCCCCTGCTGATGCTGACGCAGCGGCAGCTGGTGGAGGGCATCACCTTCGGCGCGGTGCAGGGGTAGCCTACTTGCTGTGCGTAGGGGCGAGCGACAGCGAGTGTCTACGCCGCTCGGTGGCTCGCCCCTACATTTTCCAAATCGTAAGTTATTTGTAGGGGCGAGGCGGTGACTCGCCCGATTCATTTGACGCAGCACGGGAAAACAATTATGACCGCATCTCGCAAAATCAAGGTCGCCCTCGCCGGGCTTAGCTTTGGCGCCGAGTTCGTGCCGATATTCTTGCATCATCCGAATGTCGAGAGCCTGACTATCTGTGATTCGAATCCTGAGGTCTTGCAGAAGATCGGCGACCGCTTTGAAGTGGAAAAGCGCGTCCTCGACCTGGATGATGTCCTCGCGGATGACGCTATTGATGCCGTGCATCTGGTAACGCCTATCCCGCTGCACGCCGAGCAGACGGTCGCTGTGCTCAAGGCGGGCAAACATTGCGCCTGCACGGTGCCGATGGCGACTAGCATCGAGGATCTCAACGCCATCGTGGCGGCGCAGCGCGCGAGCGGCAAAGTCTACATGGGCATGGAGACGGCGGTGTATACACGGCGTTTTCTGCACGTGCAGGCGATGATCAAACGTGGCGAGATCGGTCGCATCCAATTCCTGCGCGGCGCCCACTATCAGGATATGGAATTCTGGCCGCCCTACTGGATGGGCTTGCCGCCAATGCACTACGCGACGCACGCGGTGTCGCCGGTGCTGGCGCTGGCGGAGACGCAGGCGAAGGCGGTGCATTGTTTCGGCTCCGGCGTCATGCGGCCCGAATTGCGCGAGGAATACGGCAATCCCTTCCCGGTCGAAACCGCCATCTACGAACTCAACAGCGATCCGCCGCTGGCCGCCGAGATCACGCGCAGCCTCTTCCACACCGCGCGCGGTTATACCGAGAGCTTCAATGTCTACGGCGAGAAAGCGACCTTTGAGTGGGAGCAGATTGAAGATGAGCCGCCGGTTGTCTTCCGCATGAAGCCGGTGGTCACGCATTGGGGGCGCGGCAACGACATCACCGCCGAGCGCCTGGATGTGCCCGACCGGCAAGATCTGCTGCCGACGGAAATCGCCCGTTTCACTCAGCGCGGCGTCTACGACGAGACGCAGGCGCATCTGTCATTTCTGCAGGGTGGCGGGCATGGCGGCTCGCACCCGCATCTGGCGCATGAATTTGTCAGCAGCATCGTAGAAGGGCGCCAGCCTTTTCCTGACGCGCTCACAACAGCGGCTTGGACCGCGGCCGGCGTCTGCGCCCACGAATCGGCGATGAATGGCGGCGCGCGGATCGAGATTCCACAATTCAACTAAATGCCGCCGGCACTGCGGAATGGCAAACAGTGCGGACCTGCGATACGCTATGCTTGTCGACAGGTTCTCCCAGACCGGAGACGCGGATGCTTACGGGAATCGCCCCTATTGTAATCACGCCATTTGATGAAAACGGCGCGATCGACGCGGCGGGTCTGCGCCGGATCCTGCGCTTTGAGGTCGACGGCGGCGTGCACGCGATCGGCATCAACGGATTCGCCAGTGAAGCTTACAAGATGACCGACGACGAACGCCGCTGTACTGTCGAGATTGTCGCGAGCGAGTTGGCGGGCGCGCTGCCACTGATCATCGGCATCGCCCCCAACAGCCTGGAAGCGGCCGTCCAGCAGGCGCGGCAGTTTGAGCCGTATCAGCCGGCCGCGCTGATGACCTTGCCGCCACCAACGATGGACAATGGCGCGCAAGCCTTGGTTGAGTTTTACGTCGAATTTGGAAACGCTACAGACAGCCCCATAATCCTGCAGCAAGCGCCGCATATCGCCCAATATCGCCACACGGAGCTGCCGGCGGAAGCGCTAGCCGAAATCGCCGACCGCGCGCCCGCTGTCGCAACGTTCAAGCTTGAGGGTCCGGGCTCGGCGGCGAAAATGAAGGAGTTGGCGCCGCTGCTCGGCAACGAAGCGAGCATGCTCGGCGGTGGCGGCGGCATAACCGTGCTGGATGAATTGCGTAACGGCGCGGCCGGGCTTATCCCCGGCGTCGGCTTCAACGAGATTTTTCTCGCCGCCTGGGATTTATGGAAGCGCGGCGAAACGGCAGCGGCCGAAGCCATTATCAAGCGTGGCGCGCCCTTGACCAAGGCGGTATCTGGCAAAGGACATGAATACTCGCTGCACATGCGCAAGCACTTGATGAAACGCCATGGCGCTATCGACGCCGCAACCGTACGCCGACCGACGGTTGAATTCGACGAATGTGATTTGCCGGGCTTCTTTGCTATAGTTGACGCGCTTGACTTGAGAGTCTCAGCCAAGAATTGAGAGGGAATCCATGCAACTTACAGGCTTTAACTATATCGCCGGCGCTGCATCCGCTGAGGGCGCCGAGACCTTCTTCAGCGTTGATCCGCGCAGCAAGCAGACAGCCGCGCCGGCCTTTTACAACGCGACAGAGGCTGAAGTCGATCGCGCTGTCGAAGCCGCCGTCGCCGCTTATCAAGAAATGAGAAATTATTCGTCCAGCCGGCTAGCCGACTTTCTGGACGAGTTGGCGGCGCAGATTGAAGGCATCGGCGACATCCTGTTGGATACAGCCGACCGCGAGACCGGGCTGGGACTGCCGCGCTTGACCGGCGAACGCGCCCGCACGACCGGGCAATTCCGCGCCTTCGCGGCGCTGCTGCGCGATGCCGCCTACCTGCGGCCCATCATCAATTCCGAAGAGCCGGGGCAGCCATCGATTCGCCAAATGCAATTTCCGGTTGGACCGGTTGCCATTTTCGCCGCCAGCAACTTTCCCTTTGCCTTCGCGGTCGCCGGCGGAGATACGGCTTCGGCGCTGGCGGCCGGCTGCCCGGTGGTGGTCAAAGCGCATCCGGGTCACCCGGCCACATCGGAGTTGTTCGCGGGAGCTTTTGGCGCCGCGGTCGAACGACAGGGCTTCCCGGCGGGAACTTTCTCCATGCTGCAAGGCAATGGACACGATGTGGGTCAATGGCTGGTCGCGCATGATGGCATTGAAGCGGTCGGCTTCACCGGCTCGCTGCGCGGCGGACGCGCGATTTACGATGCCGCCGCCCGCCGTCCACGACCCGTTCCGGTATATGCCGAGATGGGCAGTATCAATCCGGTGGTCATTACACAAGGCGCTTTGGCGAGCCGAGCGGATGACATCGCCGACGGATTGGTGGGATCCATCACCATGGGCACGGGCCAATTCTGCACCAATCCCGGCTTCATCCTGCTGCAAGACAGCGCGGCGTCGCAAGATTTCATCGCCATGGTGACCGCGAAGATGCAGGAAGCGCCGGCTGGCGTGCTGCTCAATGAAGCGATCGCGCTTGGTTTGGAGAGCGCGGTGGAGCAAACAAAAGCCAATCCGGAAATCAGCATTTTGACTGGCGGAGAAGCCATCGCGGAAAGCGACTATTTCTGCTTTAGCAATACGGTGATGCAGACGACGGCGGCCGCCATCCGCGCCGATGATCGGCTGCAAGTCGAGCATTTTGGGCCGGTCACCCTCTTTGTTGTTTGCGATGATGCGGATGATTTGCGCGCGACCGTCGATGCGCTGGAAGGCAACTTAACCAGCACGATCCACGCCGAAGCGGAGGAACTGGACGATATCGGCGAGCTGCTGCATCAGTTGCGGGAAAAGGCCGGTCGCGTGATCTGGAACGGCTTCCCCACTGGCGTCGCCGTTGTGCAGGCGATGCAGCACGGCGGACCCTACCCGGCGACGACAGCGCCCGGCACGACTTCAGTCGGCATGAACGCGATCTACCGCTTCATGCGTCCGATCGCCTTTCAGAATGTGCCGGATGCCCTGTTGCCCGATCCGCTGAAGGACGGGAATCCGCTGGGGATTATGCGGCAGGTGGACGGGGTGAATATGGCTGAGGCCTTGTAAGAAATCAAAACAGCCCCACCATTTGATGAGGCTGCTTTCCGACTTGATGCCGTTTCCGATGTTTATTTCAAGACCGCCACCAGCACCGCAATGATGCTGATAAGAAAGGGCAGCGCGTACTTGAGCGTATCCATCGCGCCTCGGAAGCGGCTTTCCTTCTCGCGCAACTCGCGGATTTCTTCGCTCTGCTTGTCCAATGTCTCGCTGAATCTATCGAAGGTCGCGCGGAACTCTTCCGTCTGCGCTCGAATTGCGCTCTGGATTGCGGTCTGGACGTATTCCATAATCTCCGACTTGAACTCCGCTAGGTCGGCTTTCGTGGCCAGAGACTTCATCTCGCCTTCTATGGTTGAGATACGTCTTTCGTGATCGTTTCTGAGCTCTGCCATGTCGTGATCCGATATGTCTATCAGTCAATAGATTCTATGATGCTAACATAATAACATCAATTATAGCAGATTCGTCAACTCATCTCTGACCCGCCGCTGAGAATGCTAACCGACTTTCCGTGACAGAGAATCAGCAGCCCCATCGTCTGATGAGGCTTTCTGTTTGACTGTTGCAATCGATTGGGCGACTCACCGAGTCGCCCCTACAATTCTTGTTTGAGACGGCTACTCCAACAGATCGCCCGTCATCAGATTGACGCCCGTCTCGATATCGCCGGCGATCAATACGGCGTTGACCGCATCCACCTTGTCCCAGACCGAGTCCGGGATATCCGATTCATGCGGCGGCGCCAAGCCAACGCCATTCATGGCCGCGTCCATCAAAAAGATGCCACCGCCGGGGAAGCTGCTCAAGTCGCCTTCGGCCAGCATCGCCACCATATCGCGCACACCTTGATCGACCCGCTTCATGGCGCTGGAAATGATGAATTCCGAACCCGGCGTTTCGCCAGCCCCGAAACTCGTCAGCCATTCGTCTTTATCGACGCCGATGACATAGACGCCTTCCTGCGCGCCCGCCAGAATCGCGCCCGAACCCGTCTTTCCGCCACCGCCGAAGAGCACCGAGGCGCCCTCGCCAATGAATTGTAGCGCGGCTGATGCGCCGCGATCGGGGGCGATGAAGCTGTCGATATAGACGCCCAGGATGGTCAAGTCGGGATTGACGTGAAGCGCGCCTTGCTCGAAACCGTTGCGGAAGCGCTTAACTGGCGGGATATCGATGCCATAGACGCCGGCGATGATATCCGATTCCAGCCATTCGGCTACGAAAGCGGCAAGCACGCCGGTCATAAAGCCGGATTGATCTTCGCGGAATTGAATGCCGACATAGTTGGCGGGTCCGCCAGCGACAAATTGATCGACGCCCAGGAAATAGACATCGGGGTTGGCTTCGGCCGCCGCATAGGTGGCATCGGCGATCAGGAAGCCGACCGTGACGATCACTTCAAAGCCTTCCTCAACGCAGGTCTGAATGTTGGCTTCGTAGTCGGTCTCGGCTTGCGTCTCGATGAATTTGTATTCCAGGTCGTATTCATCGGCGGCTGCCTCCGCGCCTTCGTGCGCCGATTGATTGAAGGTGCCGTCATTGACGCGCCCGAGGTCGGTGACCAGGCAGACGGTTTCCACGCCCATCATGTCGGCCGACTGATCTTCCATCATGTCCATTTCCATCAGATCGCCGGAGACCGGGTCGACGCCCGTTGTGATTGAGCCCGCGATCATCATCTCGGCAACGTCAGCCGCGACCTCAAAGAAAGCGTCATCAATGGCGGCATCGTGCTTGTCGGCCAAACCAACGCCGTTCAAGGCCACGTCCATCAGGTAGATGCCGCCGCTGGGGAACTCATCCATCATGCCGTCTGCTATTGCAGCGACCATATCATAAACGCCTTGATCGACGCGTTTGATCGCGCTGGAAATGATGTATTCCGAGCCGGGTGTTTCGCCAGCGCCGAAGCTGGTGACCCACTCGTCCTGGTCAACGCCGATAACGTAGACGCCCTGCTGCGCCGCCGCCAAAATACCGCCGGTGCCGGTGGGTCCGCCGGCGCCAAAGATGACCGCGGCGCCTTCGCCGATGAATTGTTCGGCCGCCGACGCGCCGCGGTCGGGCGCGATGAAGCTGTCGATGTAGACGCCGAGCAGGTTCAGATCGGCATTGATGTAACGGGCGCCTTGCTCAAAGCCGTTGCGAAATTTCTTGACCGGCGGGATGTCAATGCCGTAGATGCCGGCGATGGTATCGGAGCCCATCGAACCAGCCACTTGCGCCGCCAATACGCCAGCGAGGAAGCCGGACTGATCTTCGCGGAACTGAATGCCGACGTAATTCGCCGGTCCGCCCATGACAAATTGATCGACGCCGAGGAAATAGACATCGGGATTGGATTCAGCCGCGGCGTAGGTGCTGTCGGCGATCAAGAAGCCGACTGTGATGATGATTTCAAAGCCTTCATCAATGCAGGTCTGGATGTTGGCGTCGTAATCGGTCTCGGCTTGGGTCTCGATGAATTTGTATTCGAGGTCGTATTCGTCGGCGGCGTCCAGCGCGCCTTCATGGGCGAACTGATTGAAGGTGCCGTCGTTGACGCGCCCGATGTCGGTCACGAGGCACAAGGTTTCAACGTCGCCCTGCGCTGTGGCGAGGGGCATGATGCCCAGCAGCAGCGCGATAAGGCTGCAAAATACAATGAGCTTTTTCATTTCGATATCTCCTGAGAAGATTGCCAGCGAGCTTGCATTGCTTAAACCTACTCTACTATCAGGCGCGCAGTTTTTCAACGTTATCCGCGTCTCGAGCAGACGCAAAGCGCTGCTCCAGCTTGGGCTGGCCGAGCGCAATTGGAACAGCGGTCTGACGAACTGAGCGAGCCCCTCCCGCTTGGAGTCGCTACGATTCCGCTTGCCGTTGCCCATCTTGCGAAACTGGCAGCGCGGCAGCGCGGTCGTAGGCTATGGTTTGTTCTTGTTCGTCCGGCGCCGAACGGGCGATAACAGCCACAACCGGTTCGGCATCACTCAAATTGAAGACCTCATGCGGCACGCCCGGCTGGATAAAGACGAAATCGCCCGCCCGGTTCTCCATAACCAGTTTGCAGCCGTCGCCATATTCATGCCGCACACGCCCTTCGAGAACGTAAATCATCGTCTCGAAATCGATGTGGAGATGGGCGGGAATTATGCCGCCGGGCGGGATCACCGCGAGTTTCATCGAGAGTCCCTGGGCGTCGACATTGCTGCTCGAAAGCGCAGCGCCGCCGCGCAACATGCTGATGCCGCCTTTGCCAATTACCTGAGGATGCGAATCGTCATTCATTGTGACCTGCCCCAGTCTATAAGGATAAGATAAAAATCCTTGCTATGTATCTTGGCGACGAAATTGCGTCTCACTCCTTCACATCGGGCGCGCCCGCGGCTTTCGGCGGGCTTGCGCGCCCGATGAAACCAGCCAGCCTTTGATTTCGGAGTCGGCTTCTAGGGCAGAATCTCAAAATAATCGGTGTGGCTTGGTACAACAATGCTGAAGTCTCTTCTATCGAAAGTCGCGATTTTCGTGATCTGCAAGCGCTCTGCCATCGCCATTACGCAACAGTCGACCACATCGAAACGCGAGTCTGCGTATTGTTCGGCAATTTCGTAAATCCGGCCTAAATCCGCATCCAGCATGGGTTCTATGGTCGCGTCCATATCTTTGAACCGCCCCAGGAACTGCACGATCCCCGCATAACCCAGATCGCGGCGAAACAGAAAGCCCAACTCGGGCAGTATCACAGCCGGCAGCATAATCGGCTCAGTATTGGCATTGGCAAACGTCACCGCATGCTGGTGATGGGCGTCGTCAGGATAGTAGAGCGCGTACACATAGCCTGTATCGGCGAGAATGCTCACTTGTCCCAATTCCGCGTGATGTAGTCAGCGAATTCCTTATTCAAGATTTCGCGGCTGCGGGCCGATGTGTCGACCTTTTTTCTGCTGAGCGCGCCCAGGTTTGCTTTGCGGGCATTCTCTGCCAGCGCAGCCAGCGAGCCCGGCGGCGGCCAGCCCTCATCACCGGGCTTAAGATCACACTTGCGTCTTGCCTCTGCCTCCGCCGCTGCTTTTTCCTCTGTCTGCCGAAACTGCTCAGCGTTTTCCCTGCGGTTGCGTTTAGCGGCGATATGGTCGCGTATTATCAGAATATCAACCATCTCACCTACGGTAAGGCGGCGATCGTCCGCCATTTTCTGCAAACGCGCGGCGACTTCATCCGGCACTTCTATCAGCATCTTGCGCTTGTCCTTTCCCAGTACAGCCCAATAATACCACAGGGGCGATCCATCCGAGCGCCGCTCACTCCTTCATATAAGGCTGACCCACGGCTTTCGGCGGGCTTGCGCGCCCGATGAAGCCAGCCAGCACAACCAGCGTCACGGCGTAGGGAACCATCTGGAGAAATTGCACCGGGAAGCCGACGCCGACCATTTGCAGGCGAATGCCCAGGGAATCGGAGAAGCCGAAGAGCAGAGCCGCGCCGAAAGCGCCGATGGGTGTCCATTTGCCGAAGATCATCGCCGCCAGTGCGATGAAGCCGGCGCCGCGCGTCATGCCATCGTTGAAGCTGCCGGTCGCTTCCAGCGAGAACCAGGCGCCAGCCAAGCCGGCGATCATGCCGCTGATGAAGACGTTGATCCAGCGCGTGCGATTTACATTGATGCCCAGCGTATCAGCCGCGTGCGGATGTTCGCCGACGGCCCGCGTCCGCAAGCCCCAGCGCGTATAGAACATCACAATGTGGGTGAAAGCCAGCATGACAAACATCATGAAAAAGATCGGCTGGTTGGTGAAGATCGCTTCGCCGACCAGCGGCAGGTCGCTCAGTATCGGTATGGCGAAATTGCCCAGCTTGGCGGCGCCGGCTTCGGTGGAGAGCAGATATTCGCGGCGGACGAAACTGGTCACGCCGACCGCCAAAATATTGATGACGGTCCCGCTGACGATCTGGTCGGTGCGGAAGGTGATCGACAGCCAGCCATGCAGCAGGGCGATCAAGCCGCCGGCGAGAACGCCGATCACCACCGCCAGCAGTTGCGCCGTCTCCAGCGGGAGTGGCGTGCCGCGCAAAAAGAAGAGCGTGGTGAAGCCAAAGCAGGCGGCGAAGAGCATCATGCCTTCGATGGCGATATTGACGACGCCGGCGCGCTCGCACCAGATGCCGGCGAAGGCGCCAATCGCCAGCGGCGTGGCCAGGCGCAGGCTCTCGGCGACGATGGTGGTGAGATTGGTGTCGTTGCCGGCCGCCGCCGCGATGATCACCGTCGGGATGAAAAGCGCGCCGCAAAGCGCCAGCAAAGCCAGGCTGATTCGGCGCCAGCGCGCAAGCTGAAAATCGTAGAGATTTAGGGCGCCGCTGACGATGAAAAGCAAGCCAATGACGAGCAGGTATGACGATGTCTGAACCGGCATATCGGCGACCGCTGGCCTTTCGCCAGTCGGGCGCGGCTCGAAGGTCAAGGTGGTCACAAGCTCGCTATCGAGCCGGCCCGATTCAATGAAGATAAATGCGCCCAGCGCCAGCAGCACGACGGCGATGACGCGTTTCCGCGTAAGCTTGAATGCGAGCCGGCGCCCACTCTTCGCCTTGCTGGCAAGGGACATGGTTAGCCGCCCCACCCGGTCGAGAAGACCAACTCGCCTTCTTCTTCGGCGCTGCGTTTTGGCACGCGCCAAAGGAAGCGGATGATCTGATCGGCGGCGACAAACATGATAATCAGCGCTTGCACGATCTTGACCAAATCAATGGAGATATCGGCGCGGATCTGCATCAGCGCCGCGCCGCTCAACAGCCCGCCCCAAAGCAAGCCTGCCCACACCATCCCCTTGGGATTGTTGCGCGCCAGCAATGCCACGGCAATCGCGTCAAAGCCGACGCCGGCGAAGAAGCGCGGCAGCATCTCGTGCTCGACGCCGCTGATTTCGATCGCGCCCGCAAGCCCCGCCAGCATGCCGCTTAACGCCATCGCCAACACGATATTGCGCGGCACGCTCATGCCGGCGTATTTGGCCGCGTTCTGATTGGCGCCCACGGTGCGCAGCTCGAAGCCGGGCGTCGTGCGGGTCAGGAACCAGTCGGTCAGCCAGACGGCCGCGATCATCAGCCAGAAGCCGAAATGCAGTTTCGATTGATCGCCGACTGCGATAAGCGCCAGGAAAAGCTGCAGCGCGCTCATGACCGCGGCCCAGATGATGCCGCTGCGCAGCGCCGCCTGGGGATTGTCGCGCCGTGATGGCAAGTAGTTAAGCAGGAAGGCGACGCCCGCAACCGCCGCCATCAACAGCAGCAGCGCGAATGGCGAAGTAATCCTGTCCATCGTCGGCAGCATCGCGGCCGGCAGGATCACCGGTGTCTTAGGCACGCTGGCATTCACGTCGCCCAGGATGACCGGATCGACCGATTTGATCAGCCAGTCAACGATGAGGATGGCGATGAAGTTGAGCATGATCGTCGTGATGACCTCATGGGCGCCGGTATAGGCTTTGAGCGCTCCGGGCAAAGCGCCCCATAGAAAACCGCCAAGGATGCCAAAGAAGATCACGGCAGGCAGCAGCAAAAGCGGTGATGTTTCCGGCGCGGCGAAGGCGCCCAGAGCGGCAACCGCAATCGCGCCAGCGTAAAGCTGCCCCTCCGCGCCGATATTGAACAAACCCGCCTTGAAGCCCAAGCCCACCGCCAGGCCGGCGATGATGAAGGGGATGGCGCGGACGATGGTCTTTTCCAGATTCGAGGGGATAAAGAGAAGCGCCTGATCGCCCAGCCGCAAGAAGAGCGCCTCCAAGTCTTGATCATTCTTGAAGATGCCCAAGGTCAGTCCGCCGAAATCATCGGCGGTCAAGACTCGATTGCCGGGCCGCCGGATCACCAGATGCTGACGCAGCGCAGCGTCAAGCTGCTCATCGAGAGCCGCGTTCACCGATGATCCAGTCAGATACTCCGCGTCGTACATCCGGCCGACGATGCGGAATTGCGCGCCAAGCGCCGCCGGATCCTTAATGTCCAGCGCATCCAAAGCGGCGAGGGTCTCAATTGCTTCGCGCGCGTCCTCATAATCGGAGGCCACTATCGCTTGAATCATCTCCGCTTGGGGGCTGTCGGCGGCGATGCCAAGCGCATCCAGCTGAGCCAAAGCGCCGTGACTGCGCAGCAGCGCAACCTGACCGTGTTCGTCGATTGCCGCCAAGCCCGCCAAGGCGCGTTCCCCCACCCTAAATCCTGGTCCCCCTCGCTCCCCCGCCTCACGGGGGATGTTTCCCAAAATGAGGGAGGGACTTTCATCGCCCAAAACGACGGTAATAGAGTCGGCATCGTTTTCTACATCTGCGGAATCACCCTCCCCTTCCGATGGGTCAGTGTCTACGCGACCCCTCCTCGTGGAATAAGCGGCAGCCAGCTCCGTCAGCGCGCGCGCATCCGAGCGCTTTAGCGCCCCGAGCTCAGCAAGCAGGGGCTTGAGCTCGCGCAACTGTCTTGCGCCAACCGCAACAATTGTCGGAATCCGCTCGGCGATGGCGGTCGCCGCCTCTTCGCTGATGTCATATTGGGCGAAGAACTCCGCGTAGGCGCGCGTCTCCTCCTTGCCGACTTCCAGCACGCGCTCGAAGGGGCGCGCCTGCCGCGACAGGCTGCGCCGCGTGGTGAGCTCGTGTTCCTCGGCGTAGGCGCGCATTTCGCCGAAGTCAGCGGCGCCGGCGACATCGTTGATCGTCAAGCCGGTGATTGACTCGACGAGCGCCACGTAGGCTGTCGACGACACGCGCAGCCCTTCAGCGATATCGGGCTGCAGCGCATTGTCGCTTACGGTGATCGTGATCAGCGGGATGCCAGCCAGGAAAGCGGTGATTACGGCTAGCAAGGGCACGAGACTGGGGGAAATTCCGGCCCAAAGCCCGATGAAGCCGCCGCGCCGTCGGTTTTCTGGGGACTCGCTCATGCTTTATCCGTAATCAAACACAGTGCTGCCGAGCACATCTTGCATACTATAGTCTGCACCGGATGGCTTTAACGGGCGACTCACGGGTCGCGTAGACACTGACCGCCAGTCGCCCCTACAGTGTTCATTTCGGAATCCAATCCTTGCTCTCGCACGCCAGCCATGCGCAAGCCGACCGTGTCGCGATCAGCTTCGGCGATGGGAAGTATGTCGATGATCTCGCCTTCAAACATAACCGCCACGCGATCAGCCAGACTCAGCACTTCGTCCAATTCCGATGAGACCAGCAAGATGCCGGCGCCGGCATCGCGCATGCGGATGATCTGCCGATGGATGAATTCGATCGAGCCGACATCCAGGCCGCGGGTCGGCTGCGAGGCGATCAGCAGGTCGGCATCGCGCGAAAATTCACGCGCCACAATCACCTTCTGCTGGTTGCCGCCGGAAAGCCCGCTAGCGATATTGTTGATGATCGGCGGCCGCACATCGTACTGTTGGACAAGTTGGCGCGCGTTATCGGCAATGGCGCGGTCGTCCACCACGATGGAGTTGGCGAAGGCATCCTGATAGTAGGTGCAGAGCACGAGGTTGCGCATCACGGTGAAGCCCCCGACCAAGCCGTCGCGCTGGCGGTCTTCCGGCACATGGCCCACGCCCAACTCGGTAACATTGCGCGGCGAAGCGCCAGCCATATCGACGCCCTTGATGAATATGCGACCGTCTTCGACGGCGCGCATTCCGGTCAGCGCCTCGACCAGCTCAGTCTGGCCATTGCCCTGCACGCCAGCGACGCCCAGAATCTCGCCGCGCTGCAAGCCGAAGTTGAGGCCTTCCACCGCTGGCAAGCCGCGATCGTCATGCACATGCAGGTTGACCACGTTGAGTATTTCATCGCCGGGCTTCGCCTCCGCCTTATCGACTTCGAGAATGACATCGCGGCCAACCATCAGCGATGCCAGCGACTGTTCGGTGGACTCTTTTGGATCGGCCTGCCCGGCAACCGCGCCGCGCCGCAGCACAATCACATCATCGCAAATCTCCAGCACTTCCTTCAGCTTGTGGCTGATGAAGATGATGCTGACGCCCCGGTCCAGCAGCGCGCGCATGATCTTGAAGAGACCGAGCGTCTCCTGCGGCGTGAGCACCGCGGTCGGCTCATCGAGGATGAGGATATCGGCCTGACGATAAAGCGCCTTGATGATCTCCACGCGCTGCTGAATGCCGACCGGCAGATCCGAAATCAGAGCGTCGGGGTCGACATCAAGCCCGTATTCTTGCGAAAGCTGCTGAATCTCGCGCCGCGCGGTATCGCGCCGCAAAAAGGGACCGCTGACCGTCTCGTTGCCCAGCATCACATTTTCGGTGACGGTCAAGACATCGACCAACTGAAAATGCTGATGCACCATGCCGATGCCGAGCTCGATGGCGTCTTTGGGTCCGGCGATGTCGACCGGCGCGCCATTGACCAGGATTTCGCCTTCGTCCGGCTTGTACAATCCGTAGATCATATTCATCAGCGTGGATTTGCCGGCGCCGTTTTCGCCCAGCAAACCGAGGACCTGACCCTTGCGCAGGATGAGGTTGACCTTGTCGTTGGCCAAGACGCCGGGGAAGCGCTTGGTGATGCCGCGGACTTCGAGCACGGGCGGGGTCATGGGGGGACCTTTTGGTTTGGCAAAGCGTGTAGCGCTTATGAAGAATTATAGCGCAGAATCGAGGATGCGAAGCGAAACCGCCGAAAGCCGCCAAGGTGGGCTGTGTACCCGCCACCAACTTACTTCAAGGTATGGCTCATCAAATGAGCGACCATTTGAGCGTTGAGTCGCGCCAACTCGCTCCGATATGCCAGGTCGTCGATCCGGTTCACCAACTCATGGGGATCAGTCTCAAGGTCGATCAATTCGGTAAGTTGGCGTTCGCCCTGCGCCACGCGCGCCAGCTTAAAACGGCCGTCGCTGACAGCCAAAAAACCTTCACCTTCGGCGAAAACATAATTGGCGCCGCCGGTCCGATCCCGCTCGCGCAATGTAAAGCCATCGCAAAAGTCGTTAGGCAAACCAGCGGCATCGAGACAAGTCGGCAATACATCGACCAGCATGGTCAGCGAGTCGCTCACTCGCGCCTGATTTTCGCCAGGATAGTTGACGATCAATGGCACATTCCAGACATCTTCATAGGCGCAGTTGTTCTTGCCCCATAAGCCGTGATTGCCCAGCATCTCGCCGTGATCAGCGGTGAAGATTATCAGCGCGTCGTCGCCGAGCCGGGCCTGAATAGCCGCTAGAATGCCCCCGATGGTTTCATCAATCTGCGCGACATTGGCGAAATAGTTGCGCCGCAAGTCATGCCAGTAGGCGTCGCTGTAATGCTTCGTCGCGCCGCCCGGCGCCGGTCCCAAGCCGTCGATCGCGCCCGTGGGACCGCCATGGTAGGTAGAGCTGTGAATCCGCGATGGGTCATCAAATGCGGCTGGGTCGATAGTACGCTTGTCGAGCGACATTTCGACCCGCTCGAAATACGCCGCCGGCGGGTCGAAGGGGTAGTGCGGCCCACTGAAGGAAACCCAAAGAAAAAGCGGCTGTTCGCTTTCATGGCGCTCGATATATTCGGCCGATTTCCGCCCTACCCAACTGTCGGGATGCCATTCTGCTGGTCCGGGAAATGCGAAGACTTTGGCGTTGTCTCGACTCCAGGTCGCGTCGCGGTAGGCGGACAAGTAACCGGCCGCATCGAGTTCTCGCGCGTAGTCGTCCATGAACCAGACGGACACTTGCTTGTCATCCTGCAGCGCTAAATGGTCGATGCCCAGGCTGAGGTAGTAGTTGCGAAAGTCATCGTATGGCAGCGTGGCGTCCGGCCGAGTTAGGTTATACGGAACCGGAGCGTAGTGACACTTGCCGATATGCGCGGTGTGATAGCCCGCGGCTTGAAGCAGCGAGTAGATATTCGGAAGTTCGGCATCCAGCGGGATATCGCGGAAGTTGCTATACGAACCATTCCGGTGGGGAAATAGCCCGGTCGCCAGCGAGCAGCGGCTGGGCAAACACCAGGGGCTGTTCGTATAGGCCCGTTGGTACCGCATCCCGCGCGCCGCCAGCGCGTCCACGTTCGGCGTCGATATGACGCGATTGCCATAGCAGCCCAGCGCGTCCGCCCGCAGTTCGTCACAAGTGATGAGGACGATGTGGGGCGATTGGCTTGCCACTGTCTTTAGCCCTTTGACCCGGTGAATACGACGCCTTGAATGAAGTAACGCTGCATGAAAAAGAACAGAATGACAATTGGCACGACCACGAAAACCGATGCCGCCATCAGAAGATGCGTCTGCGAATAATATTGCTCATTGAAGAGCCGCAAGCCTAGCGCCAGCGTATATTTAGCCCGATCGGTCAAATAAATCATGGGCAGCAGGAATGAATTCCAGTTGTTCTGTATGATGTAGATCGCGACCACGGCAAAAACCGGCTTGGCATTGGGCACGATAATCCGCCAGAACAGACCGACGAAGCTGCAGCCATCAATGCGCGCCGCGTCGATGAGATCTTGCCCCATTGTCATGAAAAATTGACGAAACAAAAATACAAAGAAGGCATTCTCGGCGAAGAATCCAGGCACGAGCAAGGGCGCGAAGGAACCGACCCAACCCAGTTTGGAAAACAGAATATAACGGGGGATCAGCGTGACTTCGGTTGGAATCATCAAGGTCAGCAGGACGATGAAGAAGAGCGTGTTGCGCCCACGCCAGCGCAGTTTGGCGAAGGCGAAACCGGCGAGGGAGCAGCTCAAGATCAGTCCGATAATTCGGCCCACAGCCAGTAATATCGTGTTGAGGAAAAAGACATCAAAGGGCATCGCCGTCAGCGCATCGGGGTAATTCTCCCAGGAAACGGGATCGGGGATGAATTCGGGTGGAAAGGTGTATACATCACCCGCTGTCTTCAGCGAGGTCGACAAGACGTAAATGAAGGGCATCAGAAACATAATGGAGCCGGCGATCAGAATAATGTGCGCCAGGATTTTCACCCAATCCACGCTGGCTGGATCAAACTGCAATCTTCTAATTGTTGGCTGCTGCGTTATGGTCGTCATAGCGCGATCATTCGTTCCTGATTTCGCCTTCGTAAAACACCCAGGCTGCGGAAAAACGGAATATCAGCAGCGTCAAAATGGCGATGTACATAAAGAGCACCCAGGATAGCGCTGAGGCATATCCCATGCGGAAAAACTCGAAAGCATTGCGGAAGAGATGAAGCAAATAGAACAAAGTTGCGTTTTGCGGACCGCCCTGTGTCATGATGAAGGGCTGCGCAAAGACTTGAAAGGCGGCGATCAGCCCGACGACCAATTGGAAGAGGATGACGGGCGAGATCATGGGCAAGGTGACGTAAAGGAATTGCGCCCAGCGTCCGGCGCCGTCTACTTTGGCCGCCTCGTAAAGATCAGAGGGGATGCCCTGCAAGCCGGCCAGGTAAATGAGCATGCCCGCGCCGACGCCCCACAGGCTCATCAATATGAGCGCCGGCAGCGCCCATTCCGGCTCGGAGAGCCAGCCGGGCCCGTACACGCCGAAGAGCGACAGGAACCAGTTGATCAGCCCCCAGTCGCGCGAGAGGATCCAGCGCCACATCACCGCGACCGATACGATAGGCAGTACGGCTGGCAGGTAAAATAGCGTGCGATATAAGCCGATCAGCCTGATTTTCGTGTTCAGCAGAATGGCGACGAATAAACCCACCACAATCTGCAATGGCACGGCGACCAGCGCGTACATGGTCGTCACTTTCAGCGATTGGAAGAAGAGCGGATCGCTGAGCATCAATTCGTAGTTGGCGAGCCCCGCCCATTGCGGTGGATTGACGATATCCCAATGGGTGAAGGAGATGATAAGAGAGGCGAGGATAGGACCGCCGGTGAAAAGGAAGAAACCCAGAATCCAAGGCAGCACAAAGATCCAGGCGTTCAGCGATTCCCAGAAGCTGAGGCGTTTGGGTTTGAAGAGCTTGTGTATCAGCATCTAGCAGTCAGTGGGCAAGTTTATACGTCGGCGGGCGACCCGCCGCTGCGCGTAGGGCGCGTAGACACCAGCCCTTCGACACAGCAGTCCGGTCGCCCCTACAATTCTCCATCCTAAAGAACTCTGTAGGGGTCAGCCGGAGGCTGACCCGTTGCAAAGAGCCCCGCTTATTTCATACATGAACGCTCCTCAGCCACTTGTGGGCAGGGCGGCTGGGGAAGGGTTAGTTGTCGGGCAAACGAAGCTACTCGGCGCCCAGAATCGCGTTGACCTGAGCAGCGATCTCGGAACCGACATCTTCCGCCGACTTGTCGCCGCTGTAGAGCGCGTCCAGCTCGCTATTGATGACGGTGCTGATTTCGGGCCAACGCGGGTGCTGCGGCCAGGTGCGCGCCCAACCGTTTTCCATGATGTCATTGAAGACCGTGTTGAGCCCAGTCCCGATGGCATTGCCGCAGGTGAAGTTTACGTACCAATCCTCTTGCACCACCGAGCGGCGCGACGGATAGGCGTAACCAGAGCTGATCTTCAATGTCTGACCACGGCTGCTGTTGATGAACTTG
>JAPOYT010000029.1 GCA_026706445.1 Chloroflexota bacterium
GATTGATGCCATAGCGCTTGGCCAGCTTCCTTATGCTCTCTTGACTATTTTGTATTGCTCGGCGGGTTGCCGCTGTCGTTGTGGCGCGAGGGTGGAGAACCTGTCCCATAATGCTTCCTTTAGCTCATTGGAAAGAGTACCATTATAATCCAAGACCATACAGCTAGGAGTATTTCTTGCCGGACTAGCAATCAGCGGCGTCGGCGCAATGGCGTTCAAACTGTTGCCCTTGACATGCGACGGCATTGGATGGTTGCGCATCCAAGGCTGCCTGCAATATGACTTTATCGAAGAAGCCGCCGAGTTTATAGGCATTTGGCTTATTCTCGTCGCTGCTCTAGGCGATCTAACTGACGCGGCGCCCAAGCAGCGTCGCCTGGTCCCGTTCATCCTTTTCACCTTGCCAATACTTTGGACGATTCTGCTCACCCGCGATGCCTGGCTGCCTCGATTGGAACTCCGATTTCGGGCGAAGCCAGCGACAATAGCGTTTGAGTCGGACCTCCGTTTGCTTGGCTACCAGGTAAAGCGGGATGAAGAATCCGTCGAGCTTTGGCTGTATCCATCCGCCTGGCGCAGTCACTACAGCAAGCTGGGTTTCTCGCTGCATCTGGTCGACCAAGCCAGCGGAAAATCCATCGCCAGCCAGGAAAGACACACGCGCAGCCAACAGCGCCTGCTCTTGGCGCCCAGTTTCGCCCATATTTATCGCAAACAGATGGCAGTCGAGATTCCGCCGGAGACGCCGACCAACCGCGCGTATTGGATTGTTCTTTCGCTGTGGCGCGAAGAGAGCGGAGCGTTCACGAGCCAGAAAGTCCTCGATAGCGATCATCAGTTGTTGAGCGAGACGCAAGTGATTTTGGGCGAATTCGCTTTGCCAGCAGCCTCATCCGCCGGCTCGGCCGCCCCGCTGGCGCTGTTCGACGGATCCTTCACGCTGGGCGCGGTAGACCTGCCTCCGAGCGCGCGCCTTGGCGAAACGCTAAACATATCATTTAGCTGGCGCGCCGATGCAGCCGGGCTCAACGATTATGTGCAGTTTCTTCACCTAGGGCATATCAATAGCGGCGAATGGTGGGTCTATGACCAGCAGCCGCTGGGTCCGCGTTTGCCAACGCGCCTGTGGTATAGTGGATTAGCCGATAGTGAAGTCTGGGCGGCGCCGCTGCCGGCGGATCTGGCATCAGGCGAATACGCCGTGTTTACCGGTCTCTATCGCTTGAGTGATCAGGAGCGCGTGCCAGTCAAGGACAAGGACGGCCTACCCTTTGTGGACGCCCGTGTGCCGCTGGGTTATCTGACTCTGGAGTGAAGTACTTGGCTGATGAATGCGCGCCCCGGCATTAGAATCACCCGTGCGCGCTTGCGCTGAAGCGACCTGTACAGATGGATAGCATTGAACTTGCAGCGTCGCCAAAGGCGCTAAACTACTTCTTTGGATCGCTGCTCTATATCCCCGCCTGCCTTTTCGTCTTTCGTTTGCTTTTCCCGCGCCTGACAGCGGACGCCAAGCGTCTGGCTCTGTTGACACTGGTCGCGCAAGTCGCAGTTATTGTCGTCTCGTTGGAGGCGAAGCCGACTTCGGCGATGGAAGAGTGGCTCTGGGATATTGACAAGGAATGGAACATTCCCTCAGCCATCGCTTCCACGCTGGTCGCGCTGATCGGATTCGCCGCGCTGCTAACGTTTTGGGCTTCTCGGGTTATTCCCAGGCGGCAGCGGCTCTGGCTGGTCGCCATCGGCTTGGTATTCATGATTCTCGGGCTGGAAGAGTTTCTGGACACGAAATACGCCAATTTGGACTGGCCCCTGTATTACGCCGCGGTCGGAATCGTTTTGGCCGGCGCAACGATTGCTGTCGCCCGGCGCTCGCCGCGGCATCAGCGCCTATGGTATATTTGCCTGTTTTGCGGTTTGGCGCTCATGGCGATCGGCGTATTCTTGATCGACGAATTGCCGCTCAATTGCGGCGCGTTCGCCTTCCTGAAACTGGATGGCTGTCTAAATTATCAGACGGTCGAAGAGCTATTGGAGCTCATAGGCAGCTGGCTGGCGCTCGTTGCAATGCTGGGCTTTTTATCCGACGCTGTGCCGAATCCGAAGCCTGTCTATCGTTGCTGTCTGTTTGCTTTCCCAGCGCTATGGCTTCTGCTAATGGCGCTCGTCTCCCCTATCTCCAGCTTTAGGTTTTCCCTCCAGGCGCAACCCACGGCGGTGGAATTCGAATCGGGCGCGCGACTTTACGGCTACGAAGCCGACCGCAAGGGCATGCCCATCGCTGGCTACTTTTATTTCTCGGAAGACATGATCGCGGCAAAAACCGGATTCTCCATACATCTGGTTGACCAGGTCAGCGGCGATTCCATTGCCAGCCAGAACCGCTGGGCGAGCCGCGAGCAGGCCTTCTTCTTGAGCGGCAAAAGCTATTTGCGCGTTTATTATCAGTTGCTGCGCGTCCTGATCCCGCCAGACGCGCCGGCCAATCGCGCGCTCTGGGTCGTGCTCACGCTGTGGCGCAAAGATGACGATTCATTTGCGCCCATCAAGATTCTGTCCAGCGATCAACGACTGCTCAGCGATACACAGGTTGTCTTGGGCGAGTTGGTCTTGCGGGCGGAATCAGAATCGAGCCCAACTGACACGGTGGCGATCTTCGACCAGGCCTTCCGGCTCGGCGCTGTGGATTTACCCGAGCGCGCCAATGCTGACGGCCTCCTACCGATTACTTTTCGCTGGAGCGCGGACGCCGACGGCGCGGAAGATTTCACGCAATTCCTCCATTTCGCACATGATGAAAGCCGCGCGCAATGGGGTTATGATCAGCGCCCCTTGGGTCCGCGCTTGCCAACGCGGCTGTGGTATAGTGGCTTGGCAGACAGCGAGACATGGGCGGTTCCGCTGCCGGCTGATCTGGCTCGCGGGACATATAACGTATACACCGGGCTCTATCGCATACGCGACCAGGAGCGCCTGCCAGCCAGCGATGCTGAAGGCAAGCCTTATCTCGACGCGCGTGTGCCGCTTGGTTATTTGATCATCGAGGGTTAATGGCTCAATTCTCGAACAGACGCTAGGGGTTGGAAATGAAAACAATGCGAGCGGCCGTTTTTCATGAGCACGGCGACCGCGATGTAATTCAATTGGAGCAAGTGGTCATTCCGCAGCCAGCCAGCGATGAAGTCCGAATAAAGGTGCATGCCTGCGCCCTGAACTGGCTTGATGTCGGCATTCGGCGCGGACCACAATTTGGCGCGGTACCGCTGCCCTTAACCACAGGCGTCGATGTCTCCGGCCTCATCGACGCGGTCGGCTCAGATGTAAGGGGCTGGAGCGCCGGCGACGCCGTCACCTTTTATTCGCTTGTGACCTGTGGCGAATGCGAATTTTGTCGAGACGGCGAGGTTACGGTCTGCCCGCAGCACAAGATCATCGGCGAGCACATGAATGGCGGACTGGCGGAATACACAGTCGTACCAGCGCGGAATCTCATCGCGAAGCCGGCAAACTTGACACATATTGAAGTGGCGGCGCTGCCTGTCGTATCCAAGACCGCTTGGCACATGCTCATCAGCGTCGCCCGGCTGCAGGCGGGTGAGACGGTCTTCATTCCGGGCGCGGGTGGCGGCGTCGCCTCAATGGGAATACAGATTGCCAAGCACGCCGGCGCGACCGTCATCGCCAGCACCTCAACCGTGGAAAAAATGGAGCGCGCGCGCGAATTGGGCGCCGATCATGTGGTCAACTATCGCGATACGAATTGGGTTGAGCAGGTGATTGATTTGACCGAGGGCCGCGGCGTCGATGTGGCGCAGGACCTCGTGGGCGCCATGACCTGGGGTGACTCGCTGCGCACGCTGGCGCGCAATGGGCGCTTGGTCGTTTGCGGCTCGCATTCGGGCAAAAGCTTCAATCTTCGGATTCCCCAGATCTATCATCGACAACTGAGCATCTTAGGTTCCAATGGCGGCACGTATAACGAGCTGCGCCACTGCCTGGAGTTGGCGAATCAAGGCATTCTCCGTCCGGTGATCGACCGTGTGCTTCCGCTGTCGCAGATCCGCGAAGGACACCGCATCCTGGAAGAGCACGATCATTTTGGCAAGGTTGTGATTCAGGGCGCGTAGGGCGCGTAGGGCGCGTAGACACTGCCCGCCGACACTGCCCGCCGATCACTTAGGCAGGAGAGTATTGCTTCAGATATAAAGAGCGAGCGAACATGAGCAAACAGCCAAACATCCTTTTCGTGATGACAGACCAGCAGCGGAGCGACACGATTCGCGCCTTGGGCAATCGCGAGATTCGCAGTCCGGTTCTTGATTCGCTGGTCCAGCGTGGAACAGCCTTCACCAACTGCTACACGCCTTCGCCCGTTTGCGTCGCCGCCCGCAGCGCGACAATCACCGGTGTGCCGCCCCATCTGAACGGTTGCGCCTCGAACAATGAGTCGCCGCTTGGCATGCAAAGCATCATGCAGGTATTGCAGAAAGCCGGTTATCGGACGCACGGCATCGGCAAAATGCACTTTAATCCGCACGTCGATGCGATGTGGGGCTTCGATAGCCGCGACATCTCGGAAGAAGGCGCGCGGCTGCAAGGAAGCCGAAACGACTTTCATGATTATCTCGGCGAGAATGGTTTCGGACACGTGCTGGAACCACAGGGCTTGCGCAGTGAGATGTACTACATCCCGCAGCCGTCTCAGCTGCCGGCGGAACATCATCACACGACTTGGGTGGCCGACCGCGCCATAGATTTCCTGCGTCAGCGCAATAGTGAGCGACCCTTTTTCCTCTGGACAAGTTTCATCAAGCCGCATCCGCCCTTCGAGTCGCCAGTTCCCTGGAACAAGCTCTATCGCGCGGCTGATATGCTGCCGCCGCGCCGACCGGAAGGATTTGAGCAACTGCTAAGCTGGTGGAATCACCATCAGAACCGCTACAAATACCGCGACAAGGGCTACGATGAGATGCTCATCCGCACGATGAAGGCGATGTATTACGCTTGCATCTCATTCATCGACTTCAATCTCGGCCGCATCCTCGAAGCGCTGGGCGATGAAATCGAAAACACCTTAATCCTCTATACCTCGGATCATGGCGAGATGCTGGGCGACTACGGCAGTTTTGGCAAGCGCACGATGTTGAATCCGGCCGCGAAAATCCCGCTCATCTTGCTGGCGCCCAATGCCGCGCATCCAGGACAGCGCATAGACAAGCCGGTCAGCTTGCTTGATGTCTTCCCCACGTTTGCCGCGGCTGCGGGGCTGGACATTGATTTGCCGTCGACCGAAGGCGCCAACCTCTTGGACATTGAAGCGGGCGATAGCGAACGCGAGTTTGTAACCAGCCAGGTCGGCGAAGGCAATATCGGTCTCTACATGATCGCCGGGCGCGACTTGAAGTACATTTACTCAGCAGCCGACCGAAAAGAGTGGCTTTTTGACCTGCGGGTTGATCCGCAGGAGACGAAGAATTGGGCGGGCAATTCACGTTATGAGGGAGAACTGCGCGCAATGCGAGACCGGCTCATCGCCCGCTTTGAGCGCGATGGCTATGACCTGGCGGTTCAGAATGGCGAATGGCGAGAATACGAGCCGCCCGCTTTCCCCGATCCGGCCGGCGACGATGGCCTGCTGTTCCAGGATGCGCCGCATCTGCCGGAACTGCTGCGCGCGCTGGGACCCTATTTCGACAGGTAAGCGGGGGAGCAGGCGGGCAGCCGGTGAAATTAGCGTGTGTACGGGCGAGCCGGTGGCTCGTCCCTTAATTTGAACGTGCACTCATTGCTGTGCAGGTCGTGTAGGTCGCGTTGACACTGACCGCCGCCACAGCCCGGTGACGATGACCACCGGTCGTCGCCACACGTTTTTGCCGTCCTTTAATTTGCTACAATCACGTTTATTGACCACCAATGACAGAAAGCGACAATCGGAAAATGATGAGAATTAGCGCATTTGGCGACGAAATCGCAGTGGATTTTGAAGAGCAATTGCGAATATTAAAGCGACTTGAGATACCGCTTATCGACATCCGCGCCGCCTGGGGCGTCAACTGCTCGCAATTTACCAGCGACCACATAGAAAACATAAAGGCGCTGTGCGCCCAACACGGCATCACCGTTAGTTGCATGGGCAGCCCAATCGGCAAGTCACCGATTGCGGATCCGATTGATGTGGAAAGCGAGCGCCTCAAGACGGTCGGTGAGACGGCGCATCAACTCGGCACACGGAATATCCGCCTCTTCAGCTTCTACCCGGACGGTGATATTGACGAGGCCGCAACGCAACTCTCGATCGAGCGCTTGAGCGCACTGACGGAAATCGCGGCGCAAAACGATCTGCAGCTGCTGCTGGAAAACGAGAAAGGCGTCGTCGGCGATATCCCGCAGCGCTGCCTGCAACTCATGAGCGCCATTGATGCGCCCCATCTGCGCTTCATTTGGGACCCGGCCAACTTCGTGCAATGCGGCGCCGTCGAGCAGGTGGATCGCTGGTGGGAGGAACTGCAGCCGTACATCGGCTATATTCACATCAAGGACGCCCGGCTCGCCGACAACTCGGTGACGCTCGCTGGCGATGGCGACGGCCAGTTGTTGGAGTTGCTGACGCGCTTGCAAGAAACGGGCTACGAGGGCCTGTTGTCGCTGGAGCCGCATCTGCTGGATGCGCGGCATTCAAGCGGGTTCAGCGGCGCGGACGGTATGGAGGCGGCGGTCAGGGCGCTGCGCAAGCTGATGAATGAGGCGGGGATTGAAGAAGGGTGATCCCCCACATCAGCGCGCTTGTCGGCGGGTCATAATGCCGTGACACAGGTTAGACCGATGGCAGCAGCTCGAAGAACTTGCAGCGCGCGGGATGGAATATGCTGAAATCGCGCCGGTCGAAGGTGGCGATTCGATTGATGTCAAGTCGCTCAGCAATAGCCATGATGCAGCAGTCTACAATGTCAAATTCTGCGCTGGAATAGGATGTGGCGATTTCGAGCATCCGTGCCAAGTCGGACCTAGTTAGTCGCTCAAAGGGCACTTCATAAGCGTTAATGCGCTCAAGCAAAACTTGTACTCCAGCGTAGCCAAAATCGCGACGGAACAAATATCCGAGTTCGGGCAAGACGATGTCCGGAACGACCATGATGTCATGATTCGCGGCTGTAAAGATCCCGCGCATTAAAGAGCGCGAATATGAAACTACTGTCCGCAAGTACAGTCACGAAGTACGACGTTGCTTAAGATAATCGGCGTATTCAGAATTCAAGATCTCGCGGCTGCGTTCAGCGGTATCCGTCGGTTCAGCCGAGGACAATCCAGCTTCAATCGCCATCTTCGCAAAGTCGGCGAGGGTGGCGCCTTTCCGCCGACTTATGTCAAAATTATCAAGCATGGCGCAGATCAATTCCTCAATCGTCTGATTTCGCTCTTGTGCGAGCTTTTCCAGGTGCAGACCAACTTCATCCGAGACTTCGATATTCATGTTTGGCATCCCTTTGGTCGCGAGTTTACCGACCTTCGCCCACATTATACCTGGAAAAGCAAACGAACTATAGACACTCGGCTTTGCCTCCAGCGGCGCCTAGTCCAAAATCATCACATGCACCTCACGGGGACCATGCGCGCCTTTGACCAATTGATGCGCGATATCGGCCGTCTTGCTGGGACCGGTAATCACAGTCGTATTGCTCGCTTCCGTGAAAGCGGGATAACCGGCGTCCTTCTGAATCTGCTGCCAGGTTTCTAGATCGGGCAAGATCTGCTCGGCGCGCAGCAAGGCGATATGCACATCCGGCAGCAGCGAGCTGTTGCGATATCGGCCCCTTCCGCTCTCCAAAATCAGGCTGCCCGTTGCCGCCAGCGCCGCATTCACGCCGGTGATGCCCACCCGAACATCTCCGTTGTTATGCCCCGCTACCTTCACCCCCAGCGATCCCAGCATCCCGTGCAATCCTTCAAAGGGGATCTCGCTCGCTTCCCAACTCAACACGGACCGATCGGTGCCGATCAGCTCCATGATCTGCTCGAACGCGGCGTTTTGATCAAGCTGGTACACGAAGCAGCCAACGGCTTCCGCCTCTTCGCGGAAAAGCTGCATTTGTTCTTGCGGCGAGAGGTCTCGCTGCGGGATCATGTGGCGGCGTTCACGAATCGGCTGCACATCACTGAAGGGTTTCTGCGTCTGACGCAGCTTGCCCAATATACGATCACGCGCGCTCATGAAAGTCCCTCCCTCTTTATGGGAAGCTTCCCCCGTGAGGCGGGGGACCGAGGGGGACCCGGATTTAGGGTGGGGGCGCGTTCCCTCCACAGCTGCCGGAATGGCTTGGGCGCGAATTCGGGAAAATCGCGGTGTTTGCTCCAGTTTCCCAATACGCCCGGCATGTAATCGCCCATAATCGCCTGGCCCGCGCGCGCCGCTTTTCCGCCAAGCGCGAAACGCGTCGGCGACGTCATGCCGATCGCCCACATTTTCATCGCCGCGTCCCAGCCAGCCTTGGATTCACCTTCGCGCACGAGATCCCAGCGCAGATCAAGCAGCATGCGCGGCAGGTCGATATCCACCGGGCAGACCTGCTTGCAACTGCCACAGAGACTGCTGGCGTGGGGCAGCGGAGTCGCATTTTCCAGCCCGACGAACAAGGGCGTCAATACCGCGCCTATCGGTCCCCCATAAACCCAGCCGTAGGCGTGACCGCCCATGGTGCGATAGACCGGGCAAGCGTTTTGACAGGCGCCGCAGCGGATGCAGGACAGCACTTCGGCATATTTAGTCGCGTAAATATCCGAGCGGCCGTTATCAACCAGGATGACATAAGCGTGTTCGGGACCGTCATCCTCATCCGCGTGCGATGGTCCGTTCAGGATATTGGTATAGACGGTCATCTTTTGCCCGGTGGAGCTGCTGGGCAGTACTTGCGTCAGCGTGATGTAGTCTTCGACCGTGTCAACGATTTTCTCGATCCCAACCAGAGCGACGTGCACGCGCGGCAGCGATGTGCACATGCGGCCATTGCCTTCATTCATCACCAAGCCGATTGATCCCGTTTCGGCGATGAGAAAGTTGCCGCCGGAGATGCCCATATCGGCGCTAAGGAAATCTTCGCGCAGCATCCGTCGGGCAAAAGCCACCATTTCTTCCGCGTTATCGGTCGGCTGCATATCGAGTTCACGCACAAATACATCGCGGATTTCCGATTTGGTCTTATGCATTACCGGACCGACAATGTGGCTCGGCGTTTCGCCCGCCAGCTGGATGATGTATTCGCCCAGGTCGGTCTCGACCACATGCAGGCCCGCTTTTTCCATCGCGTGATTGGTGCCCAGTTCCTCGGTCAACATGCTCTTGCTCTTGGTGACCGTATGCACCTGGTGGCGGCGCGCGATATCCAGAACCAATTGATTCGCCTGCGCCGCGTCTTCCGCCCACTCCACCTGGTAGCCGTTCTTCTGGAGATTGCGCTCGGCTTTCTCCAGCAGATCGGGCAATTCGCGCAGGGCGCGGCGTTTCGCTTCGGCCGCCTGCTGCCGCATGAATTCGCCGTGTTCGCCGCTATGGGCGAACATGGTATCCAGGCGCCGGTAATAGGCGGTTCGTGTGCCCTCGCCGATGGCATGCTGCAAGTCATCGTTGTCAAGCGCAATGTCCGCCAGCGCGATGAAGTCGTTGGATTGCACATCCTGTGTCATGCGCGTTCGCCTCCCAGCCCTTGCGCCAGCACATCGGCTAAGTGAACGACCCGTTTCCCGGATTTATTGCGGGACAAGCCGCCATTCATTTGCGTCAGGCAACTGACATCGCCGGTCACAATCGTATCGGCGGCTGAGGCATTGATATTGTCGATCTTGTTCGATAGCATCGCGTTGCTGATATCGGGCATCTTCACGCTGAACAAACCGCCGAAGCCGCAGCAGACTTCGCATTCATTCAGTTCGCGCAACTCGGCATTGCCCAAATGCGCTAACAAGTCGCGCGATGCCCGCCCCAGCCCCAAGCCGCGCAAGCCATGACAGGCATCGTGCATGGCGAAGGTTTGCTTATCCGGCAGCGCCAAATTGAGATTCGCCATCCCCAGCCCATCGACCAGGAACTCGCTGAACTCCCAAGTGATCGACGCGGCTCGCTGCGCCTGCTCATAAGGCTCGCCATCTTCCGGCGCGAAGAGATGCGGATACTCGTGCCGCACCATCGCCGCGCAAGAGCCCGAAGGCGTGACGATGACCTCGGCGTCCTTAAAGGCTTTGAAGAAGTGCGCCGCCACCGTCCGCGCTTCATCGCGATAACCGGAGTTGAAAGCCGGCTGGGCGCAGCAAGTCTGGTCGGGCGGGAAGTTGACTGGCACGCCAACATGCTCGAGAATATCAACCACCGACATGCCCGTCTCCGGGTAAATCATGTCGACGATGCAGGTGACGAAGAGGGAGACTCGTTTGCCGATTGGCGATTCGCGCGCGGGCAGTGCCATGCAGATCGCTTTCCTTGGAAGTGCTGTCTATGCGGGTAGTGTACCGAAAACCCGCATGACAAGCGATAACAGTTTTTGTTACAATCCTCCTTAGTTCAGCTTGAGCAAAGGACAAAATGATGGCGGATTACACACCAGGCCCGGAACATAAATTCACCTTCGGCTTGTGGACAGTCGGCAATATCGGGCGCGACCCCTTCGGCGACGCCACGCGCGACCCGATCTCGGCGGTCGATATCGTGCGCATGCTGGCGGAAGTTGGCGCCTGGGGCGTCAACCTGCACGACAATGACCTCGTGCCCATTGACGCGACGCCGGCCGAGCGCGATCAGATTGTCGCCGACTTCAAGCGGGCGATGAGCGAAACCGGCATCGTCTGCCCGATGGCGACCACCAATCTCTTCTTTGATCCCGCCTTCAAAGACGGCGCCTTCACCAGCAACGACCCGGCGGTCCGCGCTTACGCCTTGCAGAAGACGATGAGTTCAATGGATTTGGGCGCGGAGTTGGGCGCCAAGGTCTACGTCTTCTGGGGCGGACGCGAAGGCGCCGAATGCGACAGCGCCAAGAATCCGGCTGATGGCGTCAAGCGCTTTCGCGACGCGATCAACTTCCTCTGCGAGTATTCCAAGGACAACGATTACGGCTATCGTTTCGCCCTCGAGCCAAAACCCAATGAGCCGCGCAGCGATATCTATTTCCCCACCGTCGGCAGCATGCTCGGCTTCATCGCCACGCTCGATGATCCCGATATGGTCGGCGTCAATCCCGAGGTCGCCCACGAGCACATGGCTGGCTTGAACTTCCTGCACGCCGTTGCCCAAGCCTGGGAAGCGGGCAAACTCTTTCACATCGATCTCAACGACCAAATGTTTGGCCGCTACGACCAAGACTTCCGCTTTGGCAGCATGATGATCAAGCAGAATTTCCATCTGGTGCGCTTCCTGGAAGATGTCGGCTACGATGGCAGCCGCCACTTCGACGCTCACGCCTACCGCAGCTCGCAATACGAAGACGTTAAGGAGTTCGCCCGCGGCTGCATGCGCTCCTACCTGGTGTTCAAAGAGAAAGCGGCGCAGTTCAACGCCGATGCCGAAATCCAAGCGTTGCTGGCCGAGATCAACGCCGATGATGGCAGTTACGCCTATCTCAGCGCTGGCTATAGCAAGGCGGCAGCCGATCGTCTCAAGGAGACAAACTTCGACCGCGCTGGCATGGGCGCGCGCAACCTGCCCTACGAGCGGCTGGATCAACTGACATTTGATGTCTTGCTCGGGGTGCGGTAGGTCCGCTCATCACGGTGTTGTAGGGGCGACCCTTGGGTCGCCCTATCTGTCGAAAAATTGCCGCTGCGGGCGACACGAGTGTCGCCCCTACACCTATTACGTAGATCGGCGTGACTCGCTTTGAGAAAGGAATCTTCATGCCCTGCCTGATGGGACTGGATATCAGCACGACCGGCGCCAAAGCGCTGATTATCGACGAAACGGGGGCCGTCATCGCGAGCGCCAATGCGCCGCAGCCGATCAGCCAACCTAAACCGCTCTGGAGCGAGCAGAACCCGTCCGATTGGTGGGATGGCATCAGCGCCAGCATCCGGGCCGCGCTCGCCGAATCCGGTTTGCGCGGCGACGATATCAGCGCCATCGGACTTACCGGTCAAATGCACGGTTTGGTTTTGCTGGACGCAAAGGGCGACGCGCTGCGTCCGTCGATCCTCTGGAACGATCAACGAACGCAGGCGCAATGCGACTATATGACCGAAGTTATCGGCGCCGATCACTTGCTTGAACTGACCGGCAACCCGGCTGTCACCGGTTTCACAGCGCCGAAAATCTTGTGGGTGCGCGACAATGAACCGGAGATCTACGCGAAAGCAGCCCAGGTGCTGCTGCCCAAAGACTACATCCGCTACAAGCTGACCGATGCCTACGCCACCGATCTGGCGGGCGCGGCCGGAACGTCGCTGCTGAATGTGGCCGAGAGAGCTTGGTCGGCCGAAGTGCTGGACGCGCTGGAGATTCCGCCCGAGTGGCTGCCGCCGGTGCATGAGGGCACGGAAGTAAGCTCGACGATCAGCGCAGCCGGCGAAGCGGCGACCGGACTAAAAGCAGGCACGCCTGTTGTGGGCGGCGGCGGCGATCAAGCGGCGGGCGCTATCGGCATGGGCTGCGTCACGCCGGATGTCATCGGCGTCACCGTCGGCACATCCGGCGTCGTTTTCGCGCCGCTCAACAGCTTCGCTTATGAGCCGGAAGGTCGCCTGCATGCTTTCTGCCACGCCGTGCCCGATACCTGGCATTTCATGGGCGTGATGCTCAGCGCGGCCGGCAGCCTGCAATGGTATAAAGACACTTTTGCCCCCGACCTGGAATTCGATGCTCTCTTGGCGGAAGCGGATGAGGTCTCCGCGGGCAGCGAGGGACTCTTCTTCCTGCCTTATCTCACGGGCGAGCGCACACCCCATCCCGATCCGTTAGCGCGGGGCGCATTCATCGGCATGACCAGCCGTCACAACCGCGGCCACATGACGCGCGCAGTCCTGGAGGGCGTCGCTTTCGGCTTGAAAGATTCTTTCACGCTGATCGACCAAGCCGGTTTGCCCGAGCAGTTCGAAGTGCGGATCAGCGGCGGGGGCGCCAAGAGCCCAATCTGGCAGCGGATCATCGCCGATGTGCTGGCGGCGCCGCTGGTCAATGTCAATACGACGGAGGGCGGCGCATTCGGCGCGGCGATTCTGGCGTCGGTGGCAGCAGGCCTCTTCGCTGACGCCGCCTCAGCCTGCGCGGCCATGATCCAGACCGACGAAACGGTAAAGGTCGGTGACCATGTCGCTGCCTATGCCGAGCGTTACGAGATTTATCAGTCGCTCTATCCGACGCTGAAGGACACCTTCGCTTCTTTATAGAATTTGACTGTACGTTAGGCGTCCAATGCGTAGCCCGGCGGCGCCAAACAAGCCTAGAGGCTCATATCTATTCGTCTCTGGTCGGCAAAGCGCCAGCCAATCCCAAACCTTCAAGCAAGCCAGCGACCCGCGACTGTTCAGATTCAACGGCGCGCAGGTGACTGTCCAAGCCATCTACCTTGGTTTCGAGCCGGTGGATGTCGTTACGCAATTTCCGAATATCGTCCTGAGTGTCTTCGCGCAACTGCCTCATGTCATCGCGCATGCCTTCGCGCAACTGCGTTATTTCGCCCTGCAAGTCATCGCGCAATTGCTTCCGCTCGTCCCGAGATTCGGCGCGAAAACTCTTGATATCGTTGCGTAGCCACACAAACACGCCAAACAAAGCGGCGAGGTAAATGAGAAACTGCGCCCAATCCGGGATCATGACAAACCTTTCGCGTATGCTACCCTAATCATATCATACCTGAGAGTCGAGTTACAGCGCATGCGTCAGCACCAGCACCCGCGTCGACTCCGGCAGATCCTCCCGGCTCAACTCCACTTCCCAATTCGACTGAAAGTCGATGTCGGCATCGTTGAAGTGGCGCAGGAATGCCGTAATCCACTGCATATTCCGCGGCTTGTAGCGCAGCGTGCGGAAGTGCATCGGGATGACCAGCTTCGGCTGTACACGGTCGATCACCTGCTTTAGATCGGGCAGCCGGATCGTCGGCACATCCCCCGCCAAGACCAGGAAAACATCCAGCCCTTCAAAGAAGGCAAATTCCTCCTCAGTGAAGGGATTGCCGACATCGCCCATGTGCCCAATGCTGATGCCATCCATCTCCCAGCGGTACATCGCGCATTTATCGGGCTCGTGATAGGGATGCTCGTACATTTCCGACGATTCGATGCCTTTGAACACAAGTCCGGCCGCTTCAATCTCACCGCCGCTCCGCGCGACATCCAGCATGTTGATCCGAATCGGGTCGCCCAGAATCAGGTCGGATCGATCATGAAAGTCGTCATTCAGCGACGAAGTGAGCACCACATCGGGAACATCGGGGATCGGCTGATAACCCGATGTCTCCGGCGTATAGGGGTCGGTGATCACCGAGATGCCATCGCTGGCTCTGATAATAAAGGCGGCGTGTCCATACCATTTGATCTTCATTTCTTTAGGCTCCATTTATTGCCGGAATCACTTCTTCGGTAAACATGCCGACGATCTCTTCATCAGGCGCGTCGATGATATCGATCATGAAATAGTCGACGCCCGCTTCGACAAACTCACTCATCAGCTCGGCGACGCGCTGCGGCGCGCCCACGAAAGAATTCTCTTGCGTCCAATGCGGAATGCGCGATTTGCCGCGCGCCTCCGCCTCAGCTTCCGTCCGGCCCAGCGAAACACGCCCGAACCAACTGAAGCGCAGCGTCGCCGGATCACGTCCAATTTCGTCCAGATGTCGCCGCATGATATTCAGTCGTTCAATATATGGTCCCAGTGGCTTGTCCGGCAGATTCCACATATCGGCGTATTTTGCCGCGTGTTTCATCGTCGTGTATCCGCCGCCGCCGACCAGAATTGGAATCTTCGCTTCCGGCTTCGGCTCGCACCAGGCGTCCCTGATTCTGTAATGCGCGCCCTCAAAGCTGACCTGCCCGGGCTCTTCCCACATCTTCTTGAGGATGATGAGCGTTTCTTCCAATTGTTGGAGGCGAACCCTTGGCGAAGGATACTCATAGTCGTAGGCGAGGTATTCATCTTCTTTCCAGCCGGCGCCGATGCCCATGATGAAACGGCCGCCGGAGAGCGCCTGCAAGGTCGCCGCCATCAGCGCAAGCAAGGCTGGATTGCGATAATTCTGCCCCAGCACCATCGGTCCGACCTCGAACTCAGGGTAGCGCGCCAATAGGTAGCTCATCACCGTCCAGGCTTCAAATGTCGGCTGGCCCTCCCATTGGAAATGGTCGGTCATCCAGATGCTGCGGAAGCTTCCTTTAATCTGTGACAAGGTCTTGTCCAAGTCAGCCAGAAACAGATCGTTCTGCCCCTTCGGCGGTCCATGCAGCAGACCCAATCCAAAATCGACCATCGCATCGCTCCTTCAATCAACACGCTCATTTCGACTATTGTACTGTCTTTCGCGGGAAATCTCCGCCTGTAGTTTTGCGGCGAAGTTCTGGCGTAAACGGTAACATCAACCATTGAAGCGACCAAGACGCGTGGAGCCGCCAAATGACGACCAGACCGAATATCCTGTGGTACTGCACCGACCAGCAGCGCTTCGATACCATCGCCGCCTTGGGCAATGCACATATCAACAGTCCAAATCTCGATCGCTTGGTCGGCGAAGCGGCCGTCTTCACCCACGCCTTCTGTCAATCGCCGATCTGTACACCGAGCCGCGCCAGCTTTCTGACCGGCATGTACCCCAGCGCGGTCGGCGTCAATGGCAACGGCTTCCATAGCTTTCCGCGCCACTATGAAGACCGCTTGATCACCCACGCGCTGCGCGACGAAGGTTACGACTGTGGGCTGATTGGCAAGCTGCATTTGGCCAGCGCCTTCCTGCGCCGCGAAGAGCGCGTCGACGATGGCTACGACTACTTTCAATACAGCCACGACCACAAAGGCGGCAATGAACGCGGCAACGAATACGTTGAATGGATCAAGGCGCAAGGCATTGATCACAATACAGTGCTGCGGGCGCGCGATATCGCATCGCTTGACGATTATCGCAACTCGCATAAACATGAGGGCTTCGGCGGTTTCATGGAGCCGTCAGTGGAGAATGACAATGTGCCGCCACATTTGCATCAGACGCATTGGTGCAGTGAAAAGGCGATCGAGTTTATCAAGCGCAATCGCGAGCCGAACAAACCCTGGCTGCTGAGCGTCAATCCCTTTGACCCGCATCCGCCCTTCGACGCGCCCTACGAGTATTACCGGCGTTACGACCCCGAAACGCTGCCCGGCGCTCACTTCAAAGACGGCGATATCAAGCATCAGCGCCGCCTGGAAGCGGCCAACATCGACTTTCAGAATCGCGCCCGCCATCCCAACGAGTTGCAGCACAAGCATATCCAGGCATCATATTACGCCATGATCGAGTTCCTCGATGCGGAGTTTGGCCGGCTCCTGCGCTACCTTGACGACTCAGGCCAGCGCGAGAATACGATCATCATCTTCATGAGCGATCACGGCGAGACGCTCGGCGATCATGGGCTCGTGCTGAAAGGCTGCCGCTTTTACGAGGGCTTGGCGCGCGTGCCGCTGATGATAAGCTGGCTCGGGCAGGTTCAGCCGCAAGTTACTGACGAGCTTGTCGAGCTGGTGGATATCGTGCCGACGCTTTATGAATTGCTGGGAATGGAGGCGCCGCCTTGGGTGCAGGGCCGCTCGCTCGCAGCGCTGCTGGCAGGCGACAAGCTTTCGGCGCCCCACCGCGAATTCGTGCGCGCGGAACATTACGCGGCGACCAACCTCGCCGACGCGACCCACGCCACCATGTACCGCGACCGCCGCTGGAAATTGGTCATTTATCACCAGAAAGATCTCTGCGAACTCTACGACCTGGAAAACGACCCCTGGGAACATCATGATCTGTCGGAAGATCCGGCATACGCAGCGCTGAAGCGGGAGTTATTGCAGCGAAGCTTTGACGCGGCTGTCTATGCCCGTCCGGCGCAGACCGACCGCTACGGTCCCTTCTGAGCTCCTCGGCCAGCGGCGCTTGCCTTTCAGTCAAATCGCGCTTATACTCTCTGCGTAAGCATGTCCAACGCTATTGGTAAATTGACGTGGCGGAAAACGATCCAATTTTAGAACAGCGCGTCGAAGCATTGGAACAATTCTCGCAGACTCGGGTGGTCGAGCAAGTCGGCGACTTGACTCAGCGCGTCTCCGGCTTGGAAAGCGCGCGAGAGACGGAGAAACCGCATC
>JAPOYT010000045.1 GCA_026706445.1 Chloroflexota bacterium
CCAGCGCAGCCACCGTTTCGCGGATTGCCGTCAATGTCAGATTGGCTGGCGCGATGCCCGCTGCTGTGGCTTCAAGCGTTGCTGTCGGCAGGACACCCGTCAGTAAAGGCTTCACCGTTTCCGTCGCGTCCGCCATCACCGTCGCCGTTGCAAGAGGCGTATCCATTGCATCAACAACTGTCAATTCTGCCGTCGCTTCCGCTCGCGCGGTCGACCGCTCCGCCAGCGCAGCCACCGTTTCACGGATTGCCGTCAATGTCAGATTGGCTGGCGCGATGCCCGCTGCTGTGGCTTCAAGCGTTGCTGTCGGCAGGACATCCGTTGGTGAAGGCATCACCGTTTCCGTCGCGTCTGCCGACGCTATCTCCGTTGCGAGTGGCGTTTCCATTGCATCAACAGCTGTCAGTTCCGCCGTCGCCTCCGCTCGCGCGGTTGATCGCTCCGCCAGCGCAGCCACCGTTTCACGAATTGCCGTCAATGTCAGATTGGCTGGCGTGATACTTGTTGCTGTGGCTTCAAGCGTTGCTGTTGGCGGGACATCCGTTGGTGAAGGCATCACCGTTTCCGTCGCGTCTGCCGACGCTATCTCCGTTGCGAGTGGCGTTTCCATTGCATCAACAGCTGTCAGTTCCGCCGTCGTCTCCGCTCGCGCGGTTGACCGCTCCGCCAGCGCAGCCACCGTTTCACGGATTGCCGTCAATGTCAGATTGGCTGGCGCGATCCGCGTTGCCGCTTGTTCAAGCGTCGCTGTGGGCGGGACATCCGTCGGTGAAGGTGCCACGCTTGCAATTGCAGCCGGTGTCGTTGTGCCCGGCAGGAACGCGATTTCACTTTGGGTAGCAAATGTCTGGGTCACGAGCGGAAGCTGGGTGGCAACTGCAACAGTCTGATCGGTTGTCGCAACCACAGTTGGCGCCGGTTCAGTCGCAGCAAGCGGCTGGGGCATTGGCGTTTCGGTCGCAATTGCTACGCTTGTGACCTCTTCCGTGATCGCCGTACCGGTCGCGTCTGCTAGACTTACGGAGTCTGCGGTCAGAGTCGACGTCGGACCGTCAACCGTTGTCACGGTCGGCTGGCTGGGCGGTCTCTGCGAAGTAGATGTTGAAAGCAATACAGCAAAAACGGCGGCAAACACGAGTGACACCGCCGCAAGCAAAGCTACGATCAGCTCGCTGCTTATATTGCGCCGCATGGGCTATTCCTCAATTAACGCGTCCAGTTGCAGGGGCAGAGCAAGGTGGAAAACGGACCCTTCGCCCGATTCAGTTGAGATCCAAAGGTCGCCATTTTGCGCGCGCGCATAAGCTCTGGCTACGGTCATACCTACGCCAACATCGCCAAAACCAGCGATCACCCGATTTTCCGTCCGGTATTTCCTGGCGAATACCCGCTGAATATCATCGAGGGAGATCCCGCCGCCTTTGTCGGCCACTGTGATCTCAACGGCATCAACGAGCTCGCGGCCATTGGGCAATTGGAGTCGTCCGAAACTGGCTGACACCGTGATCTTCGAACCGGCCGGTGATACGGCGCTGGCGTTCACGATGAGCTGGGCGACTATATGTTTCAAGCTGGCGCCATCGGCAGAGATTGGGGGCAACTGATCACCAAGCGCCAACTCCACTATGAGACCCTTTTCGGTGAAGTCGTCGGATTCCTCCTCGATCACATCTTCAATTATGGATAGCAAATCTACACGTCCGTGCTCAAGAGCGAATCGGGAGCCATTGAGCCGGGCAACTTTCTGAATCTCGGTGATTATTTCGGCCAATCGACCAATGTCCGAAGCGATCATCGCGAGCGCCTGCTGCTGCGCTGCGCCAAGAATACCGATGCTCTCCGCCAATAGTAGATCGGTATAATCGGAAATTGAAGTCAGCGGCGTACGCAGGTCATCTAACATGCTGTTGAAAAGCGCAGGCATATTCTGGCGATACTCCTGCGCGTCCTCCGAATCCTCCGTTCCCTGCTCTATTAGCTTTTCTTGCGCCACCGACAATTCCGTACGCGCGTCGCTTAGTTCTAGCGCAAGCTGTTCCCGCTGCGCAGTCAGGCGCTGAACCGAATCACTCAACGCGGCAATTTCACCGTCGAGAACCGCTCGACTATCATGGTCCGCGTCATCCGCCAGCGTCTCGTTGACCTTGGCTGTTAGCTGATCCCGCAGCTTTAGCAGGTTATCCCGCTCTTCAGCCAGATCGCGCAACCGTCGGCCGATTTCTTTCCGCCTAACTTCCTGCTCCTTGAGCTCAGCTGCCAATTGCTCTGCTGTCGCTTGTTCGCTGACAGTTTCCGCGCGCGCTTCGTCGATCTGCGCCAGCAGGTCTTGCTTCTCTCGGCGCAACTGCTCGCGTGAATTCAGCAGCTGCTCATGGTCGGCGCTCAAGTTCCTTAGCTGTCGCTCCAGCTCGTCGCTGTCGACGCGGCTGGTTGCTGAAATTCTCTGCCGCTCCGAGAGCAAGGCCTCTCGATCTCTATCGACTTCGGCAAGCTGGCGCGCGTATGCCGTCCGTTCCGCGTAAAGTTGAATTAGCAGTTGAGTCACATGCGACGCATTTGCGTCGAGACCCATGGATTGCAATTGGCCAACAATAGAATCCAAGCGGCGCTGTTGCTGTTCCCGCTCAAGCTCAAGCTGCGCCGATTCATCCGCCAGCGTCTGCAGTATGCCGCCATATCCGTCCCCCGTCACTGAGCGGCCCATCACCAGGAGAGCGTTAATCTGCCGCCGCAATCGGTCGCGCGTGGTGAGGAGTAGATTGTATTCCTTGTGCATGTATTCCCGGATGACCTGCGCCAGCGCCTCAGCGTCTTCGGCTTTGAGTACTCGAAGGCATGTTTCCGCATCGAGCAGCGCGCGCGCGCTGGCCTCGAAAGTTTCCTGCAGGCGCGCTTGTTCATCAAAGGTCGCGTTAAGGCGTTGCGCCAAATCTTGTCCGTTGTTGCCCCCGGCTAAGGCATCAAGCAGGCGGATGTGCTGCTCTTCCAGTTGCTGCTTTAGCTCGACAATTTGGCGCGCCATCCTGCTGCTGCGATCCCTAACGCTCTCCAGGCTGGTCTCCAATTCCAGTCTGTAGGCTTTGAGCGCTTCTTGATCAATTGTTGTCGCATCACCCCTCGAAGCGATTTGGTCAATCATGCTTTCTTCCGTAACCGCTCTCGAGGAAGCGGCGCCGTAACTCCAAGCGAGCAGATTAGCGGCGACGTAGCCAATGTCCCGTAGCGATTCCAGCTCGTTCGGCGAAAGGTCCGCCTGGCGGTAGGGCATTGCCACCAGCATTAGGGCGACCAATTCACCTTCGACAGTGAGCGGCTGCGCGTAGACACCGCTGCTGGCCGGGATGCCTAAGCGTCGAAACAGGTCCTCAAGTTCTTCAGCGTGATATTCGGGAAAGAGTATCGTCTGTTCTCGCCGCGCCGCCGCTTCCCGCAGGGTTGGCTGTTCATTTAGATTCAAAGAGACGCCCGAAAGCGATTGTTCCGCAACCCGGTCAAAGCCCGCGATCACGTCCGCATAGCTGTTGTCTTGGAAGCGCAATAGGGCGCATATCTCGACTTGAAGCGATTCCAGCGCCGCCTTCACAATCTGCTCTTCTACACCAGCGCCTTCGCCAGTTTCCAGCATGACGCCGATGGCATTCAACAAGTGACGCCGATCGCTTGGAACCGGGGACGCGCTGAAATTCCAAGAAGAAGGCGCCGCCAGCAGCGAGGCGACCTCGTCATCAGCGGGCGCCTGTGCCGACGGTGGTGATTGCGCAACCGCCGGACTCGGCTGCGAAGCCGCCAGCACCACTTCAACCAGGCTATGTTCCAACAGCGCGATGGACAGGCGATAAATGATAACTGGCAGCAGAATTAATCCCGCGAGGTACGCCAGGCGCGCGGCGCCGAGATAATTCCCCACGACGTTGCCGTTCGATAGTTGATAAAAGTCCCAGCCATTTCCGATAATGAATACAAGGAAGAAGAGGATCTTGAGCGGGGCATCGACTATATGCTTAAGGTTCAGGAACGCGAGCAGCGCGCAAAAGCCAGCCAGCGCCGCGGTGACGCCAGACCAGAGCTTCGCCGAATCCGTAGCATTGAATGCCATTCCTTCCGCATAAACGGAAAGCCATCCGCGCGCGCTATTGATGTAGAGCAGCGCGAGCGCGAATGCCGCGCCAAAAACCAGCAGATTCGAGCGATTCTGCCAGCGATGAAAATCCGCGCTAAGGAAACACCATGCCAAGATCAGAAGCGTTATCGCGTAAACGAGACGCTCCATTGGCGGCATATAGGCGCCGGCCTCAAGATTAGAAAACTGCGTTAGGAATGCCGCCCCTAGCATAATCAGCCAGAGGATAACCAATCCTGTGGCCGCCATCATGTAGCGTCGAGTTGCCTGCTCAAAAGGGAAACGAGAACGATGGCCAAATGCCAAAAACAGTGAGCCTTGGCTCAATGCGATCACCAGAAGAAAGAAGAGTAAATTACCTGGAAACTCGACGAATACGTTGAGAAGATCCAGCGTGGTCATCGACAACCTACAACATCCATTTTGCCAGCGCGCCTAGTGGGTTTCCGCATGACGCCAGAACGCAGATGGCCCCGCTCGCGCTCTGAAATGCGCTTTCCAACTCGAAATCTTGCGCGCACTGAGACGAGCGCAGAGGCGCTATTCCTGAGAACGCAGTATATCATAATGGGCATATATGTACTGTCAAAAGCGCGGCGTCATTTTGCTGGCGTAAACCGGTCGTCGCGCTTATTCGAATGCGGTTGACCTTCCCGCATCGTCAATCTAAACTCAAGTAGGTCCGCAAGCGGGCGAAGAGACTCCAGTGACACGGCAGATTTCTCATTTGCTTCGCGCTTTCCCAATCATAATGCGCGTAGCCTACCGCCTGTTCAGCCGGGCGCAGGCGCGCTATACGCTTGGCGTTGCCGCTGTAATCTTCAACGATGATGGACTTGTGCTGCTGGTCGAACACGCTTATCACCCGCGCCTGCCTTGGGGCTTGCCCGGTGGATGGCTTAATGGCGATGAAGAGCCCGCGACTGCGATCACGCGTGAACTGCAAGAAGAGTTGCAGTTGCAGGCGCGTGTAATTCGTGTCGTTTATACTTCCAAGACTGTGCCTAACCATATTGACCTCGCCTTTCATTGTGAAGCATTGAGCCAAGTTGGAGACTTGAGTCACGAGTTGCTTGCCTACCGCTGGTTTGCGCTTGATCAATTGCCCGATATCAAAGAGTTTCATCGCCGCTCGATCGAGGCTGCCCTTGGATACATGCAGGGGAGAGAAGAATGGGATCAAGTCTGAGCTCGCGCCGCCGTCGGTCGGGCTTTCCTTTGCTTGGTTCATTGTCCACGCTTCTCCTAATTATGGCGGGCGCATTGCTGGTCTATGAGCTTGTAGCGTTCAGCAGGCGCGAGCAACACCTGCCGGCCGGCGTTAGTGTGGCTGGCATTAATGTGGGGGGCTTCAGCGAACGCGACGCGGTGGCGCGCTGGGAACGCGCCTATGCCGAGCCGATCATTATGCTCTACAACGATGGTGTTGCCGCTCACCCGATCCAGTTACATCCGGACCAAGTTGGCTGGCGCATCAGCAGCGAACCGATGCTGGCTGCGGCGCTGGCTTCCGGCGAACAAGACGGCGGATTCTGGCGCCGCTTTCTCGACTTCCTCTTGGGAATCGAACAAACCGTCTCGCGCGATATACCGCTCGTGGCGGACTATCAGGAGAATGCGCTTGAAAGCATTCTGAATGACATCGCATCGCGCTATGATCAGCCGCCGGGCAAATCCACCTACGACCTTCAAACGCTCTCCGTGCACGCCGGCGCCGGCGGCTATGCGCTGGATCTTACCGACGCCATGTCCGCAGCCGACGCTGCCTTGCGCGCAGCGGACCAGCGCAAATTCGCGCTCCCTGTCGTGGCTCAGGGCAACAAGCGACCTGATCTGCGCGCGCTGCAAGAACTGATCGTCGATTTCCTAGACAGCCAGGGATTCATCTATGACGGGTTGAGCACCATCGCGTCTGTCTACGTGCAAGACCTTCTTACGGGTGACGAAATCAACATTCTGGGCGATGTGGCTTTCTCCGGCGCCAGCACAGTCAAGCTGTCCATCATGCTGGAATACTATCGCTTCCTGGCGGCGGAGCCGACCGCCGATGAAGCTTGGCTAATGGCGAACTCGATGTTGTGCAGCAATAACGCTTCTTCCAACCTGATCATGGAGATCATCGGCGGAGGCGACATTTTCCTTGGAATTAGGCGTGTCATCGATACCATTCAGGCGGCAGGCATCAGCAACACCTACATTTCGGCGCCGTTTTACCTCGGCGTCGAAGGGCAGCAGCTCGGTTCGATCCAACCGCCCGCGACATCGCCCAACACCGCCTTTGACACTGAACCAGATCCCTTCAATCAGACGACCGCCGAAGACATGGGCACGCTGTTCAGCCTGATCTACGACTGTGCCGAATTCAACTCGGGCTTGACCTACGCTTTGCCAGCAGGCCAGATCGCGCAGCAGGAGTGCCGTCAAATGCTCGAGATTGCCAGCGCCAACGATCTGGAGCGGCTGCTGCAAGGCGGTATACCGCCGGACGCGCGCATTGCGCACAAGAATGGCTGGATTTTCGATACCGTCGGCGACGCGGGCATCGTCTACTCGCCCAACGGACGCCACTATGTAATTTCCGTCTTTCTTTGGGAAAGAACCGAATTCCAGGATTATGAGAAGCTATGGCCGCTTGTTGAAGAGATTTCGCGCGCCGCCTGGAATTTCTTCAATCCGGAAAACGCGCTGCTGCAACCACGCCGGGATTTGCCGCCAACGGCATTGGAGTGCGAAGGAAATTATCTGCCGCCGGGACCGGAGTTTGTCAATCTCAACGATATAAATAGTTGGAAGCGAAACTGAATTCTCGGTAGGCGCCGCGCTGTCAGCTACGGTAGGAGACGGATTTCACCGCGCGTCAATAGCTCGCGACCGCATCGGCCTGCGATTCATATATGCGGAAGATTTCATCGAGACCGGACATCTCTAACGCTTCTCGTACGCGATCTGATGGCTGAGCAAGGCGCAAATCGCCGTCCGCGCGTCTTGCTCGCTTCAACGCGCTCATCATTTCCCAAAGACCGTCTTGCCCCATGCTGTCCACACGCTGCAGATCGAGCACCAGCTTGCGCCCTCCAGCATCGATCTCATACGATAGAAACGATCCCAATTGTTCCGCGCTCAACCGGTCGACGCGCCCTCCCGCCTCAATGACCAAGATATTGCCATGGCTGGACCGTTCTATCCGCATAGATATTCTCCCTGTCGCGCAGACATGCTACAATTGCGCTAACCTTTCGCGCAGAACGCAGCGAAGCCGGTACGTTTAGCGAGGCCTGCAGCGAGCTTCAGGTCAGCGGTGAGTCCTTCATGGATTGGAATTACGTCGGGTTAATCACCATTGCTGTAACGTTTTTGTTTCTATTGGTTCAACGTACGGACCCCAAACGTCGGCGTCTATCGATCTTCTTCGTCTTGCTTTGCCTGCTTATGATTCGCCACAATGCATTCCTCAAGGGCGACTTGCACGATGAGACTCTGCTTGCCTGCCTCTTCGCCATTGTGCTGGGAGGCGCGTTTTGGCTGCTCATCGGCCGCTACAATCCGGTCGAAGCCAATGACGAGATTCATGTAATGGGCATGGACGACTGACCCGACTCCGAGCATTAGCCAACGATGTTGATCGGAATGACATCGGCGCCTTGCAGCATCGCGACGCTGATTCGCGCCGCCACGTCTTCAGACAGCTTGCGAAAGGCGCGGCCCGCCTCCGAATCCGCGCGATCTATGGAAATAGGACGGCCGTAATCGCCGCCTTCTCGCACATCCGCGGATAAGGGTATTCTGCCAAGAAAGGGAACGCCGCGGCTCTCGGCAAACTTCTCGCCCCCTCCGCTGCCAAAAAATTCTCCCGACATATTCTCGATTACGCCCAGTACCGGCGCCTTCAACTGCTCGAACATCGCAGCAGCGCGAATCGCATCGGAGACGGCGACTGCCTGCGGCTGTGTAACAATGATGCTGCCTGTTAGCGGAAACGACTGCGCCAGCGACAAAGGCGCATCGCCAGTGCCCGGCGGCAGATCGACGATCATATAATCAAGATTGCCCCATTCCACATCGGTGAAAAATTGCCGTATCGCGCTGTGCAGCATCGGTCCGCGCATGATCATTGGCTTATCCGGTGTCGTCAGGAAGCCAGTGCTGATTAGCTGGACGCCGTAGACCTCAAGCGGCTGCATCTTGTTATTCGCCACCGGCGGACGGCCGCTGCCCAAGCCAAACATTTGCGGGATGTTTGGATTGAGGATGTCGGCATCAATCAGCCCGACTCGCGCGCCCGCTTCGGCGAGACAGACCGCCAGGTTCGTCGCCACGGTACTCTTGCCTACGCCGCCTTTGCCGCTTGCGATCGCCACGATGCTCTTCATCGGCACATCCAGCCGGCCATGAATACGCCGGTCGGTCGGCACCTGCGCATCCCAGTTGATTCGGATTTCATCTATGCCAGAAACTTTACCCAGCAGCGCGTCGTTGCATCGCTCGATGAAGACATCCTTCAAGGGACAGGCGGGAGTCGTCAGCACAATGGTGAATCGGGCCACGCCATTCTCCACCTCGAGGTCGCGCACCATATTCAGCGATACGATATCGCGGTTGAGCTCGGGTTCGATTACCGTGCTTAGCGCCACCATCACTTGTTCGTCAATGCTGCTCATGCCCTGCCTCAATCCTTGTTAAGAATCCAACCCCAATATATCACCATTTGAAGAATTGGGCAGCGGTCTCTGGACCTCTTGGCGCTCTGGCGAATACTTGTCACCACTTGCTTGATCATACAAAGCAGTGATATTATTGAGGCGAATACGCTGCACCCGGATCTACGCCGTTGGCTAAGGTTGGTTCCATGCAAGCCAATCAGGAGTTTCACCCCAGAGCAATGTCAGAATCATCGGGACAAAACAGCGTTAGCTTGGTGAAGGCTTTGCAGGATAATCTGACGCTCTTTGTACAGTTGATCGGGCTAGGGGTGGCGCTTTGGGGTCCGCTAATCGTGATTATGATTTGGATGTCAGGTAATTTCACCGATATTCGGTCAGACATTTCCAATTTGGATAGCAAACTGACGAGGCAGATTCAAGAATTGGACACTCGGTTGACGGGGCAGATTCAAGAATTGGACACTCGGTTGACGGGACAGATCCAGGCGCTCGACAACAAAATCAATGCAATTGGCAACATGACTGTAATCGCGTTCACAGACGGCGAGATAAGCAGTGACGAGCTCGTCGCGATCTGGGAACGAGCGAGCGCTTCTTAACCACTCAATTCCCGCGACAGAGCTTATGCGCCCATCATGCTTTTAGTATTATTGACCGCGTTGGGCAGCGCGTCGGGCTTTGCGCTCTAGCGCCTTACGCCGGCGTTCCTCGCGCTTGGCTTCGTCTTCTGTCCATGGCGTGGCGCCTTCCGCTGTTGGAGCGGGCGCAGCGTTCGCTTCAGCCGGCCCGGTCGCCTCGCTCTTCGCTGGCGCGGAAGCGGCAGGCTGTTCAACCGCCGGACGTGGCGCGCTCCTCCGTGGGCTGGCGGCGCCCCTCCGCGCTTCCTTGGCCGCGTCCTTGTGCTCCCAGGTCCCGCGCGCGAGCATCTCTTCATAGGCGCGCGTCGGCGCTATGCTGCGCCAATAAGAATTGGGCTTTGACAGCTTCTCTTTATCGTGGATGTGATGCGTGGTGCGGTCATAGCTCGCCAGTTCGTAGTCATGATCCATCTTGATCGCATCAAAGGGACAATACTCTGCGCAATAACCGCAGTTCATGCAGATGTCGATATCGATGAAGAATGCCTCTGGTTCGGGCACAGGACGTCCCGTGTTTGGGTCATTGCCGCGCACAATCCAAATGCACTGCGGCGGACACACTTTGGCGCAAATCCCGCAGCTGGTGCACCAATCCTTTCCAGCGCGCGTCGGATGATCTTCATCTTCGATAATCAGGAAGGGTACAAATCGAAAACGCTCGGGCACCGCCACCTTCTCATCGGGATACTGTACGGTGATCACTCCCTTAGTCTTCGTGCCCTGCCGGATGCCAAAATTATCTGTCGCGTGGTGATACTTGCGGAAACCATAACGAATATCGTCCACATAGGACTCGACAAAATGACGCATGGTCAGCAGTAAGCCCTTTGCCAATCCCGTTCCGTACATGTCCTCTCCTGAATGGATTGCGCCGAGCCAAAGCGCGCAATCTCTGCCCAGTTCCTTAGCGATCGGTCTCGCCCAATACGATATCGATGCTGCCGAGGATGCCGACGATATCAGCCACTTTGTAGCCCCGGCTCATAATGCCCATTGGCGTCAGATTGATAAAGCTGGGCGCGCGCACATGATAACGCCAAGGATTCGATGAGCCGCCCCGCCCGCCCGCGGACACGACATAATAGCCCAACTCGCCCTTGCCATTTTCAACCCGGCCATACGCTTCGCCATGGGGCACGCGTGGCGCATAGGCGCCCGGCTTGCCATCAGCCCAGATTGATTCGCCAGCCGTCGCTTCCAGCCGTGGCAGGATCTGCTTCAAAATACGAACGCTTTCGCGCAACTCGGTCACGCGAACGCGATAACGCGCGTACATATCGCCTTCAGCTTCAACGGCAACATCGAAATCTAGCTCCGGATATATGCTGTAAGGATCAGCGCGCCGAATGTCGTAGTCCACACCGCTTCCACGCAAAAGCGGTCCCGCCGCGCTGTAATTGATGGCGTCTTCGCGCGAAAGCACGCCAACGCCAACCGAGCGCTCGATCAGAATCTCGTTCTGTGTCAGCAGCCGTTCCAAGTCATCGATCGTGCGCGGGATGCGCTCGTTGATCATCTCGGTGAGGAATTGCATCGTATTGTAATCGCGCACGCGGTCGTTGGTGAGATTGCTCACGCTCTTCAAGCGCTCGGGCAGATCGCCAAACAAGCCGCCAAAGCGCATATAGTTGCACATCATGCGGCTGCCGGCGACCGCTTCAAAGAAATCGAGAATCCGCTCGCGCTCCTGCACGAAATAAAGCACCGGCGTAAAAAAAGCGCCTATGTCGTTGAGCCAAAAACCGATCGCCCAAAGATGATTCACAATTCGGCTGAGCTCCACCATCAGGACGCGCAGCGCCTCGCAGCGGTAGGTCGGCGGATTGTACTTCCGGCCCAGGCTCATCAACTGCTCTACCGCCAAGACGTAGCCGTGGTTGTTGCCCATACTGGAAATGTAATCCAGGCGATCGGTGAATGGGATGTTGTGCAAATAGGTATTGCGCTCGCCGATCTTTTCGTGATTGCGATGCAGGTAGCCCATCACCGGCTCGAGCGAAGTCACCGTCTCGCCGTCAACGGTTAGCACCATGCGGAATACGCCATGGGTGCTGGGATGGTGCGGACCCATATTAACGACCAACTCGTTCGTCTCGAAGCCGTCTTTATCCATGATGCGTTCGACATCGACGCCCAATCCAAGCGACTGGTAAACCGCCGTCTCGGAGCTGTCCATCAAGCGGCCCAGATCAATATCTGGCGGATAAGTCACGTTCTTGCCGAAGACGTTCTTTTCTTCCGCGCGGTGGACATGGCCGCCGGGCCAGCGGTTGTCAAATGGTTTCTGATCTTCTTCGTAGTAGGCTTCGCGCCAATCCTTGCGCAGGGGATGACCGTGAAAGCCCTCCCACATCAGGATCCGCTTGAGATTGGGATGACCGGGGAAACGGATCCCCATCAGGTCCCAGGCTTCGCGCTCCTGAAAATCGGCGCCGCGCCAAATCGACGTCAGCGAAGGAATCTCAGCCTTCTCGCGGTCGGTCTGCGCTTTGAAGACGAGCGCTCCCCCGCCGCTCGTGCGGTAGGCGTGGTAAACCATTTCCATTTGGTCGCCGGCGCCCAAGTAATCGACTGCGGTCGCGCTGGACAGGTAATCGAATCCCAAGTCATCATGTATCACGCGCGCAATCTGCACCAGCCGCTTGCTGTCAACGATTAGGCCTTGGTAGCCCTCACGGTCGTCCGTCGATACCACATCGGCGTATTCCAGCCGCAAATATGCGATTGCTTCCTCGACAGTCGTCGCGTCCAGCCGTTTTTCGGGCGCCAACCCCGGATTGTCCATCAAGGTCTATTCCTCTTCTGCAGCTGCCGCTCGCCGCGTCGCTCGCAAGGCTTTGCGCGCCAAAGCTCGCAGTTTTCTCTTCTCGCGGATGTCTTCCGCTTCCGCCCAGGGCGCCGCGCCCGTCGGCAAGACAAAACTAAGCGCGTCTTGGGAAACAGGCGAGGTTTCGGACTCAGCCGCGGCATCGGCTGTGACTCTGGCCGCCACCATTTGCGTTGCCGCCGGCAGTTCGCGTATACCGATGCTAGCGATATCAGTCGCCGCTGCTTCGGCCTGACGGCGAATCATGTCCATTTGGCGCGGATCAATGATATCGGGACCTAAAACAGGCACTGGAGTAGGTTCTGCCGTGCCAACACCGTACCACGGCACATCGTCGCCATTGGCGATGCTCTGGCCGTCTATCTTGCGCTGCAAGGCGATCATGCCGTGAAGCAGAGCCTGCGGCGTTGGCGGGCAACCGGGCACGTAGACATCGACCGGCAGATATTTGTCCATGCCCGAAACGACGTTATACCCTTCTTTAAAGGGTCCGCCGCCGCTGGCGCATGCGCCCATCGCCATAACGTACTTTGGCTCAGGCATCTGGTTGTACAAGCGCACGATCGGCACGACCATCTTTTTGGTCACCGTTCCAGATACAATCATCAGATCGGCTTGGCGTGGCGTGGCGCGCATGACCTCAAAGCCAAAACGTGAGAAATCAAAGCGCGATGCGGCTGTGGCGATCATTTCAATCGCGCAGCATGCCAGGCCAAAGAGCATCGGCCACAAGGAATTCCGCCGTCCCCAATTGTACAATTCGCTGAGGCTGGTGATGGCGATGTTGTTTTCAAGTTCAGCCGGGACGGGAAACTCGGTCTTGTTCAACTCTTGCAGATTCACTTCCATCTAAGCGCCGATCTCCTCATACCAGTCCCGCAAGATTCCCTTGAGTATAGCATCATTCACCAAAGCCGGATCATCGTCAAAGTTGGGCAATTGGATGATCCGCCGGTTTATGTCGTCCAGGCTCAGGCTCTCCAGTTCAGCATTCGGATATGCTTCCATTAACGCCAAGACAATCTCGTAAGTCGAATCCCAATGCAAGCTTTGCCCCATAGCAACACTTTGACGGCGCAACTTGCCGCATACTCCAATTGTTGCTCCAAGCCGTCAACACTGTGCGACTCAAAAGCCGCGCGGCGCCGAAGCCCCACAACGCCGTAAGTATAGGTTCGCGAATAGAGATTGTCAAGAATTTCACAATCGCCTTTGCTGCCTGTTCAACCGATGTCGAGCACCGTCGCGCCGCGTAAATCCACCTGCGTATGCCGGGCGACGCTGTCCATCCTGGCTTCGCTGTATATCTGCTTCATTTCCGCGGCGACGCTTTCAGCAGTCGCGGCAGTATCACAGAGCGCGCAAAGCGTCGGACCGGCGCCACCGATGAAGACCGAATATGCGCCCGCCCGTTTCGCAGCCGCGCGAACCTCCGCTAGCAAGGGCACAAGACAAACGCGGGCCGGTTCGACCACATGATCGTCTTCCATGGCAGCGCCGAGCGATTCCAGATCTGATCGATGAAGCGCATCGACCAACTGCGCGACCTTGCCCGTTTGGTGGATCAACGCTTTGAGCGGCACGTTAGAAGGCAGAATCGCGCGAGCGTCATTTGTTGGTACTGGGAAATCCGGTGTTACCAGCGCCAGATGAAAATCTGCGGGAACCGGCAGCGGACGGATCGCGTCGACCGTGATCCCGGCGACGAGTACGATGCCGCCGAGCAGACAGGGCGCGACATTGTCGGCATGGTATCCGCTGACGAGCGCTTCCCCTTCCAGGCAAAATGGCAGCAGTTCTTCCCTGGTGAATGGCTCGCCCACCAGCTGGTTCAGCGCAATCACGGCCACGACCGCGCTGGCGGCGCTGCTTCCCAGCCCGCTCGCTAGCGGCAGCCCCTTGAATAGCTGAATGCTCAATCCGCGTTTCTCGCCAATATGATCGAGAAATGCGCGCGCCGATACCGAAGCGACATTCTGTTCCGGTTCGCGCGGCAGCTTGCCGCCATCGCCCTGGATATCCGTGATCTGGATTTCTGGGTCGTCCCGAAACTCGACGATGGCGCGATCCCCAATCCCTTGCAGCGCAAGGCCCAGGATGTCAAAGCCAACGCCCAAATTCGCGACAGTCGCCGGGGCGAAGGCTTCTGCTCTGGAAAATGCCATCTATGCTCGCTATCCTTGCCGTGATGCTGGCGGCGCGGGGGGTAAGAGAATGGCAAGCAGTCTACAATGCGTCGATTGCGCGCAACAATACCCAATTCAACGTGTGATCTACAGCTGCGAAGCCTGTGGCGGTTTGCTTGACGTCCGTCACGACTTCGGCGATCCGAGCATCGCGATAAGTCCCAGCTTATTCGACGAACGGCTTGGCACATTTGCCGCTCCATACAACAGCGGCGTCTGGCGTTTTAAGGAATTGGTTTACCCCGGGGTTGACGACAGCGCCATCGTTACCCGAATGGAAGGCAACACAAATCTATATGAACTGCCGCGAGTCGCAAGCTACGCCGGAGTGGATTCGCTCTTTCTCAAACATGAAGGCGAAAACCCGACCGGTTCCTTCAAAGATCGCGGCATGACGACTGGCGTCACCCAAGCGCGTATCTTGGGGATGGAGCGCGTCGCTTGCGCGTCTACCGGCAATACCTCCGCTTCCATGGCATCGTACGCGGCGCGGGCTGACATGCAGGGTATTATCTTCCTGCAGAATCAGCAGATCGCCTTGGGCAAGCTGGCGCAAGGCATTGCCTTCGGCGCGACTTGCCTTGAGATCAATGCCGATTTCGATAGAAACATGGAATTGGTACGGCAAGTTTCCGAAAAGCTCGGCATCTATCTGCTGAACTCAATCAACCCCTTCCGCCTCGAGGGCCAAAAGTCGATCATGTTCGAGGCGCTGCAACAGCTTCGCTGGCATGTGCCGGACTGGATCGTCGTCCCCGGTGGCAATCTGGGCAACAGTTCCGCCTTCGGCAAGGGACTTCTGGAAATGATCCAAGTCGGCTTGATCGACCGGCTGCCTCGCCTGGCGATCATCCAGGCTGAAGGCGCCAATCCCCTATATCGCCACTTCCGCGATGGCTTCCGCCAGTATGAACCGGTGAATGCCGATACAATCGCCACCGCCATTAAGATCGGAAATCCGGTGAATCTGCAAAAGGCGATCCGCGCGCTGGAGTGGACCAGTGGCGTGGTGGAACAGGTCAGCGATCAGCAGATCATGGATGCGAAAGCAATCATCGATGGAGTCGGCATCGGCTGCGAGCCCGCTTCCGCCTGTTCGGTCGCGGGCGCCAAGAAGCTGGCCGAGCGAGGAATCATTAAACGCGGCGACACAGTTCTTGGTATTTTGACAGGCCACGTCCTAAAAGACCCGGAAGCGACCATCGGCTACCACGCCGATCAACTGCCGGGTCTTTCGCCGCAGCATCAAAACGTTATGCTGCAAGTTGAAGATGACTTTGACGCGATTGTCAGGGTCTTGGGTAAACGCGCGCCCTAGGCTTCAAATTCTCATTTCGCTAGGGGGACAGCAGCGCGGGCTGGCACTTGCCTTAGCGATTCATCCAGATCTTCAATGATGTCTTCCGCGTCTTCTATGCCAAGCGCGAACCGTACCAAATTGTCCTTGATGCCGACGGCCAACCGCTCTTCGCTGCTCAAATCGTAATAGCTGAAATAAGCCGGCTGCTCAATCAGACTCTCTGTCCCGCCCAGGCTCGGCGCGATATAGGGAATGCGCAGCCGATCAATGAAGTCGCTCGTCGCCTTGATGTCGCCTGCTACCTCAAAACTGACAACGCCACCGAAACCGCTCATCTGGGCGCTGGCCACTTCGTGATCAGGATGCGACGCCAAGCCCGGATAATAGACGCGCTCAATCTTGGGATGACGCTCGAGGTACTCCGCCACGCGCTGCGCCGTCTGGTTCTGATGGCGGACGCGCAGCGCCAGCGTCTTGAGACCGCGCTCGACCAAGAAGGCCTGATGCGGATCGATGACATTTCCGAAGATTCCGCGCGCGTCCTTTAAGGCTTTAATCCGACCCGCGCCGCCAGCGATGGCGCCAGCCAATACATCATTATGACCCCCGAAATACTTGGTCGCGCTGTGCATGACAAAGTCAATGCCATGTTCCAAGGGACGCAGGTTAACGGGTGTGGCGAAGGTGGTATCCAGCAAGGTCATGGCGCGATGCCGCCTGCCCAGCTCCGCTAGTCGCCGAAGATCCGCCACGCGCAGATAAGGATTGGTGGGTGTCTCCGTAAAGATAAAGCGTGTCTTCCTGGGCGCAATCGCCGCTTCCAGCGCCTCGCTATTGCTCATCGGCACGATGCTGGTTTCGATGCCAAACTTTTTCAACGTTGTCTCACAGAATTGCCGCGTCCGGCGATAACAGTCATCGGTCATGACGATATGCGAGCCGGGTCCCAGCACGGTGAGGAAAAGCGATGTCACCGCCGACATCCCCGACGGGTAAACAACAGCGTCTTCAGCCCCTTCCAAATCGGCGATGCGCCGCTCGAGCGACCACACTGATGGATTGCCGTAACGGGCGTATTCCTCGCGGTCGAGCTCTCCGCCGTATACTTTCTTATCCAGAAATTCGATCACCTTCGCCGTATTCTCGAAGATGTAAGTCGCGCTCTGCACAATCGGCGTGGTCATCGAATGGAATCCCTTGTCGCGCGCGGCGCCGCCGTGAACTGCTTTGGTGCTCGCGCCCGTAGAGGGTCCGTCTGATAGAGGTCTTGAAGTTTTCATCGTCTAGTCCTTAGAACAGAAAAAGCCCAAACTGAGGCGGTTACGCCAGCTTGGGCTTCCGTGACTTTCATGAAAAAGTGACTGAGGCACAGTCAACGGAACAACCTGAGTTTATGTCTGTGGCTAAGCGCCGCGTCAACCGCTCAGGTGTTTACCCTCATCTTCCAGAATCATCTGCCGAACTTAGCACCTTCCCATTGCCATTTGGGGGTTGCTGTGGCTTCAC
>JAPOYT010000117.1 GCA_026706445.1 Chloroflexota bacterium
GTAGAGCGCCTGCTTCCCAAGCAGAAGGTCACGGGTTCGAGTCCCGTTACCCGCTTGTGAATTGACCGCCCAGGACTGCATGGGCGGTCTTCAGTCTACGCCATTGACCGCGGCTCGCTGCGCGACTAAAATTGGCCCACTTTGTTAGGGTGATTTTTCGCTCGCGAGCGCAAACTGGCGGTTTCGCCGGGCGAGTTTCGAGGAGTGTCACAACATGGCAGAATTTCAACTGGCCGCCGAAGTGCGGCAGGCGCAAGGCAAACGGAACCGCCGATTGCGGCGCGAAGGCTTTGTACCAGGAATCGTGTACGGGCCATCGATCGACCCGATCAGCGTGCAGTTTCCCTATCGGGCGGTTGAGGTAACGCTGATGAATGCCGGTGGCACAAATCTGATCGACATCGAGGTGAACGGAAGCAGTTTTCCTTCGTTGGCGCGCGAAGTGCAGCGGGATGTCGTGCGCGGCGACATCTTGCACGTCGATTTCCTTGCTGTTGACCAGACACAGCGCATCAGCGTCGAAGTTCCGATTGTAATGGACGGTGAAAGCCCGGTTGTCGCCGCTCGCGAAGGCATCTTGATCACCGGCAGATCTTCGCTCACCTTGGAAGTATTCCCCAGCGATATCCGTGATCGAATTATCATTGACCTCTCGACTTTGACCGAAATGGGCGCCGAAGTATTGGTGCGGGACCTTAGCTTTGGCGAGAGCGTCACAGTTCACAACGATCCCAACGAGATGCTCGCCAAAATCGTCCAGCCCGCTGCGGCGCGCGCGGAAGAAGAGCTGGACGAGCTCGAAGCGGAAGAAGGCGAAGAAGGCGGAACCGAAGAAGGCGAATCCGAGGAAGAATAGCTGGCGCCCGCTTTGAGGCGTTGCTTGTGGCGGCGGGTTTGCGCCAGTTGCTTATCCAGGAGATTGTCTGACCCGGCGCAGACCTAAGTTCATTTGATCGAATCTACAGCGTTGGCTTCGCAGCATACAGGAGACACAAGCTAGAGTCCGCTCCGCTCATTTGTTGCCGTTCTGGCCTGCCGCCATTGCATCGCCGTTTGCGTTTTGGTCAACAGTTTCGTCGTCTTCATTCATAATGGCGATGCCAGCCACTTCGTCGTCTTCGTCTAGATCCATCACGGTTACACCTTCGGTGTTCCGTCCAATTGCGCGAATCTCAGACAAATCAGTTCGTATCACGGTTCCCTTTTGAGAAATTAGCATGATACCGTCGTCGTCGCAAATGCATCTTACGGCGACGACAGGTCCTTTGCGCTTGGTGCGTTTGAGAGTAATGACTCCGAATCCATATCGTCTCTGAGGATTGTAGTCTTCAATTGTGGTGCGTTTGCCATAGCCATTGCGTGTGACGACGAGAACGTGGCTGTCGTCTGCGGCAAGAACGTCCATGCCGGCAATCTCATCTCCCTTTCTCAAACGCATTCCGCGTACTCCGGCCGCAGTGCGTCCCATCACCCGCACTTCAGTCTCTCGGAAAAGTATCCCCTTCCCGTCAGCGGATACGATAACCACGTGTTGATCCCCGCGCGTCGCCTTGACCCATCCAACAGTATCATCGTCATCCAGGCGGGTAAGAACCAAACCGCTGCGTCGAATATGTTGAAACTCGCTTAGGTGCATCCGCTTGATACGCCCCTTACGCGTCGCTATCACACAGTAGGTTAAGTCGCTTTCAAAAGCAGAATCAGGAATTGCTAGAAGCGCCGTGATTTTCTCGTCTCCTGTCAGCGGCAGAAGGATTTTTATCAGAGTGCCAGACCTGTCTCGCCGGGTTTCAGGAATGTCATAGGATTTACGCGAATACACTTTCCCCGTGCTGCTGAAGAAAAGGATGTTGTCGTGGCTGTGCGCGAAAAATATATCCATTAGCCGATCGCTGTCTTTGATTTCCATCCCGCGCATGCCCTTGCCACCGCGCCGCTGCGCCCGATAATGGCGCGCCGCCACCCGCTTGATGTAGCCGTTTTCAGTCAGCGATATGACGACATTCTCGCGGCGGTAAAGATCGCCTTCATCGAGATCAACATTGCCGTAGGTGATGGCCGTCTTGCGGTCGTCGCCGTATGTCTCCGCGATTTCACTTATATCCGCCCGAATAAGGTCGAGGATTTTCTGGGGCGAAGCGAGCAAGTCCTCCAGATACGCTATACGAGCTTGCACCGTATCGTATTCTTCTTGCAGCCGCTGCCGCTCTAATGCCGATAAGCGACGCAGTTGCATATCGAGGATGGCGTTGGCCTGCAGCAGATCCAGCGCGAAATTCGCCATCAACTGCGCGCGGGCGCTTTCAACATTTTCTGAATTGCGAATCGTGCGGATCACCTCGTCGATATTGGCGACAGCTTTGAGCAATCCGCTCAAAACGTGGGCGCGCGCGCGCTGACGCTTAAGGTCAAATTCCGACCGCCTGACGATGACATCGTAGCGGTGCTCGATATAAATCTGCAGGCAGCGCTTTAAGCTCAGCTTTCTCGGCTCGCCATTGACCAGCGCTAGAATCTGAATGCTGTACACGCTTTGCAGCTGCGTATATTTGAACAGCTGGTTCAAAACCCGTTGCGATTGGGCGTGCCGCTTCAGCTCGACCACGAGGCGCAACCCCTGCCGGTCCGATTCGTCGCGCAGATCGCGAATCGCTTCAATGCGCCCTTCGCGCACGAGTGAAACGATGCGTTCGATTATGGCGGACTTGCTGACTTGATATGGAATTGAATTGAAAACGATGCTGATTCCTTCGCCGCGCTCTTCAAATTCGTGGCCCGAGCGCACCGCAACGCGCCCTTTTCCGGTGGCGTAGGCTTCTTTCAATTCGTCGCCAATGACGATAGTTGCGCCGGTGGGAAAGTCCGGTCCCTTGATGAATTGGGTCAAATCATCGACCGACACCGCGTCAATTTCGCTGTAGTTGTCAATCAGGTAGATGATCGCATCGGCGAGTTCTCGCAGATTGTGCGGCGGGATGCTTGTCGCCATGCCGACGGCGATGCCGCTGGCGCCATTGAGCAGCATGTTCGGCAGGCGCGCCGGCAGAACCGTGGGTTCTTCTTGCGTCTGATCGTAGTTTTCGGCGAACTCCACCGTGTTCATATTGATATCGGTCAGCATTTCGCTGGCGATATTGGCCATGCGCGCTTCGGTGTAGCGCATTGCCGCCGGTTTGTCGCCATCTTGACTGCCGAAGTTGCCCTGCCCGTCGACGAGGGGGTAACGAAGCGAAAAATCCTGCGCCATGCGCGCCATCGCATCATATACCGCCTGATCGCCATGCGGATGATACTTGCCCAATACCTCGCCAACCAGTCGAGCGCTTTTCTTGTAAGCCGTCCCGGGGCGCAAACCCATATCGTGCATCGCGTAGAGGATGCGGCGATGCACCGGCTTCAACCCGTCGCGCGCATCCGGCAGGGCGCGGGCAACGATGACGCTCATGGCATAATTCAGATAACTGCCGCGCATCTCCTCGTTGATCGTGATCTTGCCGATAGGGCGGTCGCCATCTTCCAATGTAGTCGATTCAGGTCTATCCATGCCTTCAGGCCGACCAACGATCGGATCGCGCCTTGTCTCCTTTCTCGAGGGAGCGTTTTCAAACGATACGCAAGGGCAGTATTCAGCCCGCCATCGGCAATTTGAAGCGTGCGCTTACTAACAAGAATGCGCCTCGGGCCTAACTGAATCTTGTGGTGGCAGGCAAAAAATCTTCTGTGCCGCCAAGTGTTGCGCCCTCGCCATTATTTCGCTCAATTCTAGCATCTTCGCTCGCTTCGCGCCACGCCAGCCGCCCGAAAACAGCGCGCGATTCATGCGCTTTTGCCGCTGACGCACACTGGGATTGGTCGACAGCTGAAAGTGAAAATCAACCAAGATCGCCTTGTACGCAATGATGAACGCGAGTCAAAGCGTGAATTCTAGGAATTTTACAATTGCTTGCCCGATTTACTTGCCCGACAGAATTGACTTGTGTATACTGTAACCAATCGAAGCGGGTAAGTTCTTATGAGTCTTACCCATATATAGATGGCATTACATCTCACATCGCTTTCGAAGTTCTTAGCATTCTTAGGAGGAATCAAGATGGACAGCGATAAACTTATGAGGGGGATCATACCTGGAATTATCGCCGGGTATCTATTCCTTGCCTTCATCGGCGCGAGTATGGTGCCGGGGAGCCTTAGTGTCACAACGGACGACGCTGGTATGGTGACGGCCGTTGAACAGGGCGCTGCAATGATGGGTTCGGGAATGACGGGCATGGTTGCTGGCATGATCGGCTCTAATTCGGCGCTGATCGGTTTCATCCTGCACGTCATCATCAGCGCAGTGATCGGCGCGCTCTATACGGGGCTTTTCATGCAGTATGTGGATCTTGGAAGCCCGCTGTACAACATCGCAGTCGGCGGTCTGATCTACGGTGTAATCTGGTGGATTATCGGCGGCTTGATCATCATGCCGGCGATTTCCGGCGGAGAACTGCTGCAGATAAACCTGGACAGTCCTAGCTTGCTTGGACACATCATGTTTGGTCACGCGCTTGCGTTCCTGGTCGTCATTCGCGACGCCGCGCTGGGTATGGGCGACGAATAGCCTGGCATTCGGCAATACTAAATCGTGGCAAAAGCGAGCCCGCGAAATCAATCGCGGGCTCGTTGTTTTGTGTTAGTAGAGATACTCGCGCCCCAGCAGGCTCAGAGAATCGATCGTTAACTGGCGCGCTTCCACACATCATTGACCAAATTGAAAAGGACGATTTCGTCCACTACTTCTCCGTTGCCGTTCACCCGCACTGTGGCGCGCAATTGCGGCGCGCCGGCGGGATTTGACCAAAGCAGCAGGTCAATGACGCGGTAGATTTGCTCCTGCGCGCCCGCGTTGAATCGGTCATAAGCCGCGAGGCGCGCGCTTTCAAGGGATGTATCGTAGAGCTTTAGCCAGTCGTTTTCTCTTCCAGCCCGGATCAGCGATTGCTCCAGGGCGAGGCGCCATTCAACGAAATCACGCCAGTCCAAGTCGGCGCTTTCGAAGGGCTGATTGATGACCTCTTGCAGCAGCGAAATGCCGCTCGTAGCGGTCATCTGCGCGAGCAGCCGGGCGATTTTGCCCGCGCCGTAATTATCCGCCAGCGACCGCATCAGCGTGGCGCCGCTGTCCAGCCGCGTGAAGACCTCGCTCAACCAGGCGATGGCGGACTGCCGGAGAAACGCGGCGTCATGGGGTTCCCTCGTAACCAGGTAACCCGTATGCGCGTCGACTAGACGCTCGGCCAGCAAAGTGCTGACTTGCAGTTGCAGCCAGCCGTCGAATGGTCTGTCCGCTCGCGTAATGTCGATGTAGGGCGAACGGATTTGCAGTTGCATTTGCCGCTCGTCAGTCCAGGCTGTTTCGCTCGTCTCATCGGCAACGATGGCAACCGACAGCTTCGGCAGATTGCCGCATTCGAGGATGTCGCAGCCGCGGCCGAGCCAATCGTCCAAGGCATCGCTGAGCTGCAGCGCAAAATCGCGATCGGCTGCCCGATAGCTGACTACAGCATTTTCTGACTCGAGCTCGCTTTGCGCTCCCCAAAACGAATAATCAGGCGCAGTATGCTGCCAGCCGTCGCCGGCGCGCCGGTAAAACCAGAGCCTGGCGTAGGGCAGATCGTTGATATTCTCTTGAACGAGCGCGCGGGCGCGTTCGCCATCGACATCCGCCGCCAGTATGCTGCCGGTCAATTCGATGGCGCCGTCTGATTTCAAGTCGCTGTAATGCTGAAACATCGCGCGTTGGCGGTTAACCCAGCTGGCGTCGTCCGCGCTCTGAATATTGAGGAAGCTGTTCAGATCGCCTATGCGCAGCGCCGCCACCTCTGCTTTGACCGTGTCTTGGAGCAGCTGCTCAAACTGCCTTTCGACTTGATGTATCCGCTGTCGCACGAGCGCCGCCGCAAGCGCGATGGCTAGAAGCAGCGCAAAAATAAGCGCCAGCAAGATTAATACGCTGCGCCGCCGTCTGCGCTTTTCCTCCGGGTCTTCGCCGTCAGACCGGTCGATCTGTTGCGATTCCACATTCCATTCCAAGCGTATCCGGCTCATCTAGCGGACCCTCTCTTCGGTCATTACCACGGGGTCACCCGCCTGCGCTTGATGGACGCGCCCGTTCGCATCTCGTATCAGCAGCGCGCCCTCGGCAGTTACATCGAAAGCGACGCCCTTCACCTCATCTATTGCAATTGTTTGATTAAGCGTAACAAGGCGCGCGCGCCATTCCCTAAACACTGTGGGTGTCGCGATACGGCGATACCAGTAATCGAATCGGCTCAGCAAGAATTCGGTCAACTGAACGCGGTCCAGCCGCCGCTCGACGACATCTTCCAGGCTGATGGCAGTGACGCTCAAGGCGCTTCCTTCAAAGTCGATGCGAACGTTGACGCCAATGCCGACTATCGCGCCAACCGAGTCGCCGCCTTCCCAGACGGTTTCCGTCAGCACGCCGCTCGCCTTCTTGCCGTCAACGAGAATGTCATTGGGCCACTTGATGGCCACGTTTTTGCAGCCGCATTTGCGCGCCAAATCGTATACGCTCAGCGCCGCTACCATGTTCAACCGCGGCAGGAATGCTTCCGGCGGCTTCAAAATCAACGAAAGCGCCAGCGCGGCGTCCGGCGGCGTATGCCAACTGCGGCCATGCCGGCCCCGCCCGCGCGTCTGCGCGCCCGCGATGACAACCGCGCCCTCAGGCGCTCCGGCGGCCAGCCAGGCTTTGGCGGTATCGTTAGTGCTATTGACCTGGTCCAGATACTTAAAGGGACGCGACAGAACCCTTTCGAGCAGAGTTTGCGATATTGTCATATCCTAGCCAATCGATATGCGATGCTTCGCATTGTAACAGAAGTGGCAAGGCGGCTAGAATAGAATTGTTGGATCGAGCATTCCGGATCGTGAGCCTTGGGCTTGCGCGAGCGCTTGGCGGCTTTTGACGATGTCGTGATTGTGGCCGGCGGCATGCCCTGGGACTTGCATCACGAAGTAGCGAGATGGTATACGCTGCTCTGGGACAGGGTGAACTGCGTAAAGAACCATCATTCTCGATGGCTACGCCGTCTTCCGCTTCACCAATCTGAATTTGGTGGATGGGCTGGGCAATCCAAAAGGACAAAGCGTCGATATCCTGCTTGAACAGCGCGACGCTTAGGGCGCTGCCTCTTCTGGCTCGCTAGCCTCAGATTCGCTCGCTTCTTCAGTGATCTGCGGCTCAGCAGTTTCACCTTCGGCGGCGTCGTCCTTGGGCGCTGCGGTAGCGGTCAACTCCAACACTTCCTTGGCGATATCCCAAGGAATCTCGAAAGAGTCTAACACTTCCTCTATTTCCTCACCGTCCTGCTCAACGACGCTTGTATATTCCAGCTTTGGGTAGCTAAAGCCGTCGTTTATGTAAAGCCCGACTGAAACAGTGTAATCGAGCATATTGTAACCGGCGTCAAAGCGGTGAAAGGTCGTGAATGACTCGCCCCAGCGCCAGTACTTTGTGGGCAGGCGCGGCGAATTGTCATCTTGACTGAGTATGTTTCCTTCGCTGTCAAGCAAATGGGCGAAGACCGTAAAATTCTCGTCAGGCGTCGATTCGGACTTCCAATTCAAAGATATCTCGTTGAGCTCCAGGTTGAGCATGAATGATTCCAGGCGAATTTGCTCTTCAAAGACCGGCTGTGAATTCGGCGGTATTTCGGAGAATCCGGAGGCGCTTGGCTGGTACTTCGCCGTTACGACTGCGCCAATATTCAGCAGCACCGGCTCGATTTTCTCGCCTTCCGCGCTGGTGGCGCCAATGGATGCCGAGCGCTCCGCGTCTTCCCATTCGACACGCAGATAAAATGGATAGCGTCCGTAAGCGGCTCGGCTGATGCGTATCAAGTATTCATCAGGATAAATGAGGCCCGCCTGCCAGCGAGAGCTGCGCAAACTGCCGGCGCCTGGAAATGTCTTGTAACTTCCGATTTCATGCCCGTGGTCGTCTACCAGACTAAGGCGAATGCTGTTGTCGGCCCGTGACGGCATGAGCACCCGCCAGTAGAGCTTGAGCCTAACCTGATCTCCCGTGCTATAGCGGCGGTCGCTGCGCTCATAAGCGATTAGCGCGACATCACCGAATTCCGCATAGACGGGCCGCGCGCGGTCGGAAATCTCGTCAACTGGCTGCGGCGAGTTGTATTGGCTGGCGATAACTGTAAAAGGAACGAAGAGCGCGACGACTGCCAAGAATCTTAGCTGCCAGATCATCGTGTTGTGCAACAATTCCTTGGGCACGGCATCGCCGGCGCGGACGAATTCCAGGTTTGGCGGGCGCAGGGAAAAAACGATCCACCATACAACTTCGACGAATCCAACCGCCAGCAGTGGACTGACGATGGCGATCAGTGGAAAGATCAGCCGCCCCTCAGCCGCGCTGGTTAAGCTGCTCCAGTACAGAAGGCCCAGCCAAAGCAGCGCCAAGCCACATGCCAGCGTCAGCAGATGCGCCAGTTCATAACGCGCATAGGCGAAATCGCTGATCGCCAGCAGCTGCATTGCCAGGAAAACGCAACCGATAATGCCTAGAAATGTCATTAGGTCCGCCAGCAAATAGAAGACGCCAGTCACTTGAACATTGAGCGCGCCGAACAATCCCCAGTAAGACATGCGAAACTGCTGATATTCTCCGAGCCAGTCCGCCAAGCTGAAGGTGATATCGCGCGGTCCGGCGATATTCGCCATTGTGATGATTCCGAAGGGTTCGCCGTAAAGCTGCACATTCCGAAAGAACCACCAGCCAGCGATCACCAGCCAGAATAAAGCGACAAAATACAGAAATATCAGCAATCCGCGCCGGTCGCTGGTCTTGCGAAAGACGAATATGCTTAAGCCGAGCATTACCGGCAGCAAGACGAGTCCAGTGAGTTTCGTGAGGCTCGACAAGGCGAAGAGCAGGGCAAGCGCAAGCGTTCGGCGAAGGGAGAAGCCATCGCGCAAGGTGCGAAGCAGCAGCCAGATGAGCGCGCCATTAAGGATCATCGCCAGCGAATCGTTGTTGACCGAGGCGCTGACGAAGATGAACATCGGATTCAGTCCGGTAATCGCCGCCGCGACAAAGGCGACGGTGAGCCGCTGTGGCGCGACAAGCTCTCCGATCTTGTAAACGAATACGATGGTTCCCGCGCCTAAAGCCAAGCCTAGCGCGCGTATAAACAAGACCGCCAATCCAGTGCCGTCAAAAAGAGAAAGCGTATGATCGTGAATGATCAGATTCTTGTTGCCGAAGGAGTCTGGCTGCCTAGCCGAGACATAGGGGTTAAGGCGGCGGTATGAGTCTGAGTCTTCAATGTTAAAAGGCGCCGTCGCTGCTGCCATTAGGCCGTAATAGAGCGGCGGCTGGCTGCCATGCTGCCGGTAGATGGTATCGCGTCCGTCAAAGACCTGATGCGGTAAGCTGCCGGTCTGGCGCAGATGCTCGACATAGCCGAAATGCCAGATTTCTTCATTGGCTTCGAAGACCGGCGTCGCGAGCGCGTAAATCGCTCCGAACACTAGGTACAGCAGCAGGATCCATTGCAGCGGACTGAGCGGGATATCAATCGCGTTCAACCAGCGAAAAATCTGAATTAGACGGCGAATAACCCAATCTAGGCGGATAGCCAGCAGCCTGTATTGGCGCCGCGCTGTCCTCTTTAGTTGAGCGATTCTTGTAGGCATACCCGCGTAAAACCTTCGTTCACCTGCATTCAGAAGCAGGTGTCAAAATGCTCTGACAGTATAATGCGGATTCCCTCGCAATAACACAATATGCGCGCATACTACGGTTCTGCAAAATGCGTCTGTTCGCTCGGGACCGCCCCCGCTCCGACTCAATAGCCTGCTGCGGCGAACCTCTCCTTCGCTTGTTCCACATAATTCAAAGACTGATGACGGAAGTACGTATTGTATAGCTCGGCATAGTGCCCGTTATCGCGCATCAGTTTATCGTGATTTCCTTCTTCAATGATCGCGCCGTCGCGCAGTACGATGATGCGATCAGCGCTGCGCACGGTGCTGAGGCGATGGGCGATCAGTATGGAGGTCGACCGCGCCAGTATCAATTCAATGGCGTCTTGTATCTGAGACTCGGTAAATGGGTCGATGCTGGCTGTCGCTTCATCCAGGATGAAGATGGAAGGTTTCTGAACCAGCACTCGCAGCAGACTCACCAGTTGTCGTTGCCCCACACTGAGCCGAGCGCCGCGTTCGCCTACCGGTGTATCCAGTCCGTCCGGCAGGCTGTCAAGCCATTCGCCCTGGCCGATACTCTGGGCAATTTCATTGATTTCGCGCATCGTCGCCTGTGGATTGCCGTAGCGAACATTTTCCAGGACGGCGCCGCTGAAGAGAAAGGGCTGCTGCGGCACGATGCCCAATCGCGATCGATAGCTCTTCAAATCAAACGAGCGAATATCGGTACCGTCGATGCGGATGCTGCCTCGCTCAAATTCATAATAGCGTGTGATCAATTTGGCGATCGTGCTCTTGCCAGCGCCGGTATGCCCGACGAAAGCCACATTCTCGCCCGGCTCGATGTCCAAGCTGAAATCTCTCAGCACGGTATCGCCGCGCTCGTATTCGAATGTGACCTTCTCAAATTGGATGCCACCCGGCAACTTTGTGACCGGTTGGCTATCAGTCTGCAGCACTGTGTTTTCGGCGTCGATGAGCGCGAAAATGCGTTCAGCCGCGCTCAGTCCCTGCTGAAACTGACTCCAGAAAGACGCCAGATTCATGAAGGGGAACCAGAATCGATCCACGCTCTGGATGTACAAATACCAGGTTCCCGCGCTGAACGCGCCCGCCAATACGGAATGCGTGCCAACCCAAACGACGATCGACAAGGCAATCGCCGATAGAACGCCCATGGTCGGAAACACCAGCGAAAGGATGAATCCGCGACGGAGATTGATCTTGTAGCTTAACTGGTTTACCGCGGAAAACTCATTGTAGATCATCTCTTCTTGGCGGAAATTCTTGGCCACGCTGATGCCGGTGACGCTCTCCTGTATATTGTCGTTGACGACCGCCATGGCGCGCGCGCCTTGCCGCGTGACGATCCGCGCCAGATAACGGAAAGCCAAGGCGGAGAGCACAACCAAGGGCATGGTGAACAAAAGCACGATGGTCATCTCCACCGAATAGCTCAACAGCGCTGTGAAGAGAATGATCACCGACAGAAATTGTGAAATCACTTCGCTGCCCAGCAGCATGACATCGCCGAATTCTTGCGTATCGCTAGTGATGCGGCTGATTACGGCGCCCGACTTATGTCGATCGTAGAATGCCAGATCGCGCTCGATCGCCGCGTCAAAGCATTCTTTTCGCATTTGAGCGACGATCCTGCCGATCACGACTACCGTAAAGCGACGCCGGCCATAATTGCAGATATACTCGGAAACGGCGAGCAAAGTCATTACCAGGAGAACGAAATTGAACAGGTCGCCGCCGCCGACCAATTCGTCGACCCCCGCGCTGATGAAAACGGGCCGTATCGCGCGCGCCAATCCCACGACCAGGAAGCCGAGCAATCCCCAAAACACGAGCCGTTTATGGCGAGCCAGATATAAACCGATGCGCCTAAACAGATAAGAGTCGCCGTATTCCCGGTCGTACTTGTCGCCTTGTAAACCGCCAAATACCGCCGCCACCTTAGCCTCCCGCCGCTGACTGCGCCGGCGCGTCCAGCGATGAATAACGGTCGAAGATATGCCGATATGATTCGGAAGTCCGCAGCAGATCTTCATGCGTACCCTGGGCGACCACGCGTCCCTTGCGCAAGACGACGATATGATCAGCCCAGCGTATTTGCGACAGTCGATGCGTGATCAGCAGCGTGGTGCGTCCGCTGGCCGCCGACCAAATCGCGCGCTGAATCTTGTCTTCGGTCGCGCTGTCGATGGCGCTGGTGCTGTCATCCAGGATGAGAATTGGCGGGTCCGTCTGAAAGGCGCGCGCGAGCGCTAAGCGCTGGCGCTGTCCTCCGCTCAGCGTCATGCCGCGCTGACCAATGATGGTGTCGTAACCGGCCGGGAAGGCAGAAATGAAGTCATGAGCTTGCGCCGCCTTCGCCGATTCTTTGATGCTGTCCATGTCGATTTCGTCTTTGCCAAAGCCGATGTTCTCCGCCACGCTTCGGCTGAATAGAAAGACATCTTGTTCGATGATGCTGATTTGCGATCGCAGCGCCTGCAGGTTCCAGTCGCGCACATCGACGCCATCAACCAAAACCCGCCCGGCGTCAACGTCATATATGCGATTTACCAGTTTGCTGAGCGTGCTCTTGCCGGAACCAGTCTGCCCAACGATAGCGACCGTCTGCCCCGACTTTACCCTAAATGTAACATCGGAAAGGTTGCTCTCGTCGGCGCTGTATCCAAATGTGACATTTTCGAACTGAATGCTTCCGCCCACGGCGCCGCTGTATCCTTTGATGTTTTGATCAAGCTTGTTTGTCGTCACCAGCACTTCCAGAATGCGGGCGGCGCTGGCGTAACCTGAAGCCAACCGCGAAGAAGTGAACAGCGAAATGAATACCGGGAATAGGAAGAGGTTGACGAGGCTCAGGAAAGCGATGACATCGCCCTCGGTGATCGCGCCGCTGTTGTAGAGAATGCCCGCATGAAGCAGCGCGCCGACGACCGTCAAACCGAAGAGCAGCACCGATAGATAACGCGCCTCAAACTCGCCCTGGTGGATGAAACGATCGCGGACGACATCAGCCAGTCTGTTGAATGCGCTAATCTCAGCTGATTCCTGCGCGGCGCCCTTGACCACTTCAATGCCATCGAGCGACTCCGCAAGTTTGGCATTCATCCGACCGAAACTGGCGCGTACATCTCGAGCGATCGGGTGCAAGCGGACGACAAAGTAGATTTGTACCAGAATGTGCGAGACGATGAATAACAGCGGCACGAAGATCAACTGCGGAAGGATGCCGGGAGCGTACAAGGCTGGCATAATCAAGAACATATTGGCGCCGGTTATCAAATTAACGCCCGGGTTCATCATCATGTTCATTTCGCGCACGTCATTGGTCACGCGCGCCATCGTCTCACCGACCGGCTGCCGATCGTGGTAGCTCATGCTCTTGCCCAGCAAGCTCGAATAAACTTCGTCGCGAATGTCCCGCTCGAAGCGCTGAGCGAAAACTTCGGCGGCAAAGTTGCGCGCGAATTGCAATACCGAACGCAGCGACTGCGAGCCGATGATCAGCACGACGCTGTTCAACACCAGCGTAAGGGTCTGGTCGTTTATGTTCAGAATCGCGTCAAAGGCGCTGCCTAGCGCGCCGGGAACGACGCCGGCCAAGAAGGCATTGCTGAATGCGCCAACCACAAGCAGCAGGGCGGCGAACGGGTGGCGCAAAATATGCGACAGGATGAAGCGAAAGGGGCTGCTGTGGTTGCTCTTGATCGGAGCTTGGACCTTGAATTCGGCGGTCATGCGTTCTCCGCTTGGGAGCGCTGACAATTCAGCGAGTTTATATCATGCTCATCGTAAGCAGAATGGATGATTTTCCTACCGGCGCGGCCATGGAGAAGCGAGAAACGTCCGCGCATTATTCGACGGAAAGGGAAACGGGAAGTACGCCAACTGTGCCGTCTTCCCTCACCTTGGCGCCGCGGACCGGAAGGCGGAGGATATCGCCGCTTCCACCGTCGAAGCGGTACATCAGCACCCAAATCTGATATTCGCCAGGCGCGGCATTTTCTGGCAAGCGGAGAGCGCGATTATCCCATACGGGCCAGCGCGGCTTCCAGGTCGATGTCGGCGCGAAGCCTGCTTGCGGTCCGGAATCTTGTCCTTGGGCGATCGGCAAATTCGTATTTGGATCGACGATGAACCAGGCAACTGTGTAATCGTGCTTGAGCGGCGCGTCCGTCTGCCACAAAAGCGAGAGCTCAACCGTCTCTCCCGGCTGATGTCGGCTGCCGTTTGGCAGCACGAGGCTGAGCAGCCGAATTTGCCCACCGTACTGCAGATCAGTCGCGTCATCGCCGGCGTAGGCGCTCATGGGATTTGGCGCCGCGCTGCGCGTGCTATATGCCAACAGACGCACGGTCTCGTCGGATTCCGGCAGTTCCACTTCCCCTAATGGATAATAGTGCTGCGCTAGATATCGCTCGAGCGACCGATGGCTCCAGCGCATGAAGGGGCTGGTATTGGATAGGGCCCATATTCGATCCAGGCGGCCCGCAAGATGCTGCGCCGTTCGCAAGCTCTGAACATCAAACCAGTCGTTTGGATTCACGGAGACGATAAGCGCTGGCTGCTTTGGGCTGGCTGCCTGCGCCAGTGGTCGATCGAGGATGATCGGACGTGGCGTAGCGGCATCCATGTGATTCAGTATGAAGTCGCCGTAATCTGGACCCGCCAGCAGCAGCACATCGTCGGCGCGCGCATTGCTGGCGAGATATGCAAGCGCTTCGTGCAGAGCGCTCTGCCCAGATTGCGTCCGCGGATCTTTGTCGTATGCCGACATGAGATTTATCAGGACAACTGGGGTGCACAGAAGCGCAAGCAAAGGCGCCAGATGCCGCCAACGACCGCTGGGGTGGCGCAGAATGCCCGCGAGCGTGACGCTGGTCAAAACGGTGTAGGCTAAAAAGCTGACGCCCCACAGCGGCAGCTTGGCGCGCGTCCAGAGGAACTCGAAACCCAAATCTCGCCAGCGCCCCGGCAAAACGAACCATCTGAAATAGCGCGGCTGCGTCAGTGACGGTTCCCACTCGGCGTAGCCCTTGGCTTCGGGCGGCAGCGATTGGCTGTACCGATTCAAGCTCAGCGACGCGCCAACGAATTGAATCCAGATTCCGTAACACAGCAGCGCAATCCAGACTAGGCGCAGTCGCTTGCGCCGCGCGCGAAACATCTCTTCTGCAACTGGCGCCGTAGCCAGCATGAGAACCGGCAGCATCGGCAGCAGAAATCGCGGTGGCCAGCTCAAGCCGCCAAACCAATGTCGGCCCGTCAGCAGCGCATGTCCCATTATGTATCCAGCGAAGAGCAGGCAGATCGTCGCGACGAGCCGCCGCCGCCCCCGCTTCCAGAACATGATGACGCCAGGTACGGCGAGAAGCGCCAGTGGCGATGTCGCCCAAATGCTGGCGCCCGGGCTAAGAATATAGGCGCGGGTCGCGGCGCTCGCGTACTCGATGTGGATTCCGATTCCAGTCAGGAGATTCTGTAGAACCGCCGGCAGCGGGTCAACAAACATCAAGACGCAGAGACCAAGCAGCGGTAGCGCGACCAAGCCAATGAGCGCCGCGTCCGCGTTTCGCATGCGGTGGCGATTCCACTTGGGCAGCGCGAATGCAATCGCCGCGGGCAGGGCGAATATCGTCGATGACTTGGTTTCGAATGCGAGGAACATCCCGATCGCCGCGAAAATAATGCTGACTGCGCGGCCGCCTACACGCAAGCCATGGCCGAGCTGCAAGGCGAGCAGCGTCGCCAGAATGAAAAACGCGGCTAATGGCTCGCGAAAGAAGGTTTGGCTGTATGCCCAGAAGTTTGTGCCCAAGCCTGCGCTCGCCGCCACTGTTACCGCGACGAGTTGCGAAAACGACATGGATCGCAGGATGAGATAGATGAAGCCCACATTCAGCGACGTGATGATGATGTTGAAGAGCCAGACCGTGTGAATATTGCCCAGGCGCGGCAAAGCCTCAGCGAATCTGAGCAAGGGACTGGCGAGCCGGATATTGAGCCGTTCCGCTACATTGTATTCGCCCAAGGGCAGAGCATCCGACTCCTGAATCCGAAAAGGCAGCTTTAACCAATTCGTTTCGTCCATTAGCCAATCGCCGTAACGAGCGTAACTGGTGACGGCGTCGAATGCGCGCCGCGTGTCACCGGCCTGAATCAGCGCCCGATACGTCAGCATGTAAACGCCGACCATTAAAGCCACAAGCAGCATAAATATGCGAAAACGAAGGTTGTGATCGGTGACGTTGGTCATCGAGGACGATTCACGATGGGGAGCTCAACCGGCCGTTGGAATCCACTTTCGCGCTGATGATGGCGAATAGCGCATTGGCAATGCGATGCAGGTCATCTGGCTCGATATGCTTGAAAGCCATCGCTAGATTGATAAACGCGCGGTTCTCGCTTTGGGCGGCGAACTGTCGTAAATCAATATGGGTCTCCGCAGCCATTTTGCGCGTCTCGTCCGTCACAAAACTGCTGGGCGGCGCCTGAGGCAGCGCGGTGAAGTAAGCCAGATCTGCGCTCAGGGTCTGAGCCAAGGCTGCCAAAACACTGACCGGAATCTTTTCTTCCCCGAATTCGAAACGCTTGATCAGATCGGCTTCGAGACCAATTCGCTGGCTCAGCTCGTCAATACTCCAGCCGATCGTTTCTCGAGCCGCTCGCAGCAGCGCGCCAATTAGACGCTGCCGCAACAACATATACTCGAGTCGAGCCGCGCTATCATTGATAAGCGCAAAGTCCCTCGAATTGGCTGAAGGCCCGCTAAAGTAAAGCGAGAGCAATTCCAACTGCGGCCAACAGGGAACGTTATCGCCGTATTCCCAGGCTTCGATCATTTGTGGCGCCCGCCGCATAAACTCGGCGCATTCGGTCGGCGAGCGTTCGGCTTGAATCCGCCACTTGCGTATCAGCACGCCAAGAATCCGACCGCGCAGGCCGCGCGCCTCGTCGTGATTTCCGTTGTCCGACATCTCCAAGCTTGAGGGTTGCAGCGCTTCCAGCGCCGCCTGTGTCAAGTCGAGGCCGTTCATTGAATTTCCTACTCAGCGTAGGCAGAATTATAGACCTGAGCGTCGCGCGTGGCAAGAAATTCGCCGCGCAAAATCGCTCAAATGAACAGGTGCTTTGTCATGGTGCCGGGCGCAAGCATCGGTCGACGCGAAAGGCATCGGCGGCATCTTCAATTGTGGCGACTATCGCGTTCGACTAAAATCATCACAATACGCGGTTCAGCTTACGGTACAGAGCGATGCCGAACAAAGCGCATCACGAGACGAATCGCCTGTCCTGGAATGAGGGCGCCAAGGCGCACAACAGCCACAAAGGCGATCAAGCCGCATTTTTTCGCGCGTTTTGCAACACGCTCTTCCCGGAGGAAACCCGCCTGCTTGGGAACGTAACTGACAGGACCTTGCCCCATCGCCCATGCAATTGCGGT
>JAPOYT010000091.1 GCA_026706445.1 Chloroflexota bacterium
ACGCCTTTGCACTGCGCAGCGTCGGAAGCGAGCCAACAAGTAGCGGACAAGCCTTACAGTTTTCACAATAGGCGGGCGACTTGAAACCGCGCGCAGCCACTGCCGGTCGGTTGACTCCGCATTTTTCGCGGCATGTGGACGTCTGTACATCGTTTGAGCGCCTGAAGTTTACTCCAGGGTGATTTGCCAGGCGGAGACGCCGATGATGACGCCGCCGTCTTTGACGAAGATGGCTGGTTCGAGCGCGGCATCAGCCGGCAGCGTGTCGATGCTATCGCCGATGAGCGAGTCGTTGAAATAGGCGCTGACGGCGCCGGTTGACGGGTCGCGCTCCAGGCGCAAGCGCGTGATAAGATTGGTAACCGATCGCTGGCTGATGACGTCGGCCGCGCCGTTCTGATAGAGCGCGAGACTGATCACATCGGGACTAATTTGCTGGACTTGGATGCCGGCGCTGCCTTCGCCGTTCGCGTTCTGCAAGAGAAGGCCGAAATAAATTTCGCTTGGGTCCAGGTCGGGATCGGCGCCGTGCAAAGCGAGTTCCGCTTCCACTCGGCTGATGCGTTTGGGCGCCTCGTTGCCAAAGCTGCGATCAAGAAGATCGGCGGGCGGCGCCAGGACAAGGGTATCGCCCGCAGTTTCGCCGCTGAGGCCCAAGCGCCAAGCGCCACTGGCGAAGCTGAAAGCGCTCTCATCCCAAAACGGCGGCGCTTCTGCGTTCTTGAAAAGGTCGAGCAGGTTTTGCGCGCCTTGTAGCCCGTCCGGCGGTAGAATCGCAGTCGGCAGCGTCGTGGGCGTGGCTATGGTTCTGCTGGCCAGGGTTGGGATTTGGCTGGGGATCGCAGTCGGCTGAGGAATATCGGTAGGCGGCGGCGCTGATGTGGGCGCGGCCGCGGCGCTGGCGGATTCGTTTGCGCCCGCTTGAGACTCGGGTGGCTGCGAGTCAGCATCGTCCGTCTCGTCACTGATGGCGGGCATGGCCGTCGGGTCATTCTCGCTCACATCGGCGACGGCCGGCGACGGCTGGGGCAAAATCGCCGCCAGGAGGCTATTGAGGTTGCCGTTGCCCGCTAGCGAGAGCAAGCCCCCAATGACGAGTATGAAGCCGATCAACATGGCGCCGTTGAAAACCCAGCGGTTCAAACGCGCAGGCTGCGCTTCTGTTGCAACGGGGGGAGCGGCTTCGGGCGCCGGCGCCGGTTTGGCCGGTTCTGAAACAGGCGCGACGGGCAAGTCTTCGGGCGTCGTTGCTTCAGTTTCAGGCGCCTCCTGCGGGGTGGCTTCCACCTGACGGTACCAATGGCGGAAGAGGGGATAAGCCGGGTTGCGATCGATGAACATCGCCTTGAAGAGCTCGTTCATCGCCTCCAGCTTTTGATTGCGGCTTTTGTCGCCGGTGTAAATGGCGAGGAAGGCTTCGTAGGTATCGCGCCAGCCCAGCATCATTTGCGCGTGCGTGTATCCGAGCAAATCTTCCGTGACATCGGCTTGCTGGTGGATGGCGTCGCGAATGCTCGGCTGCGGCGCGTCCGGTTGCCGATCGATATCGCCCAGCAGGCTGCGTCGTTTAACGCTAAGTTCGGCGAGCGCCGCTTGCAGCTCGGTCATCCAGGCGCGATAGGCGCCCAGACTGATATTGGCATTGGATTCGGCTTCGGTGATGCTGCGCAGCACTTGCTCGATCTTATTGCCAGCGGCGCGGAATTCCGCGTCAGCCCAATCTTGCAGCGCCGATTCCAGCGCTTTCAGGCTCTGAATGCCGGGCGTCAATAGACGCGACTGCGGGTTGTTTTCCAACTGGCGGATGAGCTCGGCGAGGCTGTCCGTTATATGGGGACCGGTGAGTTCGGCGAAGATGTTTTGGGCGGCGAGCAAGCTATCACGCCGCTCGATGAATTCGGCAAGCTTGCGCAGGGCGATGTGGCTTTCGGCTGATTCGGGCAGCGTGCGCAGGCAGGCGGCCTGCCAAAAGCGGGCGTCTTCAAGGGCGCCGTCGTGGGCATCCAGCACACCGGACAGGATGTAATGAGACAAGAGTATGCGAAGCGCCGCCGTATTTGTGGTGGCGAAGCCTTGAATCAAGCCTTGTCCCATCGCTTTGAGGTAGGTCTCGGTGCTGGGCATCTGGGTCGCGAATCCGTTGATCGCGCGGTTTTCATGGTCGGTGAAGAGGTCTTCAACATCGAGCAAGGCTTTTTCACTGCGGCTTGTGCTTTCGACGCCGTTTCGCTCGACCCAGTCGCGCAATATGCGGGATATGCGCCAAAGCCGCTCGGCGATGAATTGTTCGCTTTCGCTGCGCGCGATCTCCATCGCCTGTTGGCCGAGGCGCTGGGCATCGGCTAACTGGCCTTGATCAAAGGCGGACCAACCATCAGCCAGCGTTCTGCCCAGGTGGCCCGGCACGGAATGGCGCTCGACGTAATTGGCTTTTTCGACCACGCTCGACAACTGGCTGAACCAGCTAGAAAGGGTGGGGCTAATGGTGCTGACCGTCTCGGCTGCGCGGGTCAAAACGCCGGTCGCTTCGGCTTTATCCCCGGCGACAATGACTTCGCGATAGCGGCTCCAAGCCACTTGCGCTGTTGTGATGCCCTCGAGCATCTCGCTCAGCAACTCGTCGAAAAGCTGACCGGCGAATGGCTTTAGCTCGTCCTGCGTCTTTATCAGCCAGCGTTCGAGGTCGGCGCCATCGGCGGCGGGCACGTAAGTCTGGCTGTTCTGCAGAATCTCGTATAAGAGGCTGAGGAAATCCTCAATCCAGTCCCAGACTGGGTTCGCCGGGTCGATTGCGCGGCTGGCATCGAGCGCGGCGAGGGCGTCGCGCGGGTTGTTGGCGGCGCCTTTTCCGATGACGTGCATATTGTCCGCCAGCGCCATGGCTGCGTTCAGGGCGCGCGTGAGCGCATTCAGCGGCAGGCGCTCTTCGGAAAACTCATGCTGCAAGCTAAGCGTTTGCAGGCTGGCGTTTAGCGCTGAAAGGTTATCGACCACGTCGCGAAAAACGTCACGCAGTTGGCTGGCGGCGTTTTCGCGCAAGCGCGACGTGTTTTCCACCGCGCGATTGATATGGTCCAAGATGCCGCGCGGCTCGTCAACCGGGATGCCTTCCGCCTCCAATTGCTCGATAGCGTTTTCAAGGCGGTAGAGGTTGGGCTGCAGGAGCAGCACATCAGGAAAGTGAGAAGAGATTCGCTCCGCCAGGCGCCATTGCAATTGGCGAAAGCGCGGGTCGTCCGCTCGTTCCAGCAAGAGCGTATTGGCGGCTTTGTCGGCTTTGTATTCGAAGAGCAAGGCAGCCGCTTCTGTGATTGAGGCGGGCGCCTGCGTGAGTTGGCTGTCTGTGAGCATCAAGCACCAGTCGAGCAGGAGGTGCACCAAGCCGCCGGTTTTGCTGCCGGCGCGGCCGCGCAGTTCCGCCAGCAGATCGGCGGCGCTGGTCCAGTTTTGGCTGCGCATATAGATTCTGACGGCATCGAGATCAGCGGCGACCTCGAGATCGCGCATGCGGTCTATGATCTCCTTGTGGGCTTTGCGCGCCGCCGGATAAGAGGGGTTTTGGCGCAGGGCGATCTGTAGGTTAGTCTGCATGGATTGCAAGTCGCTGCGGCTTAGATCTGGTCGACGGAGCTTGTCGATCGCGCGCGCGACGATGGAGTTGCGGTCTTGTTCCAGCGGCGTGCGATAACGCAGCAAGTCGGCGCTCAGCTCGCTAAGCGAGGCGTAGCGATAACGCAGATTGGGATGGACGGCGCGGCCCACAATCGCCTGCAGACGGGGATCGATGTTTTCGCTGTCCTGGTGAAAGTCGACGCGGAAATCGGCATCGGCGTCGCGCGGCGCCGCGATGCGGTAGCCGCCGGACAAAATGAAGTAGATCAACTCGCCCATCTGGTAAATGTCGGACTGGCGGCTGATGCCAGCCGGCGTGGCTTCATCGCCTTCGAGGAAGACAGCGTTGCCCCAGTCGATCACTTTGAGTTCGTATCGTTCGCGATTCCAAAACAGGTGTTTGGCATCGACATCGTTGTATACGATGTCCAGATCGTGGGCGCTTCGCAGGAGGTCAATCAGGCGGTCTAGAATTTCCAGCATTTCGAGCTCGGGCAAGCGTTGATGCAAGCCGGCGAGACGCATTACTTCCTCTTCAACGATGATGCCTTCGGCGCGCTCCATGACGATGTATTGCTGTGGAATGCCGCCGACGAAGAATTGTCCGCTGCCCAGCAATTCGGTCAAGACCGGATGGCCCGCGAGTCGCTTCAGCGCTTCGCGCTCATTGATGATGCTGACTTCCTGGCCCGCGCGGATTGGCGGCGCGTCGTTGGGGTTGGGACGCTTGATGACGACCGGTCGGTCGTCGGCGGCGGTATCGACCGCGCGCAAAGTCTCGCCGGAGCGGCCGCGCGGGTAGATGAAGTTGTATCGGTAGCGGTTATCGAACAAGCTGTCCGCCATGGTCGTTTCCCTCAGGGGAATCTGCTTAGGTTGTAATTGCCGCGTTGCAATGAGGCTGCTCCAGCGTTTTTCAGCATGGTCATTTCCGGCTGATTGTCGATCTTGCCGAGCAGCCCATTCGCGAAAAATGCCGGGCGAGAGACGCCAGTATGGGAGCGCGCGGGCGAGATCGTATGCTCAATTACAACCCATTCTAGACCGATTCGATGGTGGCGCAAGGGATAACTGGCAGAATTATTGGGATAAACGCGCTATCACTTGGGATATTGTATGGTCGCCGACTCGACTAGGCAAAAACCCGCCGTCTGTGTATAAAGAAAGCATATTCCAGGGGCTTGATTGCGAGAATCGATGCAGTTGCCGTTGCGCCGCCGGGTCGCGCCTGACCTCGCTCTGATATTGCTGCTGCTGATTGCGCCGCTGCTGATGTTTCATCAGCAGACGCTTGGCGGACGCACGTTGCTGCCGAGCGAGAATCTGTTTCAGCATCTGCCGTATTCCGCTTATCGCGAGGTGGCGCGCGCGCCGGCGACCCCGCATAACCATCTGCTGTCCGATATGGTCTTGCAGAATTTGCAGTGGAAGAGCTTTATTCGGGCGCAGATGGCGCAGGGCGAGCTGCCGCTGTGGAACCCGCACCAATTCGCTGGCGTCCCGTTTTTTGCCGCCGGGCAGCATTCGGCGCTGTATCCGCTCAGCGTCATTTATTACGCCCTGCCCTTGAGCGCGGCTTATGGCTGGTTCATCTTGCTCAATCTGTGGCTGGCGGGCATGTTCATGGCCGGCTTTATGCGCGCCTTGGGCCTTGGACGGGCGGGCGCCGGGCTGGCGGGCATCACTTATCAGCTGTCGGGTTTCTTGATCGCCAGCGCAGTATTCCCCATGATCGTGGCGGCGGCGGTCTGGCTGCCGCTGATCTTGTGGATGATCGAGAATATCTTGCGCGGACGAAGTTTATGGATCTTCCGCGGCACAGCACTGCTTTGGGTGGTCATCGGCGCGATCGCGGTCGGCTGCAATATCTTGGCGGGCCACATCGAGCTGACGATCTATACGCTGCTAATTGCGGGATACTACGCTGCTTTTCAGCTGGTGTGGGGCTTCGCGCGCCGCTGGCGGGAGGGGGGCCGGCCCCCGCTTCGTTGGGCGGCGACGACAGCGGCTTGGCTGATGGCGCTTGCCGCGCTGGGTATTGGATTGGCGGCGCTGCAGCTGATCCCTCTTTATGAGTTTGTGGGCAGCAATTGGCGGGCGGAGCGCGCGAGCCTGGAGACAGTGCTGGGCTACGCGCATCCGCCGCGTGATTTTCTGCAGTTCTTGCTGCCGAACTTTTACGGCAGCCCTGCTCACCACAGCTATGTGGATGCCTTTAGCGGCGAGCTCGTTAGCGACCTGCGAAACACTGTTGGGCTGCGGCGCGATTTCATTTATTGGGGCGTGAAGAATTATGTGGAAGGGGCGCTGTATGTTGGCGTGCTGCCACTGCTGCTGGCGCTGTATGCGCTGTTTAAGGGCGTATGGCGGCGGGAGCTGGCGCCTTATGTAATTTTGTTTGGCGCGCTGGCGCTGCTGGCGCTGGCTTTCATGTTCGGGACGGACGCCTATTCGCTGGTGTTTCATTTACCGGGCATGAATCAGTTGAATTCTCCCTTTCGCTGGGTATTCGCGCTGACGCTGGCGATCGCGGCGCTGGCCGGCATCGGTCTTAATGTTCTTTCGCAGGGCGTGGGAGGGCGAAGCAGGCTGGCAAGCGGCTTTGGGCTGCTGATACTGATCGCCGGGCTGGCGCTTATTCTATGCCTGGGCCTGATCTTCGCTGGATTCGCCCGCTTCGAGCCAATGCTTGATCAGCTCGTCTTGGAATTGGCTGGGGCAGAGCAGGCCTTTGTTGACGGGCGGATGTTCTTCAGTTATCAACTGCCGCAGCTGCTGACCCTGGGCGCGCTGTTGATCATCAGCGGCGGCGTATTCCTGTTGGCGGCGCGCAGTCGCTCGCGGCGCTGGAATCTGCTGGCGCTGGGCATAGCGGCGCTAGATTTGTTGATCGCCTCTTATGGCTTCAATCCGGCGAGTGATCCGCTGCTCTTGGAATTCAAGCCGCCGGCGATTGAGTTTCTGCAAGGGCAGGCGGGACATTTTCGGGTGACGAGCCTGGAGCGGCCCGAGGATGGGCGGATTCTGCATCCCAATACGGGGATGCGCTATGGTTTGGATGATATACGCGGCTACGACAGCATCATTCCGGCTGGTTATGTGGCGACGATGCGCTCGCTGCAGCCACAGCACCTGTTGGATCACAATCAGATTGCGCCCTTGTACACCGATGCCGGTCGCAGCCCGGCCGGCTATCAGCTTGTGCTGCAGTCGGATATGCTGAACCTGTTGAATGTTCGGTATGCGCTCACCGCGCCAGACTTTGAGATGTATCTGCCGGGCTGGGAGGATGTATACCGGCAGGAAGTGGCCATTTGGGAGAACCAGTCGGCGATGCCGCGCGCCTTCACCGTGGACAAAGCCGACTGGGATCCGCGCTGGCTGGCGGAAGCGGGCGGCGGCTTCAAGTTCGCCGAACTGGACATTCTGGGAGGCGGTTTGCATGTGCCCCGCTATGAAGCGGCATCGATCAGCCGAGATAGCGGACGGGAAAAGTTTATTGATGTAAGCGTCGCTAATGACAGCTGGCTGGTCGTCAGCGAGAGTTATATGCCGGGTTGGCGCGCCTTCGCCCGTCCCTTTGGCAGTGGCGAAGAGGCCGAATTCGGGCTGGCAGTGCGCTTGGCGCTGGCGAATCTGCAGGGCCTTGAGCTGCCGGCCGGCGATTGGACGGTGCGGTTGGTCTACAGCCCGGAGAGTATGCAGCTGGGCATGTTCACATCGTCACTCAGCGTGGCGATCATATTGTTTATGCTGGGCGCCTGGTTTTGGCGGGCGACCATCGGCTTGAATACGGAATCGTCTTCGGGTGTGGCGAAGGTGGCGCGCAACAGCGCTGCGCCGATTATGCTTAACTTATTCAACCGCGGCATTGATCTGGCTTTTGCGATTGTGATGTATCGGCTGCTGCTGCCGGTAGATGTGGGCATCTACAACTTCGCCATCGTGCTATTCGTCGCCTTCGACATCTTCACCAATTTCGGCTTGGATTTGTTTCTGATCCGCGCGCTGTCTCAGCAAAGAGGACGCGCCGGCTATTACCTTTACAATTCGTCGTTGTTCCGCCTAGTTTTGAGCTTGGCTGGCGTACCGCTGCTGGCGGGCGTCATGCTGCTCTGGCAGAGCTCGGGCGCGGAGTCGATCAGCAGCGATGGTCTGGTCGCCATTGGCTTGCTGTATGTCGGTTTGTTCCCGGCGAGCTTGTCGAAGGGTATGACCTCGCTGTTTTACGCCAATGAGCAAGCGGAACGACCGGCGGCGATCGCGACGATCACGACGATGAACAAGGCGGTATTCGGCGTGATCGCCTTGCTGCTAGGCTACGGCATCGTGGGCTTGGCGGCGATCAGCATTTTCAATAACGCGCTGACGCTGCTGGTACTGCTTTGGGCCGGCAGAAAGCTCATCGGTCGCATCGGTCCGCGCAGGCCCGATAGGCGGCTCATCCGCGAGATGGCGGGCGAGAGCCTGCCGCTGATGCTGAATCATTTTTTGGCGACGGTCTTTTTCCAGGTCGATATTCTGATTTTACAGGCGCTGAAGGGCGCGGAGATGGTGGCGCAGTACAGCACGGGTTACAAGTGGCTGCTGGCGATCAACATCGTGCCGTCGTTTTTCACGCAGGCGCTCTTCCCAGTGATGTCGCGGCAAGCGCAGGATGACATCACAGCGCTGAGCCGCACGTTTCGCTTCGGCATCAAGCTGCTCTTTGCGGTGGCGCTGCCGTTGGCGGTGGCCTTCACCGTACTGGCGGAGCCGCTGACGCTGATTCTGGGCGGCGCGCGCTATATTCCCGATGGCGCGATTGCGCTGCAATTGATGATTTGGAGCATTCCGATTGGCTGGATGAACAGCCTGACGCAATACGCGCTGGTCAGCCTCGGCTTGCAGCGGATGGTAACGCGGGCTTTCGCGGCCGCGGTCGTCTTCAATGTCGCCGCGAACGCCATCTTTATACCGCAATATGGTTTCCAGGCGGCGGCGGTTGCGACCATCGTCTCGGAGCTTGTGCTCTTCGCGCCGTTTATGTACCTGGCGCGCGGCAAGCTGGATAACGCGCGCGTATTGAATTTGCTGTGGCGGCCGCTCTTGGCCTTGGCGGGCATGCTATTGGCGCTGTTCGCGCTGGGTCAGTCTTTGCTGGCGCTGATTTTGAGCGGCGGCGTCTATGTGGCGGTTCTGCTGCTGCTGCGTCCGCTGGACGCGGCGGAAGGGGACGCGCTGCTGCGTCTGCTGCCGGCGGGGCTGCGGCGTGTGTGGGTTGTGCGCTGGGTCACTGACTCGGCGTAGCCGGTGTTCGAGCGCCCGCGCGTTGGCGACCTGATGGGGCGCCCCTGTTTACGTTGCGAGCGGCAAACCCCATCCCCGAAGGTCTATGTCTACGTGACCCGGCCCCTCTCGCCATCTCTATGGCGAGCATCCCATAAAGAGGGAAGGGGAGCTTAGCGCAGCGGGACGCAAGGTATTTTGCGTCGGCGGGCGACCCAAGGGTCGCCCCTACGGCAGTCGTTGAAGATGAAGATGCGCGCAATTTCGGGCGACCTGACAGCTCGCCTTTACAAAGATCCCAGGCGGATAGATGTCAGCTAGATGCATCATTGCCGTCTGTGTTCATCGGCATGTCGTCGTGCGACATCGCCGCAGCGCGGGCGGGGCGCGCCCAGCGATTGCTGAAGACCAGGTCGCCGAGTTCGATGGCGTCATCCAGATCGCCCATTAGCATGTCGGCAATGCTGATATCGAGGTCGTAAACTTCGCCCGTGCCGCATTTGAGCCGCAGCGTGATCTTGGCCTCGGTCCGCAGATCTTCGCGCAGCCCGGAGAGCATAATGTGCGCGCCACCCGGGCGCAGCTCCAGCGTTTTGCCGGCGGGGATGACCAGGGATTCGAGCGCTTCCATGCGGGCGATATCGTCGTCGACGACCGTATTGTGGAAATCGACTTGGTCGGCGGCGGCGCTCTGCGCGGAGATGATGACGCGGTCGGATTCGCCGCGATTCTTGATGCGCATATAGACGGCGCTCGCCTCGCTGGGCGCGTCATCCATGCTGCTGTGGTCCATAGGCGCCATGTCTTGCCCATTTGCTTCGGTAAGGATCTCGAAGGTGAAGGTCTCGCTGGCGATATCGCCGCTGGGCAGCTTGAGGCTGGCTTCGACGAGCCAGCTGCCGGCCATCGTCCACTCGAAGGGCAGACTGAATACGCCATCAGTCGCGCCCTCGGCTTCGGCGAAGACGGGGACCATGCCGGCGTGGTTCATGTCGCCGCGGACGCTTAGCGTTCCGGGATTGGAAAGCGGCTTGCCGTCCGCATCCGTCACCATCAGCATCAGCGTCGTTTCGCCGACTAGCGTGTCGCTGGCTTTGAGCTCGAGCTGAATATCGGCTGGGGCGGCCGGCTGCTGTTGACGGCAGGCGGCGACCACAATAAGAACGATGGCGAGGCCGGTCAGCAGCCGAAGATTGGCGAATTTCACAGCGGCGCTTTTGTCGGCTTAGGGCGAATTGCTGGCGGGGATGGCGGGCTGGCGCATGATCATGCTCAGCCCGTATCCGAAGGCGCCGGCCAAGACCGGGACGCCGAGCCACATGTGGATCAGCCACCAGAGTCCGCCGCTGCCCCAAACAGAATTGCCCAAAATATGGATCACCAGCATCGCGCCGAGACTGTAGGCGAAGGGAATGAGAAATGCGGCGAGCCGCAGCCGACTTGTTTCAATGGACTGCGAGCCGCTGAGCAGGTAATCGCCCAGCAAGCCGACCAGGGCGGCGCTGATGGCGAAAATAAACTCGCCGGACTCGCCGACCCGATACCAGGTCATCAGCAGCGAATTGACGACGAAGAGGAGGGTAATTGTCCCGAAGGGAAGGCGCCAACGACGCGCCATGAAGAGCGCGGCGCCGAGCAGGATATTGCTATGGATGACGAAGGGGATGATGCCGGCGATGTCATGGAGACTGTGATTGTCCGGGCGCGGTCCTGTGAGAATAATCATGTCGCCGCCGATGGGCGCGTAGGCGTTAAAGAAAGTGAAGACTGAGGTGATGCAGATGAAGCATAGTATGGCGGGGGCGAGGCTGCCCCAAGCGCCATCGCTTTCCCGCCGCCATAGCGCGCGGATGGGACCGGTCATGATGAGCAAGCCCGTCAGCGCGAGGTAGAGATGTGATGGGCTTATCAGCGCTTCGACGCCTTCTTCAAAGCCAAAGGCTTCATGCCAAAGCATATCCACGACGCCGCCGGCGCCAAAGGCGAAGAAACCGATCAGCGAGAGGGCATAACCGGCGGGCAAAGCCTTGCTCCAGCGGAATCCCTGGCTGACATTGCGGAAATGACTAAGGATCAGCACGAGACCGGAGAGGCCGACCGCGCCGTAGAGCAGCGCGTGCCAAGGCGTAAAGAAGCTGTCATCGACTTGGCCGTGGTTATGCGCCCAGCCGTCGATGTATAAGCCAAAGACTATGGCGCAAGAGATGAGCGCCATCGCCCAATCCAAACGTATGTTATCGGCTGGCGTAGCTTCGATGGCGCGCGCTTCGGCTGTGGGCGACATCATCTGGTCTGCTGATTTTGTGAAAGCCATGGGTCGGCGTCTTTCGCTATTCTATACGCTCTATTTTATTCGAGATTGGCTCAATAGCAAAATTCGGCTTCGGCCGGGCGCGGTCGATCGGCTTCATCCTCAACATCAGGTAGGGGCGCGCATCGCTAGCGCGCATTCGGCATTGGAGTAAAATCGAGTTATTGCTAGGCGGAGTCCGCTTCGGTGGGATATGGCATTTGAATTAGAAGCGCTGGTTGGGCATCTTTACATCGTCGGCGGGCGGGTTATCAACGTCAATCCGCCGGGCGCTTTGGTTGAAGTGGCGCCAGCCTCCGCGGCGCAGGGGCGCGAAGGGGACACTTTTTTTCTGCTGATCGTGCCGTCGGGCTCGATCGCCCCGACCACCTTTTACGAGCAACTGGCGCGGCTGGCGGCCGAGCGCTATTTCAGCATGGGCGGCAGCGTGACCATCGCTCTGCGCACGATGTTCCAGTTGGTCAATCGCAATCTCTATGAGCACAATCTGGAACACAGTGAAGACGCGCCGAAGCAATTTGAAACGAGCATGATCGCGGCGGTTTTGCATGAAGATGATATGTATGTCGCGCGCGTGGGACCGGCCGTGTCGGTTTTGCAGACGGCCGGCTTGACCCTGACTTTTCCCGAAGATCTGAGCGATGACGAGCCCTTGTTCAGCGTGCCGCTGGGTTTGCTGCCGGAGCCGGAGATCTCGATGGTGCGCTATGGCGTCAATGCCGGCAGCCGCCTGGTGCTTTCCGATGGCAATTTAGCCGATATACCGGGCGACAGATTGACTAGCGTCCTGCTGGAGAATGATATCGAGCAAGTGCTGCATAATCTGCGGCGAACGATCAAGATTCAGAGCCAGTTGATGCTGGTCGAATTGGTGCCGCCGGAATATGAGAGCCCGGTCTTGGCGGCGCCGGGCGAATCGTCGCATGAAGTGAGCATGAGGCTGGGCGCGGCGCGTCAGCAACTGAACATGGAGATGGAGGGCGCTCAGTGGAAGGGACCGCGTCGCGGCGATTTCGCTTCGCTGCTGCGCTGGGGATTGGCGCGCCTGGCCGGGCAAATTGCCGGCCTGCTGATTTTCTTTGCCGATCTGCTTCAGCGGTTTTTCCCGCTGCCGGAAGTGACGCCGACGCGGCGACTGTCTTCCGGCACCTTGATACTGACGGTATTGCTGATTCCACTGATCATCGTCAGCATTGTCGTTTTGTCTTGGGTGTCCAATCTTGGCGAGACCGAATTTGAGCAATGCCTGGGCCGCTTGCAAGAGACGGCGAACTTGGCGCGCTCATTGGACACGAGCAATCGGCGCAGCGTCACATCGGCTTGGAACGCGGCGCTGCAAGTGGCGGAGACTTGCGATGTGATGCGCCGCGATGACCCGGCAGTGGCGGCAATGCGCGAGGAGGCGCAAACGCTGATTGACGCCATCAACAACGTGAAGCGGCGGGAAGCGGTTCCGCTGACGAATTTCGAAGACGCGGTGATCACGCGCTTGCGATTGCAAGGCACCGACCTGTACGCATTGGATGACAAGAACGACCTGGTGTACAGCATCAAGCTCTCGGATGATGGCACGCAGCCGCTGCGGCAGGAGCCGATTTCGCTGATGCGCATCGGCGCGGCGCATGAGGGCGGCTACACGATCGGGCAGATCGTCGATATCGCCTTTGATGACCACTCCGGTGATTTGGCGATGCTGGACCGGAATGGCACCCTGGTGCGCTGTTCGCCGCAATTCATTTTGAACTGCGATGCGCAGCGCGTGCTGAACGCCAACAATTGGGAGGGTCCGAAATCGCTTACGATTTGGGCGCGCAAGCTGTATATTCTGGACAGCGAGGCGGGGCAGATCTGGCGTTACGATCCATCGGGCAGCAGTTACGCCAGCGCGCCGCGCGAGTATTTCGCCGGCTCGGCCCGCCCCAATCTTCGCAATGTCGTCGATTTCACGATCAGCCAGAAAGGCACGGTTTACGTGCTTTACGATGACGGCATTATGAAGACATACGTCGGCGGTAACGAGTCGCCATTTGTGTTCAGCGGATTCAACGAAGGCAGCGAGCCGCATGTCGTTCATACAGACGGCTTTTATCTAAACGACAGTCCTTTCGCGCCGGGATTCTTCCTCAGCAGCCGGCGGACGCGGACGATATTTGAGACGACGGTGGCCGGCACATTCATGGACAGCTATCAAGCGTTTGATCAAGAGAAGCTGGAATTGGTTTCGGCGGTGGTCGCCTATCCGGAGCAGAATCTGATTTACGTTGCCTCTGGCAATACGATCTTTTACCTCAGCATGGAATTGGGGTAGCTTACTAAAGCCATCGCTAGACATGTGAATATTGCGAAAATGAATGAATGGGCTGCAATCAGACTATGAGCGATAAGCGCAATCGACAATTTGAACGTCTCCGCCGACAACATGAGTTGGCTGGCGGTCCTGCTGGTATATTCGGATATCTTGCCAGAGAGCATGATATAAAGTTAAGCAAAGTCATGGATAAAGTATTTGAGGGATTGCAAAGTAAATGGCCATTTTCGTTCCGGCACCGTAAGGAGATTCCAAAGAAAGAAATCAATGCAAAGTTGTCTTCAGTTGACGTAGATCTTGGCAAGGTTCTGTTCGTTGAGAGTTCACGTATTCGGCCCGATGGCGGGCTGATTGAAGTCATGGACAGGCAAGGAGATTACAGAGCGATACTTACGAGTGAGTCGAAGCATCAGGGAAACGATGTTCAGAAGATTCTTGCTGGCGAGAAGCAAGGCAAGAATAAAGATCAGGATTTGATGGTTGCTGGAAACGCTATTGAACGTGTGCACAAAAACATACAAGAGTTTAGAAATTTCATGATCAACGAAAAACACTTCCCGTATGTTGTCTTTCTTCAGGGGTCCAACTTTGCGACTGAAACTTTTTTCGTCCGGTCCGTTGATGGACGAGACATAAAGATTGCTCACGACGCGGGAAATATGAACCGCATTGATAGGGTATCCGCTGCGAGCTATGGTATGGATATCAATCGCAACTATTGCCGAAATGCATTTGTCGAGCTAGATGGCAACACACAAATGCTGCAGGCGGCATCTTTGTATTTTCAAGCGGATACGTGGTATGCTAGCGAAATGGCGGAGATTCTTTGGGAAGTTGCGCTTACATCACTTGAAATACTTTTTGACGACTTGGTGGAGAATTGACCATGAATCGTTCCCATTACAATTCTGGTCATAGAGCCATGAATTCTATGAATCGAGATGGCGAGGTTCATTCTTCTGTCAAGGATATCGCGATTGAAAAACCTGAAGTTACGCACCACGTTGTCGAGGTTATTGATTGTCTTCAATTACTTTCCCAAATTCCTGATGATTCGGTGCAGCTAATAGTGTGTGATCCTCCGTACAATATCAAACTGGCCAATTGGGATAGTTTTGATGACTACATTGATTGGGCATCAAATTGGCTTCAGGAAGCAGAACGAGTGTTATCGCCAAATGGTAGTATTGCTATTTTCGGAGGCCTTCAATATCAAGGCGAAGCAGGAAGCGGTGACCTCTTGTCCATCATCAATCATTTGCGTCGCAACAGCAAGATGCTTCTAGTTAACCTGATTATCTGGAATTATCAAAATGGTATGAGTGCCCAAAGATTTTTTGCAAATCGCCACGAGGAGATAGTCTGGTTCGCCAAAACTCGAAAATACTTCTTCAATTTGGATGCCGTCCGGGAACGTTATGATGATGATGTGATGAAACTATATCTCAGAGATAAGCGCTTAAATCCCGAATCCGTAAAAAAAGGCCGGAATCCAACAAACGTTTGGCGCATCGCCCGATTAAACGGAAACTCGAAAGAGCGAGTCGGACATCCTACACAGAAGCCAAGAGCGATTATTCAGCGATTGGTACGCGCATTGTCGTATCCAGGGTCAACTATCTTGGATTTTTTTGGTGGAAGTGGCATCACTACACGGGTAGCGATAGAGGAAAGTAGGCATAGCATTTGTGGCGACACAGACCCGATGTTCCCGCAGTACACAGACTTACAGATTCAAAACATGTTTCCTGTGGATATGTTTTCCAATACAAATTTCAAGTTACAAGAAACCTTGAGTCGACAGCATCCGGTTTTTGAATGGTAAGTGGCTAGTTGGGAATGCTTAAATTGTCAAGTTTTCTATTCTCGTTTTACTCTATTCGATACAGAAACTCATAAAAGGCGGAATTCGCATGGGCAAGAAGGTACTGATGGTATACGGCGGCTGGGAAGGGCATGACCCCAAAGAGACGACGCATTTATTCGCCGGTCTGTTGGAAGAGGCGGGCTTGGACGTCGCCTTGTCGGAGACGCTGGACAGCTTTCTCGATGAAGAGTTGATGGCGTCGGTGGATATGGTCACGCCGATCAACACGATGAGCAGCATCAGCAATGAGCAGGAAGCGGGGCTTTTGAATGCGGTGCGGGAGCGCGGCGTCAATGTCGGCGGCTGGCATGGCGGGATGGGGGACGCCTTCCGCAACAATACCGAGTATCAGTTCATGGTCGGCGGGCAATGGGTGGCGCATCCCGGCAATATCATTGATTATACGGTGAATGTCAACGACCAGCAGCATCCGATCACGACGGGCGTTTCCGACTTCGATATGCGCTCCGAGCAATACTACATGCACACCGATCCGGGCAATAATGTATTAGCGACCACCACTTTCAGCGGCGAACATGCCTACTGGATTGACGGCACGGTGATGCCGGTGGTCTGGACGCGGAATTACGGCAAGGGCAAGATTTTCTACAGTTCGCTCGGCCACAAGGTCGGTGACTTTGATGTGCCGGAAGCGCGGGAAATTGTACGGCGCGGCTTGCTGTGGGCGGCTGACAGCTTGTAGCGATGCGCTAATCGCCGTATTCGCCAGAGCGGCGATCGGATGGCTTGAGGGCGCGGTGGCGGAGTTTGATCTGCCATACGCGCAGAGCCGCTTCGAAGGCGATCGTGCCGGTCATTTTGGAGACTCCGTGTTGGCGATCGGGGAAATGGATCGGCACTTCGCCGATAAGGAATCCAAGGCGGTGCGCCAAATAAATCATCTCGACCTGGAAGACATATCCGTTGGCTTTGACCCGGTCCAGATCAATGCCAATGAGGCTGGCGCGGTGATAACAGCGAAAGCCGCCGGTTGCATCCAGTACAGGGATATGCAAAATGGTGGGTGTATAGACGCGGTTCGCCCACCAGCTTAACAGCTTTCGGAGGGGTCCCCAGCCTTCGTCGACGCTTCCGCCGGCCGCGTAGCGCGACCCAATGACAACATCGCATTCCCGCGCTTTTTCCAGCAGTTGCGGAATGTACTTTGGTTGATGGGAAAGATCGGCATCCATTTGGATGACCAGATCCGCGCCAAGCGCGAGCGCGCGCTTGAAACCTTGGATGTAGGCTGGTCCCAGCCCTTGTTTCTCGGGGCGATGCAACACGCTTATCCTGCCTCGGCAGGCAGCTTCATTTGCGAGATCTTCTGCGGCTTGTCCGGTGCCGTCTGGAGAATTGTCGTCAACAACCAGCAGATGGAAATTCTGGATATTGAGGGCGAAGAGCGCGGGAACGATGCGTGTGATATTCTCACGCTCGTTATAAGTCGGCAGGACGACAATGACCTTGGGCGGGTTCGCGGACATCGGCGTGTAGAGTCTCGTCAGCTAGCGAGCAGCGCGTTGACCGCTTCAGCAACGTGCCCGGGCGTGAGGCCGAATTCTTCGTATATCTTGGCATAGGGGGCGCTGGCGCCGAAGCGATCGATGCCGATGGCGATTCCGCCGTCGCCGATGTAACGGGACCAGCCGAGCGTAGCGCCGGCTTCAACGCTGACGCGGCAGGCGACATCTGAAGGCAGCACGCTCTCACGGTAGGCCTGATCTTGGGCTTCGAAAAGTTCCCAGCAGGGTATGGAAACGACGCGCGCGCGTATGTCGGCTTCTTCCAGCAGACCGGCCGCATCCAGCGC
>JAPOYT010000188.1 GCA_026706445.1 Chloroflexota bacterium
ACATGAATCGCGATTTACTGCCTTTCAAGTCGTTACAAAACTGTCCTGTCCTCAGTAGCTCGCTGGGGAAGGGGCCGGGGGATGGGGTTAGAAAAGCGGCATTTTCGAATTCGCATGACTAACTTGGAACTACTTAGCCTTCGGCGACGATCGGATTGCTCAAGATTCCCAGCTTCTCGATTTCGATATTCACCGTCTCGCCCGCTCGTAAAAATCGGGGTGGCCTGCGCGCGGCGCCGACGCCGGGCGGCGTCCCGGTCGAGACGATATCGCCCGGTTCCAGCGTCATAACTTCGCTGATATCCGCCACCAGCTTGGGCACGCTGAAGATTAACTGACTGGTGTTGGAGTCTTGCAGCGCCTCGTCGCCGATCCAGAGCCGAATCGCGAGTTCATGCGGGTCGCCCACCTCGTCGGCGGTGACCAGCGCCGGACCCATCGGCGCGAAGGTATCGAAGCTCTTGCCCATCGTCCATTGGCTGACCCGCTCTTGATAATCGCGCGCGCTGACATCGTTGATCGGCATGTATCCCGCGACATGATCCAGCGCATTGGCTTCGCTGATGTGGCGGCCCCCTAGGCCGATGACAAAGCCGAGTTCGGCTTCATAATCGACTTTGTCAGTCACTCGGGGCAAGATGATGGCTTGGCCGCTGCCGATGACCGTGTTGCTGTATTTGCTGAAGACGATCGGGTAATCGGGCAAGGGCTGCCCCGATTCGGCGGCGTGATCGGCGTAATTCAAACCGATGCAGAGGATCTTGCCGGGATTGGGGATGGGCGCCGCCAGCATAACCGAAGCGGGGTCCAGCACATCGGTCGCGTCCACCGCGGCTGCTTCCGCTTTCGCCAGCGCTGATGATCCGGCTTCGAGTATGCCGCGCACGCTGTCGGGCAGCGAAGCATCGGCTCGCGCCAAATCCACAATTACATCGCGTCCATCGCGGACGGTCAATACACCGGGCGTCAGCGCTCCGTCCTGCTGAAATGTCACCAATTTCACTTTTTCACTCCTCGTTTGTCAATTGACCAGCCAGAGATAGGGCGTTTCCACATATTGCTTGACGCGCTGCAAAAAGCGGGCGGCGGGCGCGCCATCGACCGCGCGATGATCAAATGTCAAGCTCAATGACATCATCTGCCTTATGGCGAGCCGCTCCGCTTCCGCATCGACGACGACTTGCTTCGGCGCGACGCGGCCCAAGCCCAATATCGCGCATTGCGGCAGGTTGATGATCGGCGTGAAAGCGTCGATCTCGTACATGCCCAGGTTGCTGATGGTAAAGGTCCCGCCCTGCAAGTCTTCCGCGCTGATGGTCTCGGCGCGCGTCCGCTTGACGAGATCGGCGCTGACGGACGTCAATTCCAGCAGCGAGAGCCGGTCGGCATCACGAATGACCGGGGCGAGCAGACCGCGCTCGCTATCAACGGCGGTGCCAATATTGATTGCCTTGTGCAGCAGCAGTTCGTCGCCGTCGAGGGAGGCGTTAAGCGTCGGATGTTCAACGAGCGCCGCCGCGACCAGTTTCACCAGCAAATCCGTAAAGGTCGGCACGATGTCGCTGCCGTCGGCTTTGAGCTTCTGCCGCATTTGAAAGAGCTCGCTGGCATCGGCTTCGGTGGTAAGCGTGACCGGCGCTGTCGTACGCATGCTTTCGACCATGCGGTCGCGCGTCAATTGGCGGATGCGCGACAGCGGCTGTCGCGCGGATGTCGCGACTGGCTCTCTTTCAGCCGCCAGCTTTTCCACATCGGCGCGTGTGACACGCTCGCCCGGGTAATGCGCCGCCAACTCCTGCAGCGAGACGCCGGCTTCCTGCGCCACGCGGCGGGCGACCGGACTGATGTTAATTTCCGCTTCCGCCGTCGCGAGCAATTCGGCGCGGGCTCGTATATCACGTTCGATGATGCGTCCGCTGCTCCCGCTGCCAGCCAGCGCAGACCAGTCGACGCTCAATTCCAGGGCGACCCGCTTCGCCCGTGGGCTGATCGCTGGACCGCCTCGCCGCGACCGTCTGACCGGTGTCGTGACCGGCGGCGTCACCGCGCCCTCCGAAACATCAATCGGAGGCGCAGCGCTCCCCTCGCCGACGGCTTCAACTGCAGCGGACGCGAAGGGCGGCGTTTCGCCTGGCTGCACCAGATAAGCCAGCACTTCGCCGATCTTCACCGTCGAGCCGACTGGCGGCGCATCCGGCGCGATACGCAAGATGCCGCCATCGAAGGCTTCGATTTCTTGCAGCGCCTTGTCGCTTTCGACCACAAAAATGATATCGCCCGGCGCTACCTCGTCGCCATCCTGCTTGATCCACTCATCGAGGATGCCCTCTTCCATCGTCCAGCCGAGCTTGGGCATTACAATTTCGATCGCCATGATTCAGTTCCCCTTATTCGGCGACCAGATCGCGAATCGCCTTCGCAATCGCCACATTGTCGGGAATGATGGCGCTCTCCAGCGACGGGCTGTAGGGCGTTGGCGTGTGCGCGCCATTCAGCCGCGCTATTGGCGCGTCGAGATCGTCGAAGCTTTCTTCCATCACCTGCGCGCTGATCTCGGCGCCGATTCCGCAGGGACCGAAGGTTTCGTCGGCGATCAGCAGACGTCCCGTTTTCCGCACCGATTCCAGGATCGTGCCCATGTCCAGCGGCGCCAGCGTTCGCGGGTCGATAACCTCGATATCGAGCCCCTCTTTCGCCAGCTCGTCACAGACCGCCAGCGCCTTGGGCGCCATGACGGCGAGCGCCACCACCGTCGCGTCGCTCCCCTCGCGCGCGACCGCCGCCTGCCCAAAGGGAAGTTTGTACTCTTCTTCCGGCACCGGTCCGCGCCGGTTCAGCAGCAGCTTATGCTCGAGAAAGAGCACTGGATCGTCGCCGGTCAGCGCCGTCTTCAGCAAGCCCTTGGCATCGTAGGGAGTGGAGGGCAGGGCGACGCGAAAACCGGGTATATGCACAAAGAGCGGATAATAGCTGCCGGAATGGTGGGTGGCGGCGGCGCCGCCGATGCCGATGCAGCCGCGCAGCACAATCGGCATTTTGATGCGCCCGCTGCTCATGTATTGGATCTTCGAGATCTGATTCAAGAGCTCGCCCATGGAATCAAGGATGAAGTCGATGAACATGAAATCGACCACCGGCCGGGTTCCCGTCATGGCCGCGCCGGCGCACATGCCGACGAATCCGCGTTCGACTATCGGCGTATCGCGCAGGCGCATCGGACCGTATTTCTCGTACAAGCCCAGGGTTGTATTGAAGTTGCCGCCGCGCTCGCCGATGCCTTCGCCGACGACGAATATGCTGGGATCAACCGCCATCTGTTCCGTCAGCGCTTCCCGCGCCGCTTCCGTGTATGTGATCTCTCTCATGACGCTACACCCCCGCGCTGAAGATGAAATCGGAGGCGGTCGCCGGATCCGGGAAGGGACTGGAGCGGGCGAATTCAATCGCCTCATCGACGGTCGCATTGACCTCAGCCTCAATCGCCTCCAGGCCGCCTTCGCTGGCATGACCGTTCTCAAGCAGCCAGGCGCCATAAGACGCGATCGGGTCGCGCCGCTTCCAGGCGGCCATCTCTTCGTCGGTTCGGTAACCGCCATCGCGCATGCCCTCGGCATGAGGCCGGGTGCGATAGGTCTTGCACTCGATGAGCGACGGGCCTTCGCCCGCCCGCGCCCGGGCGACCGCCGCTTCGCTCGCTTGACGCACCGCCAGCACATCATTTCCATCAACGCAAACCGCCGCCATATCGTAGGAGACGCTGGCGCGCTCCGCGACGTCTTGCACGCGCGTGGCTTCGCGGAAGGGCACCTCGGTGGCGTACATATTGTCTTCGCAGACGAATATCACCGGCAGGTCCCATATCGCCGCCAGGTTCAGCCCTTCGTGGAAGGCGCCATTGCTGACGGCGCCATCGCCGAAGAAGGCGACGCTCACCTGGTCCGAGCCGAGCAGCTTGAAGCTGTAACCGGCGCCGGCGCCCTGCAAGATGCTGGGACCAACAATGCCGCTCGTGCCCATCAAGCCGATTTCGGGCGCGAAGAGGTGCATGCTGCCGCCACGACCCTGAGAGCAGCCGGTCGCCTTGCCAAAGAGCTCAGCGGCGACCGCGCGCGGACTGACGCCCTTCGCTAGGGCGTGGCCGTGCCCGCGATGGGTGCTGAAAACGACATCATCATCGCGCAGCTTGGCGCAGACGCCGGCCGCGATTGCCTCTTCGCCGACATAGGTATGGCAGGGACCGGGCACCAGCCCCATCTGATGCGAGCGCGCAAGCTGCTCTTCCGTCCGGCGGATCAGCGCCATCATTCGGTATAGCGGAAGCAGTTGCTGGCTGTTTAGAGTTATGTCGTCGCTGCTCAAAAGTGGCTCCTCAAAATAAACCTCATTATAACCAGGTTGATCATACGAAAACTGAAAGGAAATCTAAGCAAGAGCGGGCGAGTCACCGCCTCGCCCCTACAGATTGCGGTTAATTTTGGCATTTTATTTCCTGTGGCAACTTTCATCATTACATTCTTGGAATTACCGCTCATGTTAGCCGATCGGATTATTGACCGGCGATCGCGGCGCATTGCCCGTCAATACGCGCGCCACATCCTCAATCGCCTTGACCCGCACATCCTGCTTCGACGCTTCCGAATACCAACCGGCGTGCGGCGTGATCGTGATGCGCTCGTCGTGCAGCAAGGGAAAATCGGGCGGCGGCGGCTCAATCGAGAGTACGTCGAGAGCGGCGCCGGCGATGCTCTCGCTTTGTACCGCCGCGAGCAGCGCGCTTTCGTCAACCAATTCGCCGCGCGCGGTATTGATGAGATAAGCGCTTGGCTTCATCTTATCCAGCGAGGCGGTGTTGATGATATGCCGCGAAGACTCGCTTAGCGGCGTGTGTAGCGAAATAAAATCGGCGCTTGCCAGCAAGGTATCCAGGTCAACCTGCTTGACGCTGTCTTGCGCCGCCTCGATCTCGATGAACGGGTCGTAAACGACGACCGCCAATCCCAGTCCTCGCGCTTTGACCGCCACCGTCCGTCCGATGCGTCCGTAGCCGATGATGCCCAGTATTTGCTCCTGCAAACGGGGCGCCGGCTCGATCGCGTTCGCGTCATACCAGGCGCCCGCCCTGACCGAGGCAAACATCTTCGGCAGCCGCCGCGCCTGATTCAGCAGCAAGGCGATCGCATGCGTCGATACCTCGTCTATGGAATAATCGGCGACATTGGTCACCCAGATGCCGCGCGCGGTCGCCGCCGGAATGTCGATCGCGTCCAAGCCCGTGCCCACCCGCGCGATGATCTTGCAGCGCGCAAGCGAGTTGATGAGCGCGGAGTCGACAGGCTGAATGGTCACCATTAAGGCGTCGGCTGCGCGGGCGGCTTGCCGGGCTTCCTTTGTTTCGAGGTTTCCCGTTTGCGCGACCGTTGCGCCGATCGCTTGAAAGGCGTCGGTTTCGAGCTTGGAAATGATATAAGACTCATGCGCGACGACAACGGTGGTCATGATGGTTCACTCCAGAGGCGCCGCGCAATTGATGATGCCGACGGTCTCAAAAGAACTTCCCAAAATATGCGAATCGTTGTACGGGCGAGCGACCTGCAGTGTCTACGCGCAGCGGTGGCTCGCCCACTCTTGCTGTGAATTCCCAACCAACTGACACCGGACTATCTTGATTCTGTGCGCTTCTCCGCACGCGCTCACCATGTATGGCTCCCGCCGGCGTTCAGCGCCAGGTTGCCGCCATCGACCGGCAGCAAGGTCCCGCTGACGAAGGCGGCGGCGTCCGATGCCAGGAAGACAGCCGGTCCGACAATGTCTTCCGTTTCCCCCAGACGATTCAGCGGTATGCCCTTGAGCAGATGCGCCACCAAGTCTTTATCGGTCGCTGGGTCTTCCAGCCAGCGCAGGACCGATGGCGTCAGCATCTGCGCCGGCAGCAGCGCGTTGACGCGAATGCCATGCCCCGCCCATTCCACCGCCAACTCGCGCGTCATCTGATGGACGCCTGCCTTCGCCACGCTATAGACGAAATTGCCGCGCCCGAGAGCGGTGGCGCCAGCGATGGAGCCGATGCTGATGATGCTGCCGCCCATGCCCCGCTCAATCATGCGCCGCCCAGCCTGCTGGGCGCAAGTGAAGAAGCCGGTCAGGCAGACGGCGATTGCATTGTTCCAGTCCTCGAGCGTGAGTTTCTCCGGCTTCTCGCGATTGAAGGCAAAAGGTCCGTTAAGCAGGATATCGACCTGTCCATAAGCGTCATCGACGCGCTCGAAAAGCTGCTCGACGGCGGCGGCGTCCGAAATGTCACAGAGGCAGACTTCCGCCTTCTGCCCCAAGGCGCGGACGCTTTTGGCGGTTTCGCGCAGCCCATCGTAATTGATATCAGCCAGCGCAAGGTCGGCGCCGGCTTCGGCGAAGCCGATGGCAATCGCCTGGGATAAGCCCGATGCGGCGCCCGTAACAACCGCTACCTTGTCAACCAGGCTGAAACGATTTCGCAATTTGCGTTTGCCTCGCCTATGTGCGCGACGGACGATCATCGCCGCCGGCTATGACCCGCCTGCGCCGCGCCAACAATGACACGAGCATACCCATGACCTCGCTGCAAGTCAAACGAACCGCGCCCTGCCTCGGCAGTGTATCCATTTCGGTTGAAATAGGTAAATTGCATCCACCTGACAGTCTGTAGGGGCGAGCGTAGGTTAGTGTCGGCGGTCAGTGTCTACGCGACCTACGCTACCCTTGGCTCGCCCGTCGGCGAATTAACAGTGGGCGACTCACAGGGTCGCGTAGACACTGACCGTCAGTCGCCCCTACAAAATCATACGTACTTGAGGTTGGGGATATAATCTCGAGGATGGCTCAAAGAATTTCAACCGAATTCGATACGCTACCCCTGCCTCTCGCATTTTTGACAAATCGGCTGAACGAATTAGAATCTGCCGACAGGCAATCTGCCGATTGGTGACCATACATGACGGAATCTCACACAATTTCGCGGAGCGTCGGTCCGATCCTGGCTGAGCGGGTCGCGGTGATAACGGGTGGCGCCAAGGGCATCGGCTTGGGCTGCGCGCGCGTGTTGGGCGCGGCTGGCGCGGCCATAGCGCTTTGGGATATTGACGAAGCGGCGCTGAACAGCGCAACTCGGCAGTTGCAGTCGCAGGGCGTCAAGGCGAAGGCATTCATCGCTGATGCGAGCCAATCCCCCGCGGTCGACGCGACCATCGCCGCAATCGCCGACGAGTTCGGCAGAATCGCCATTCTGGTCAACAATGCCGGTACGCACGACGGCAAGGGAATCGAAGAAGCGGACGAAGCCGACTGGTCGCGGATTATCGATACCAACTTGAAGAGCGTCTTCCTGGTCAGCAAGGCGGCGCTGCCGCATCTCAAAGAAACGCGCGGCGTCATCGTCAATATGGGCTCGATGGTCGGTTTGGTAGGGCAGGGCAAATCGGGCGCCTACTCCGCCTCCAAAGGCGGCATCATCGCGCTGACCAAGAACCTGGCGCTGGATCTGGCGCCCTATGGCATTCGCGTCAATTGCATTTGCCCCGGCTGGGTCGAGACGCCGCTGGTGAACCAATGGTTCGCCTTGCAGCCCGATGAAGCCGAAGCGCGCGCCTATGTCGATTCGATCCATCCGCTGGGCCGAATCGCAGCGGATGATGAAATCGGCAATGCGGCTTTGTTCCTGGCTTCCGACTTGGCTTCGTACGTCACCGGAGTCGCCATTGAGGTCGATGGCGGGGTAACATTGGGTTATTGATTGCGCGAACGGTATGCTGCAGCGGGAAGAGGAGGTGGAACCAGAAACTGGCTGTAACCCTGAGCCAAGCGGCTCACATAAGCTTGCCATTGATCAACGGATGTTTTTCCAAGGAGAGAAGAAATGAAATTGCAATGTTCCAAATTCGTCTTTTTGCTGCTCGCAACGCTGGCGCTGGCGGTGCTTGGCGGCGCCGCTGTCTCCGCCCAAGACGCCATGACCCTGCGCATGACCGGCCTCGCCGGACCGGTAGCGGAAGGCTTGCAGGCGGCCATCTCGGTCTGGAACGAGAACAACCCGGACATCCAGGTCGAACTGGAAATCCAGGCTGACGAAGTCAACTGGCAGGCGACGGCGCCCACGACCATGTTCGCCGACGCCAATGGGCCGGATCTGTCGTGGTGGTGGTGCTCGCGCTCCTTCCAGTACAAGGACATGATCGAAGCCGACCTGCTGGTTCCGCTGGACGATCTCTACGAGGCTGAAGGTTGGTACGATGCCTTCCCGCAGGGCACGCTCGACTTTTACACCGAGCCCAACGGCAGCATCTATGGTGTCAATATCGATGTGGTCTGGACGCCCTATATCTACTACAACAAGGACATCTTCGCCGAGGTGGGCGCCGAAGTGCCGACAAGCTGGGAAGAACTCTACGAGGTCGCGGACAAGGTTCGCGCCGGCGGCTATCAGCCGATGGTCAACCTCTACGATTGGGGCTTGGTCAACCACTTGCCGGACGCGTTGATGATGCGTTCCTGGACTGAAGACGAATACCGCGCCTTCATGCTCAATGCCAATCCCGGCTCGCCGGACTGGGCGAACGAGTATAAGTGGACCGACCCGCACGGCCTGCGCATCTTCGAGACGATGAAGGAAATGGTCGACCGCGGTCTGCTGGCGGATGGCTTCGCCGGGCACACCGAATACGGTCAGGGACAAGGGCTGTTCACTGGCGGCAGCGCCGCGATGTGGCAGATGGGTTCCTGGGCTTCCGGCAGCTTGGGCAATGAGGTCGATTTCGACTGGGGTTATTTCTATTATCCCTGGTACGATGACGATATGATCGAGCCTTACGGACCGGTCGGCAGCTGGATCCCCAACTGCTTCATCGTATTCAACCGCGGCAATCAGGAAGCGGCGCTAAAAGTCGTCAGCTACCTCGGTTCGGCGGCCGGCGTCGAAACTTACGCGCGAGCATCACGCATCACGCCGGGACGCTCCGATATTCCCGAAGAAGCGGTCGCCGAAATCCTGACACCGGAATCGGCGCAGCAGGTTGCCGATGTCGGTTCTATGGGCGCGCCGTCGCTCTATGAAGCGAATGTGCCGCCCGATGTGCTTTCGGCGCTGAAACAAGCCTGCGATCTGCTGCTGAACGGTGTGATCACGCCGGAAGAAGCGGCCGAGATGGTGCAAGAAGCGACCGAAGAAGCGCGCGAAGGCTAGGTTTCGCCGTTTTTAGCAACGCTTCATTAGGGCGTCTCCAACAATTTATCCTGAATCGTGCGTACGGGCGAGCCGCCGGCTCGCCCCTACAATTCGCTGTTGAACATTGGGTGATTATCGCCACATGACCTTCCGCCGCAATCTGATCTGGTACCTCTTCCTCGCGCCGGCCGTCATCATGCTCCTGATGTTTATGGCTTATCCACTTATCCAGTCTTTGGAGCTGGCTTTCTACGAGTGGAACGGGCTGCGACCGCGCGAATATGTGGCGCTTGAAAACTTCGAAGACCTCTTCGATGACCGCTTCTTTTGGGGCGCGCTTCGCCATACGCTGATATTCGCAGTCTTCTCCACGCTCGGCACCGTCGGCATCGGGCTGCTGCTGGCGATGGCGATTTCGCGCCGTGTTCGGGGCGCCGCCCTGTATCGATTCATCTTTTACCTGCCGGTGATGCTGCCGATGGCGGTGACGGCTGCGCTCTGGGTGCGGATGTACGAGCAGAACTTCGGCATGCTAAACGTCATGCTGCGCAGCGTCGGTTTGGCGCATCTGGAGGGTACCTGGATCTCCAGCCGCGAGACGGCGCTGGGCTCGGTCATCGCGGTGGCCGTCTGGCAATTCTCCGGCTTCCCGATGATCATACTGCTGGCCGGGATCGAGAATATCCCGGAAGACTTGCACGAAGCGGCGTCGCTGGATGGCATCAGCGAAGTTCAGCGCATCTGGTATCTCACCCTGCCGCTGATCCGTCCGGTGCTCATCTCGATCGGCGTGCTGCAATTCATCTTCTCGCTGAAAGTCTTCGATCTGGTATGGGTGATGACGCTTGGCGGACCGGCCGAGAGCACATCGGTGCTGGGCACCTTTCTTTATAAGGAGGCTTTCCGCAAGCAGGAATACGGCTACGCGTCAGCTGTCGCCGTGGTGATGTTCGCCGTGATCTTCACCGTGACTTATGTGTATCAGCGATTGATGCGCGTTGAGTCGGTCGAATTCTGATGCATCTAAAGCACAGCGCAATCCACCCGCTCCTCAAGCGCATCCCGGGCGCAACCGTGACCATCACCCTGGTCGTCTGGGCGATCGTGCAGGTTTATCCGATCCTTTTCATGTTCCTCACATCTGTCAAAACCGACAAGCAGATCCTGAATGCGCCCTTCGGCTTGCCCGATCCCTTGCGATTCGAAAACTACGCCATCGTCTGGCAGGGCGATCGCGTCGCTCAACCCTTTTCGGCCTTTTTTATAAACAGTTTTATTATCACCTTTGGCAGTCTGGTGATCCTGCTGTTCGTCGCCGGGCTGGCTGGTTATTCGCTGGCGCGCGGGCGTTTCCCCGGCAACGCGGCGACGCAGCAGGGCTTTCTGCTCACGCTGGCGGTACCCGTGCATGTCTTGATCATTCCGATGTATTTCTTCATGGGCGATCTCGGCTTGCGCAACAGCCACTTTGGCATGATGCTGGTCTACGCGACCCTGGGCTTGCCCTTTACCATAATCTTGATGCGCGCTTACTTCTTGAGCTTCCCGCGCGAATTGGAAGAATCGGCGCTGCTCGATGGCTGTTCGCGCTTTGGCGCCTTCATCCGCGTGGTCGCGCCGGTTTCCCGCGGCGCCATCGCCAGCATGGCCATCATCAATATCAGTTGGATCTGGAGCGAACTCTTGTTCGCTCTAGTGCTGCTGGATCAGCAGGGTGTACGCACCTTGCCGCTGGCAGTCGCCGGCTATCGCCCCGCATCTATGACGTCCGAGAGCGTGCTCGGTCAGCAGTTCGCCATCATGAGCCTGACGGCGCTGCCGCTATTCGTCTTCTACTTCTTATTCCAACAGCAAATCCGCAAAGGCATGACCGCCGGCGCCCTGCGCTGATGGCACGCTAAAAGGGAGACAAATTTCTCATGAGCAAGTGGTTCGGCCAGACCTTCCGCAAGCTGCACAAGCTATACGTTTCGCCCCAATGGGCGCAAGATCAAGGCGCGCGCTTTGACCCGGTCCAGTATGCCGATAGTCTGGAAGCGGCCGCCATCGACTGCCTCGAACTTTACTGCAAGGATCATCACGGGACCTGCTATTATCCCTGTTCGCTCGGCTTGCCGCATCCGCGCAATATCCTGGGCGAGCTGCTGCCGGAGCTAAAAAAGCGCGACATCCGGCTCATCGCTTATTTCAGCGTTTGCTTCGATAACTACGCGCTGGGAATTCATCCCGAATGGCGCATGGTCAACCACCTGGGCGACCCCTACAAACTGCGCCCCTTCTATATGGCGTCGATATGCTCGCCCTACACCGACTTCGCGCTGCGGCAGCTCGACGAACTGGCGGCGAATTACGAGGTCGATGGCTTCTGGCTCGATATCATCCCGCTCGCCCGCGATGCGCAACAAGATCTCTGGATGATCGCGCCCCATCCGATCCCCGATTATTCTCTCTACGCGCAAAAGGCTTACGAAGCGGCCATGGGCGAGCCGCTGCCGGTAAATCCGACCGCGGAAGAAGCCGACCGAATCTTCGAATTCATGACCGGAAAAGTCGATGACTTCCTGAATCGAGCCTATGCCGTCATTCGAGCCTACCTGCCCGATGCCGTCATCACCTACAACGCCGCCGGCGCCCCGGGCGATCCAATCGATTCGGCCGATCTCATCTCCATTGAAGGGCATGCGCCAGAATATGTACGTCAGAGTTTCAACGCGCGCTGGGCGAAGACGCGCGGCAAGCCCTTCGAAATCCTGACGGCCGGCGCCTTGCCGCGTCAGGAGCTGGGCGGCGGCTGGAATGGCTTTGATCAGAAACCGACTGCTTTCTTGGGTGTCGAGAACGCGATCGCGCTGGCGCATGGCGGCAGCATGGTTTTCGGCCAAGCGCCTTTCGCGGATGGCGCCAGCGATCCCGCCCAATTGGCCGGTCTGGCTGAAGTATTCCGTCCAACTCGTGAAATCGAACCATGGCTGACTGAACCAATCGGCGTAAGCGACACTGGCTTGGTGATGGCGCCCAAACCGCGGACGGCATCCAAACTCTGGGGCGCCGCGCTGGATGGCGCCGAAGCCTTTCACGATGCCATGATCGACCGCCACCTGCAATACGACATCATCCAACTCGATAGCGATCTTTCCGCCTACCAACTGATAATCTTGCCTGATCAGGCGGCGCTCAGCGACGCTGAATTGAATACGCTGCGCGACTATGTTCGTGGCGGCGGGGCGCTGCTTGCTTCTGGATGCAGCTCGCTCTGGGACGAAAATGGGCGGCGCCGCGCCGATTTCGGCTTGGCTGATGTATTTGGCGTCGAATATCAGCGCGAAGCCGGAAGCGACTTTGTCTATCTCCAGCTGGGGGCGGACAAGCTGGCTGCCGATGTGACGGGGCTGCCGATCTTGATAGACGAAGTCGCGCTGCAGGTCGGGGCGACCAGCGCGCAGGTCCTTCACCATTTTGTTCTACCCGAGTCCCGGCGAACCGAAGCCACGACGGTGCTTTGGGGCGATGCCGCGCCCGACGAATCCAAGCGTTTGCCCGGCATCGTTCGCAATCAATTCGGCGAAGGCTCTTGTACCTATATCGCCGCGCCCCTGCGGACGAAGGGCATGCCCAATGTCTGGGTCAAACGGCTGATGGGCGCGCTGGCGGCTAATCTGATTGAGCAGCCCTTGCTTTCGACCAATGCGCCCGCCGGCGTCGAAGTGGTGCTGAACCGGCAGAAGGGACGTATCGTCGTCCATCTGATCAATCGCTATCGCGGCAGCGTCGATCAGCCCTCGTTTCATGACAATGGCATAACCCTGCGCGATATTACGATTGAAGTCGATCTAACGCGAATCGAACTCGATGGCTTAAAGCGCGTATACTGCGCGCCGCATACGCCTCTGGAATATCGCTATGCCAGCGGACGGCTGCGCGCAGTCTTGCCCGAATTGGACTTGCACGCTGTTGTCGTGATCGAGTGATGCTTGTCATGTGACAAAAAATCTGACGAGAGCATCGGTAAGATTGTTCAGCGGTTGACCAAAGCGGATAACCCGTGGTCCGAACTCGCCGGTGACAAGCCGATCAATCAGATCGTTGCGGAGGCGATAAGAGCAGCCAAAATGCTTATAAGAAACCTGCTCAACTCGCTGCATGGCTAGCCGGCGAAATAAGGCTCGACCTGTCCTTTGACGCCAGTGCGGATGCGGAACAGATCGCCCGCCAAAGGTTGCCCTCGGGCTTCTTCGTCGGTCAAGCCGATAGCGGCCGTCGTTACATAAAGCTCGTCAAGATTCTCGCCGCCAAAGGCGCAGCTGGTCGGGTTCTTCACCGGCAAGCGAATCTCACGTTCGATTACCCCATCCGGGTCGAAGCGGACGATGCGCCAATCGAGAATGCGCGCGCTCCATACGTAGCCTTCGCTGTCGACGCACAATCCATCCGGCAGGCCGGGCAGCTCCGGATCATGGACGAATACCCGACGGTTAGCAATACTTCCGCATTCCAGATCGAAGTCGTAGGCGTAAATCGTGTGGATCATGGTATCGGTGAAATACATGATCTTGTCGTCCGGGCTCCAGCCCAGTCCGTTGGCGATTGTGATGCCGCTTTCCATTTTTCGCAGGGAAGCGTCGGCATCAAGGCGATAGAGCGCGCTGGTAGCGCCTTCGACGGTCATAGTGCCGGCCCAAAACCGCCCGCGGCGATCCACCTTGCCGTCGTTGAAGCGCGACTCTGGCTTGTCCGCTTCCGGGTCGGCGATGAATTCCAACTGGCGGTCTTGCATGTCCCAGTAGGCGTAGCCTTTGGCCGTCGCCAGGATCAAGCCGCCCGCTTCTCGAAGAGCCAAGGCGCTCACTGCGATATCCATTTGCACTGTTTCATGCTGGTTCTTGCGCGCATCGTAGCGAAAGATTTGCCCCGACTCGATATCCACCCAGTAAAGCGCCGCTTCCTCCGAATGCCACAAGGGACCCTCTCCCAATATATTGCCCAGAGACAGGACATGTTCGACTTCATTCATCACTCAGGTCTTTCTTCGTACTGAACCTCGTTGTCACACGAAAGTAATGAGAATGACTGCCGTCCCAATGCAATTTCTAAAGTAATATGCAGTTTGTACGGGCGAGCCGGTGGCGCGTCCACTTTTGCTGAAGATCTCCGATCAGCTTTCGCATGTACTTCTCGGTTGGGTCCGCGCCGCTACTCATCGTACTTCCGCTCGACCGTCTCCAGGTCGTCGAACCAGAGCGCCATGCGCGCCATCACGCCGCCATCGACATTCAGCGTCGTGCCGGTGATGTAGTCGGCGTCGTCCGAAGCCATGAATACGACGGCGGCCGCGATATCGGGACCGTAGCCGATGCGGCCCAGGGCGATTTGATCATCGATCATGCGCGGATCGTAATTTGGGATGACCTCGTAGGCTTTCTCGACGTGGATTGAGCCGGGGATCACGCAGTTGACGCGGATTCGGTGGGGCGACAGATCCAGCGCCATCGCGCGCGTCATGGCGTTGAGCCCGCCTTTTGTGCTGGCATAAGCCAACATGCCGGGGAAGGTCGCCATGCTGTGCATTGACCCGATGATGATGATATTGCCGCCGCCGCCCTGCTTGACCATTTGCTTGGCGGCGGCCTGGGAACACATATAAGCGCCCTTGAGATTGATATTGATGACCCGATCCCATTGCTCGTCGGTCATGTCGAGAAACGGAATGACCGGGTCAATCGCCGAGTTGTTCACCAGGATATCGATGCGGCCGAATTCAGCCAGCAGGCGCTCAAACATGGCATCGACATCTTTACGCTCGGCGATATTCGCTCGCGCCGCAATCGACCGGCGTCCCTTGTCGCGGATCTGCGCTGCGATGTCTTCGGCGCCGGCTTCGCTGCTGGCATAGTTGACCAGGACATCGGCGCCTTCATCGGCGAGACGCAAGGCGATATGCCGGCCAATGCCGCGCCCGCCGCCGGTGACTAGCGCTACTTTGTCAATCAGTCTCATCGGCACTCTGTCCTTCTATCGGGGACCTCGCGCAATAGAGGGCGAGCCACCGGCTCGCCCCTACAGCCAATTGCAGATTTTGTTTGTACGGGTCAGCTACCGGCTGACCCTCTGCAATTACGCGCTGCAATTTCACAAGTGTCGGGGCCCCATGCGTTGTCTGTTCTATGGTGGCGATTTTGTAAACAGACTTCGCTAGCCCTCCAGGAAGAAGTCGACTGTCTCGGCTGTGACCGTGAAGGACTTCGTGATCACCGTGTTGGGCAGCGAGATGCGCCCGCCTTCACGCGCCACGATGCCTTCAGCCGCGACATACATATAGACCACGCCAAAGAAGCCTTCAGCGAAGGTGTCTTGCGCAATCGTGCCCATGACATCGCCGTCCTTGATCGCTTGCAGCAACGAATCGGCGCGGTCGCCGCCGACCACGTCGATGTTGTCCACCAAGCCCATATCCTTGACGGCGTTGGCCACGCCCTCGGCGAAGGCGTCGCCGGAATAGATGATGTCCATATCGGGGTGGGCTTCGATCAAGTTGAGCGCGCCATTGTACGCGCCGTCCATTGAGGCGCGGTCATCGACCGGCTCAAGGAATTCGTAGGCGCGGCCCGATGCCTCAAGCGTCGTCTGGAAACCATGCAGGCGGTCGCGATGCTGCTGGGCGCTGATGAAGGCGACCACGCCAATCTTGGCGCCATCAGGATAGCGATCCAGCACCAACTGCGCGGCTGACTCGCCATAAGCGAAATCGCCCGTGCCGACGAAAGCGTGGCGCGCGCTGCGGTCGATCAGATCGCCGTTGAACTGGATGAAGGGGATGCCGGCCGCCATCGCCTGTTTCGATACTTCGGGGATCAGCGTGACATCAAAGCCGATCATCATGATGCCCTTGGTATCCGGCTTGGCGACGATCTCTTCCAGCAGCTTGATCTGCTCAAGGGCGATGCCGTCGGTTGGGGGCGGACCAACAATCTCGACATTGATGCCCAGCCAATCGGCGGCCGCTTCAATGCCGTCGAAGTGCTGCTTCCACCAGGGATGCCCCAGATTGCCGCCAACCATATAGTAGGTTCCGTCCGTGCCGGCTGGCAATGATGGCTTGTCCGGTTCGACGCCGAGGAAGAAATCGACCGTTTCGGCGGTGATGGTGAAGGACTGTGTGATGGATGTATCGGGCAAGGCGAGTCGCCCGCCTTCCTGCGCGACCAGCCCCTGGCGCGCGACATACATGTAAAGTACGCCAAAGAAGCCCTCGGCGAAGGTGTCTTGGGCGATTGTGCCCATGACGTTGCCGTCCTTGATGTCCTGCAGCAGTGAATCGGCGCGGTCGCCACCGACCACGTCGATGCTGTCGATCAGACCCATGTCATTCACCGCGTTGGCGACGCCCTCGGCGAAGGCATCACCGGAGTAAATGATATCCATATCCGGATGGGCTTCGATCAGGTTCAGCGCGCCATTGTAAGCGCCGTCCATTGAAGCGCGGTCGTCGACCGGTTCGAGGAATTCGTAGGCGCGGCCTGATGCTTCCAGCGTTTCCTGGAAGCCTTGCAAGCGATCACGATGCTGCTGCGCGCTGATGAAGGCGACCACGCCGATCTTGGCGCCATCGGGATAGCGATCCAGCACCAACTGCGCCGCCGATTCACCAAAGGCGTAGTCACCGGTGCCGACGAAGGCGTGGCGCGCGCTCTTGTCAATGAGGTCGCCATTGAACTGGATGAAGGGGATGCCGGCCGCCATCGCCTGCTTCGATACCTCGGGAATCAGCGTGACATCAAAGCCGATCATCATGATGCCGGCGGTATTCGGCTTGGCGACAATCTCCTCAAGCAGCTTGATCTGCTCCAGAGCAATGCCATCCGTCGGCGGTGGACCCACGATCTCGACATTGATGCCGAGCCATTCGGCCGCGACTTCAATGCCTTCAAAGTGCTGCTTCCACCAGGGATGCCCCAGGTTGCCGCCG
>JAPOYT010000191.1 GCA_026706445.1 Chloroflexota bacterium
CCGAGACGATCCGCCTGCTCAGCCTGCCCGATGTCACGCGCTGGTGGGTCGAGCGCCTCATGCGCATCGCCCGCGGCCTCGACAGCGTCATCCGCCCGGTGCAGAAGCTCTTCACCCGCGCCAAGAAAAACGATATCGGCATCGATATCGCCGAAAACGCCTGGGATCAAGTGCAGCTGCTTTTCGATACCCTCGATGGCGTTCGCGAATTGCTGACCGACCCCGAACATGCCAGCATTCGCCTCGTCGTCAATCCCGAGCGCATGGTCATCCGCGAGACCCAGCGCACCTACACCTACCTCAATCTGTACGATTACGCCACCGACGCCATCTTGGTCAACCGCATCTTCCCCGACGAAATCACCGATCCCTTTTTCAAGCGCTGGAAGGAGCGCCAGGCGGAAAATATCGACTTCGTGCGCGAAGCCTTCGGCAGCTTGCCGCTGCTCAAGGCGCCGTTATTCGGCGAAGAAATGGGCGGCTTGGAAATGCTGCGCCGCCTCGCCGATGAACTCTACGGCGATCGCAACCCGGCCGAGCGTATGTTTGACGGCGTCGTGCACAAACTCGAGCAGCTCGACGGCGATTCCAGTTGGATGCTGCGCGTGCCCATCGGTTTCGCCCAAAAAGAGCAGCTAGATCTCTATCGCTCGCGCGAAGAAATCACCCTCAGCGTCGGTCCCTACCGCCGCAATATCGTCCTGCCCGATGAACTGCAGCACCTCGAGATCACGAGCGCCAAATTCGAGGAGAAGTTTCTCAATATCCGCTTTGAGGAGCAGGCGTCGTAGAAGCGTCGCCTGACGTCGTGTAGCCGTAAGTAAGGGTAATTCCAGTTGTCACTTATTTCCGGTTGTCTCGTTCGACCGTGTCGCTGGTCTCAGTCCCTGAGATCGGGACGGTCTTGAATGAATCCGGCGCAAGAATATTGGGAAACAAGACAGGTCCGCGTTTCAAAACATCGGCCAAATTGCCAATTTCGGCGCTTGAGTTGAACGCGGCAAGGTCATTGACAGCGGAAGTTTCGTGATAGTAAGAGCTTCTATCACCAGTCGACGGTTTATGCCGTTTCAAGTGGTTTTTCTCCATCCTTCAAATGTCCTGTTGTCATTTAGCAGATTCTGGGGAATGGGATTCCCCTCTTCTCGGATTTGCGTTAATGTCATAGTGCCTTCAGATACATACGAATAACTGCCCCCCGTGGTTCCCTCAATTAGACCCCGAGGAATAACGTATTCTTGCGAAGGCGCTTTGCCTCCTCCAAAAAACTCCATCGGACTAAACGGATTCTGCAATTGTAGTTCCGTATTGTAACTCGTATGAATCTCTTTCAGCAACTGGTATAGATCAGCGGAAGGCTTTTCCACCTGCAATCCGAGTTCAGAAGCTTCTCGTCTGTCAATTGTATAGTCGTGGCTGCCAGTATCCGCACACAAGAAATCAACGATAGACTTCATACTAGTTTCGTCTTTGACTTGGCGTGGCAGAAGCTTCCGTGCCAAAAATCGAATCTGTTCTGTACTTCTAAATATATCGCCAAGAACCACTGGATGGATATAGTCGCTTAGATCCAACAAGATTCTGGTGAGATGCTGTGTGTCAACAATGCCAAGTTCTTCGCGTGTGAGATTCAAGTATCCACGTACACTTTCGACACTTACGGACACTTGACTCGCTTGACCTCCAACGTTAACTTGCGGATTCAATGGATTGTTGATACTGGGATCTATTGGTCCCAGCACCGCCTGTTTGGTCATTACTATCTTGTCCGCACCAATTGACATCAGTGTTCCGGCACTAAGCGCTTTTGACGGAATCAATACCTCCAATTCGTCGCAGAACATACGTAAAAGATTTATGAGACGCCAAGCAGCCAGAGTTTGACCACCGTTTGTATGAAGGATTAGAGATATCCGCTTCACAGGACCGATCAAATCAAGAAGATCCACAAACGGTTCAATGACATCAGTATTGATTGCAGTTTGCATTCCTATCCGGTCGCTTGTCACATACGTAAGGACCGACGAGGCCCGCTCTTTCTCGATTTGGGTGTACACTGCAAGTCGATCTGAATAGCGCATATCAATCCTCTTGTTTGGATCCTTGTGACTACTAATACTGAATTGAGTAATCCAAAATGGAAAAGCGCAGGCTCAAAGCGACCGCCCTCATGATTGCGGAATTAATCGTCCAGCTCGACGCGGATCTTGCCGCCCTTATTGCCAGCGCCGCCGCCTTCGTCATCTTCCTCGTCCGCCGACAGATTCGCGCGCGCCTGCGCCTCATGCTCGGCTTCGCCCGACCCATCGTGATCTTCCATCTCGCTGGCTTTCTTGATCTCGTCGATGGCGGCGTCGATCAAAACGCGGAAGCCGGTGGCGAATTCATTGCCGGCCGCCTGCGTGTGCTCTTTGAATTGAGGCGGCAGCAGCGACTCCATCGCCTTGCCAAATTCTTCGAGGCCCCGGCGCTGATGAAATATGAATTGCTCCAGCGGCGTCTGTCCCTCTTCACCGATCGGTTCCTCCGGCGCCGGATTCATCTCTTCACTCATCGCATCGCTCCTCAATGAACTGGCATCATCAACTCTCTATACGCCTGACTTTCGTATTAGTTTCACGCTTTGCAAAGCCAAACTGTAAGGGCGCCCGGACCACTGTGTCCGGGGCCAGCCTCACTCTTCCGCCCGCGCCAATTCCTCCAGCACGGTCAAATCTTTCCGCAGACCACGCTCACGCCAGAACAAGCTGCCCACTAGCGCCCCCAATATGACGAAGACAACTGCTAGCGCCAACGCCAAATAATGCCGATTATCCGGCGTGATGAAGAAGCCCAGCAGCGTCCGATTGTAGGCATCCGCCAAAGCCGCCAGATCGCCTTGCTCGCCCTGCTGCAGCGCCACATAACTGTCATTGCCGAAGACCAAGCCCATCACCGTCATGCCTTCGCCCGCGTAAACCGCCCATTCGCCGCTGGGCAGCGTCACGCTCTCCTCCTGCAACAGATCGCTTGGCGCGGTTGCAGCCAGCGTATCGGCGGCGAAGATCATTTCCCGCGACGCGACCTCGTGAGACCCGTCTGAACGCGCCAGCGTCAGCACGGCAGTCCGCGCCGCCGGGTCGCGCTCGATGAAGCTGATGACTGCCACGCGATCGGCCGCCACCCGCGCCATCACCGACGCCGTTGTCTCTTCCTCCAGGTCGTACACCAGCACATGCCAGGTGCCATCGGCCAGATTGACCTTGCCGCTGTACGACGGTGGCGGCGCTCGCAAGCTGGTGAGCATCGCCAATTCCGCTTCGGCGGCGGCAATCGGGTCGCGCTCGGCCCGGGTCGTCGTGCGTATCGTCGCCTGCGCCTCCGCCAGATGGAATTGCGCGAAGCTTTCCCCGCTCTGATCGTCCCATCCAGCGAGGATCGGCACATTGAATGCCCGTGACTGAAAATAGGGCGCGCGAGGCTCTTCGCCGTCTTGAGCCAGAGTGACGACATTCGTAAGCAGCGCAAAGGCAAGCGCCAGTACAGTGATTGCAGTTTTCATCAGCATTTACTCACTCAGCGCTTGCATCTTCAAGCGATGCAGGGCCTCCATTCGCTCCTCGAGCCGGACGCGATGCCAGATGATGGTGATCGGCATCAAGGTCAGCCAGAGCAGCAAGCTCGGAATCAGCGCAATCACCACGCCGCTAGTCGCTTCAAAACTGCCTTGGGCCTTTTGCGGGCTCGCGCCGACGATCATCGGATGGATCGTCTCCGGCACAATGCGAATGATGAAAAGCGTGATCAAGACGGTAACAAAAGCCAGAATGCCATAAACCGACATGAATGCGCGCCGCCGTCCCGCGTCTTCAATGCCAGCGCGCAGCATCAGGTACGCGGCGTAGGTCAGGCACATGATGGCTGCCGATGTCAGGCGCGGATCCCAGGTCCACCAAGTATTCCAGATCGGCCGCGCCCAGATGGCGCCGGTCAGCAGATTGATCAGCGAAAAAGCCAAGCCCACCTCAACGCCCGCCAGCGCGATCCGGTCCCATTTTTCGCTCTTCCGCGCCAGATACAGCAAGCCCCCCGCCACCGTCAGACCGAAGGCGGTGAAGGCGCCGAAGAACGACGGCATGTGTATATAGAATATGCGCTGGATCTCTCCCTGCTGAATATCGACGCCGGCCAAGCCCAGCCCCAATACCAGCGTAGCGGCGAAACCCAAGACCGTGACAACCGTCAGCAGTCTCAGCGCGCGCGGCTGAGGAGGCCCCTCAATCCGCAATTCTCCCGGCAGCGACTTCGCCTTGTCTGCCATATAGGCCTCCAAATATTCATAAATCTACAAAATCCTACCAATAAAACCTGCAATTGCCAGTAGGATATAGAATAAAACCTAGCCGTCTCTGCGCGCGATTCTTCACTCTTCCAGCACATATTCGTAGAGCAGCAGGCACAGCGCCAGATAAATCACGCAGATGGCGCCCAGCATCCCCAGCGGTCCCTGCCATTCGGCCGCCGGCGCGCCGCTGAGTATGCCCTTGGTCGCCCGCGCCGCTGTCAGCAGAAATGGCAAGACGATCGGCAGCATCGCAATCGGCAGCAGCGCCTCCCGCGCCCGCGTCTGTACCGTCATCGTCGCCAGCAGCGTCCCGATCGAGGCGAAACCGAAAATCCCGACGACCATCGTGAGGATTACCCAGCCGTCAAGCAGATCCAGCCCGTAAAGCACCGTCATCAATGGCAGCATCACCAGCCCGACGATCAAGGTGAAGATGAAATTGCCGAGCAGCTTGCCGACATATATCGCCGCCCGCGATACCGGCGCCAGCAGCATAGAATCGAGATTGCCCTGCTCGCGCTCTTGCGCCATGCTGCGATTGAAGCCCAGCAAGCTGGCGAATATCAGCGTCACCCACAAGACGCCGCTGACCGCTTCTTCGCGCGCGCCCCGGTCCAGCTCCAGCGCGAAACTGAAAACCAGCACGCTCAGCAGCGAGAATAGCGCCATCACGCTGACCAGCTCGCGCGCCCGAATTTCCGCGCGCAGGTCCTTGCTGAGGATGGCGGCTACACATTTGACGAAGGGTGTTTTCATGCGCTGGCGAAGCGGTATATCTCGCTCATATTGCGGCTGCCTATCGCGTCGTCGAAGCTGATTCTACCACGCGAAAGCGCCAGCGCGCGCCCAGCCGTCGGCGGAATCCGCTCCAACTGATGTGTGCTCATGATGATCGTGCGTCCCTCGGCGATCGTTGCGGCCAGCATCCCATCCAGCCGTTCCGCCGCCGCTTGATCGAGCCCGCTGTAGGGTTCATCCAGCAGCAGCACATCCGGCTGGTGCAAGGTGGCGCGCGCAATGCTCAAGCGCTGCTTCATCCCGCGCGAAAAGCTGCGTACCAGGCTGTCCCTCCGTTTGCGTAATCCGGCCGCTATCAGCAATTCCTTGATGCGCCGCTCGCGTTCATCTCGCTCTATCCCATAGAGTTTTCCGTAAAAGTCGAGATTTTCCCGCGCCGTCAGATTCTCGTAGAGCAGCGGCTGATGCGCCACCAAGCCGATTTGCGCCCGCACCGCCATCGCCTCGCGCGGCATCTCCCATCCGCCGATGCGAATCGCGCCCGTTGTCGGTTTGCTCAAGCCGCTCAGCAGCCGCAGCAAGGTCGTTTTGCCGCTTCCATTGGCGCCCAGCAGCGCGACGAATTCGCCCCGCCAAACCGTAAAACTGAGACTGCGCAAAACCGGCAGGCTGCCATAAACCTTGCTCAAGTTTTCGGCTTCGATGATCGGGCGCGCGTCATTCATCGCTCGCCTCCATCAGCCGCGCCAGCTTCGCCTTCAGTTCGCGCCGCCGATGATGATACAGATCGTGATTGATCCGCCCGTGATCGTGGTCCTCCTCTAGCCGCGCCAACTCGCTCGCCAGCGCGTCAATCTCGCCGCTCTTTCGCCGCGTCAATATGGCAACGGCGCCCAGCAAAGTCCCCACCAACGCGAGCGCGCCAAAAAGCAGGGCGGGCAGCGATTCGCTGGTGACAACCCAATCGTCATCGCTGCTGGTCGCGAATGGATCGCTGCTGATGCCGAAGCGCAATTGCGCATCTATGTCCATCGTCAATTCCGCGAGGTACTGCTTGTAACCTGCTCCGACGCCTGCGTCGGCGCTTTGGCGCAGCCAATCGCTCTCGATCCGGAATTCGTCGGGCAGCGTCACGATCACTTCCGCATCTATCAGATTATTGAAAGACTGCTCAAACTGCGCGCCGTCGGCCAAGGGCAGCCAGTAAGCCAGAAACACCTGATGAACCTCGCCCGGCAAAACCGGCAGCGTGTCGATAACGGAATCGGGCAGCCCTTCCATCCCTTCGATCACAATATAACGCCCGCCGGCATCCCCGCTCAAGAAGCGCGCGCCACCAGGAAACTGAACCAGCAGCGCCGCTTCCCGCCCATCATCAAATCCGCGCCCGCTCGTATACACACGATCGGTTTCATTGCGATAAGTCAGCATCTGCGAGATATACAGCCCGGCGCCCCGGTCCTCCAGCGTCACCGGCTCAATGGACATATTAATGCGCGCGACGCTGATCGCGAGCGGATCGTTCGTCTCATCGAATACGGTAATTGTGGTCTCATGGTTCGCCGCGCTCAAATCTGCCGCCGAGATGCGCTGGCTGAAGAGCCGTCCTTTATACATCGCGCCGACCGCGTAATCATAATCTGGCGAAATGGGAATATCATCGAAGCGAAATTCGCCATCGCCATCGGTGATCGCCTCAGCGACCCGGAAACCGAGATCCGCGTTTCCATATCGCAGCTGCACAAGGATATCGGCTGGCAAGACGCTTCCCGCCGTTCCCTGCACAAGTGCGCCGCGAATCTGACCGACATCGTCAATCGCCGGAAGCGCATTTGGCCCGTCGCGGGGCGCCAGCGAAGCCATCCGCGCATAGGCGACCGCCGCCCCGGCTTCAGCATCGGTAAGCGCATCGCCGAAGCGCTCGCGATTCAATTTCGCGCCATATTCGACATCGCTAAAAACCGGCGGAATCAATGGCGGCAGCGCGCAGTCGCCGCATTGTTCCCGCCAGATCCGCCCGCCCAGCGCCAGCAGCTCTTCGTCATAAGCCAGCGTATAACTGTAAAGCGCAAGATCCCAGCGCTCCTCTTCGCTGAGGGCATTTTCCCAGGGCGGCATCAAGTTGGCGATGTTGCCCTTGGAAATGATCTCGAACCAAGCAAGCGGCGACTTCTGCGCCACCTGCGCCCGCTCCGTCATATCCAGCGGCGGCTCAATGCTTCCAGCCAGCGCCAGCTCGCCCCGCCCATCGCCGGCGACGCCATGGCATTCAACGCAGCGCTCGGCGAAGATGCCCGCGCCGTTTTCGATATCGGGCTTCCAGTCAGGCTCTGCAAGTGTCGCGCGCTGGACGCTCTCGGTCGGCGGCATGGTAGCCAAGATTTCCGGCTCCCCGCCCAAGCCGCCGCAGGCCGCCAGCGTCATAGCCATCAGCAGGAGGGCGAATCCGCGAGCAGGCATAGCTAACTTGCATCTCCCTCAGCCGGCTTTGGCTGCGCGCTCTGCAATTCTTCACGATAGGCGGCGACCGCTTCTTCAATCGCCCGGTCAATCCTCGCCGCATCGTGCCCGTCGGCGCTCAAACTGCCTTCGCGCTCAAGCTGATCCTGCGCGCGCAGCAGTTGAATTCCGCGCGCCACCCAAGCCTCGCGCTCGTCCTCATAATCGGCTTGGTTGATCTTGCCGGTGGCGAAGTCTTCATCCAGGTCGCGGATATTGGTCAGCGCGCGCTCGTAATACGCCGTCAGCCGGTCGCGCTGCAAGCGCAGATTCTCGGCTGCCGCCCGTTCGCGCCGCGCCGGACGCAGCAAGGGACGCGCCACAATCGCCAACGCGGCCAAACTCAATGCCAGCGCAATCAGCAGTCCCGCTATGCTCATGGCTCTTCCTTCAGCAGCGTTTCAATGCTGCCGCTCAGATCATCATAACGAATGGCGCCGATATAGAACCGTCGTACCTTGCCGCGCCGGTCAATCAGAAAACTCTCCGGCGGCGCCTCTACTCGATACAAATTGGTCAGCTTCTCGCCGATGTCTTCGCCATTGGGATAGGCAATGCCGAACTCATTGATGAAATCGAGCGCCTTCCGCCGCGAGCTCTCCAACATATTGATGCCGATCACGGTCATGCCCGCCGGTCGATACTCTTCATAGAGCGCCTGCAAATCCTGGGCTTCATCGCGGCAGGGCGGGCACCAACTCGCCCAAAAATTGATCAAGACCACCTGACCGCGATAATCGCTAAGCTTGACTTCGCTATCGTCAAACAGCGTCAGCGCGAAATCGGGCGCGGGACCGCTCGTGGGACGCGTCGCGTTCCGCCGCGACAGCTGCGTGCCAAAGACTACCGCCAGCGCCAAGACGCCCGCCATCAGCGCCAACGAGCCCAGGCTGAATCCGCGCCGAACTGGCAGCGGCTTGCCCTCGCTCAAAAACTCCAACTGGTCATTGCCATTCACCATCGATTCCCGCTCAGCGGCGTCCCCGCAGATCCGCTTCCAGCCGCTGACGATAAGCCTCATCGCTCGTCTCGCCGACGGGCGCGGGCTCAGGTTCCAGCCTTAGCTTCCGCTGCGCCCCAAATCGGCGAAAGGTGAATGCGCCAAGGCTCAGCGCCAGCGCCGTCGCCAGCAGCGGCACGAGCACCGCCAGCGCGCGCAGCAGCGGATCCTGCGGCACGCCCACAACATTGTCGCCGAAGCGCGCCACAAAGCTGTCAATCACTTCCTGATCGCTGCGGCCAGCCGCCAACTGCGCCCGTATCTCTTCTTTCCACTCGACGCAGGCAATCGTCTCGCAGTCGTCCAGCGGGATATTCTCGCAAACCGGACAATACATCCGCTCCGCCACTCGTATCACATCATTGTCCGTCGCGCCCCCGTCTTCCGCCCAGGCAATGGCGCTGAACGCCAACAGCACGAAAAGCATAACGATCAAGCAGGTGTAGGGGCGTTTCGCTGAAAAGCCCGCCGCCAAATGCCCGCTGCCGTTTGGGCGACTCACCGAGTCGCCCCTACAGGTCCCGGAATGATCTTGGGATAGGCTGCAATCGCCGTCCCAAGCACCAGCAGCAGGCCGCCCCACCAAACCAGATTCACCAGCGGATTGATATAAATGCGAAAGGTCGCGCGCTCGCGGTCGCCGCTCATCAGCAGCACATAATAATCGTTCTCCAGCGTACTATGCGCCCCGGCGATCTTCATCGGCATCTGCGGATAATCGTCAATCCGCGGCCGCAGCCGCGCGATCTCGGCGCCATCGCGGAATACCGTAACCGCCGCGATATTCATCATCCGGCCATCGACCGCCCGCGCCCGCAGATAGTCGTCGTAACGCAGCGTATAATCTTGCACGCTAATCGTCTCGCCGCGCGCAACCGAATGCTGTACCTCGGTCTGAAAGGCGGTGCTTGCGATGACGCCAATGCCGATCACAGTCACGCCCAGATGCACGATATAACCGCCGTAACGCCGCTGATTGCGCCGGAACAACGCCGTCAGCGCCCGCAGCCAGCTCTCGCCCAGCGATCGCCGCCTCGCCCCCGCGCCCCGAATAATCTCGAATAGCGCCACATACCCGGCGAATAACACGACCCCGTATCCAAACAGCGCAATGGCGAGGTCTGTCCCGCTCACAACAGCCGCGGCGATGCTCAGCGCGGTTAAGGCGAGCGGCATCCTAAGCGCAGCGCCCAAGCGTCGCGTCGAGGTCGCGCCCCAAGCCGAAAGCGGCGCCACGCCCATCAAGACGTACATGGCGATGAACAGCGGCACGACATAGAATTCGAAAGTATCGGCGCCGATCGTCACTTCCGCTCCCAGCAGCAGTTCCGATGTGATCGGCAGCCCGAAACTGCCCCAGAATATCGCCAGAAATAGCGCGATGAACACCACATTGTTCAGCACAAACAGTGATTCGCGGCTGAGCAGATTGGCAAAATGGCGCTCGTCGCCTAGCTCGCCGCGCCGCCAGCGCCAAAGCAATGTCCACAGCGCCACCATGGTCATCGCCGCCCAAAATGCCAGCATGGGAAAGCCGACTTCGCTGCGCGCGAAGCTGTGCACGCTTTCGATCACGCCGCTGCGCGTGGCGAAGGTACCGAACATCACCGCCGAAAAAGCCGCGATCACCAGCACCATATTCCAGCGCTTCAGCATGCCGCGCTTTTCCTGAATCATCACGCTGTGGATGAAAGCCGTGCCAACCAGCCAGGGCAGGAATGCCGCGTTCTCCACCGGGTCCCAGCCCCAATATCCGCCCCAGCCCAGCACATCGTATGCCCAGCGCCCACCCAATATCAGCCCGATGCTCAAGCATATCCAGGCGATCAGCGACCAGCGCCGCGTCGCCTTGATCCAGCCGGTCGACAAATCGCCCGAAGCCAGCGCCGCCATGGCAAAGGCGAAAGGAATCGTGAAGCCGACGAAGCCCAAATACAGCATCGGCGGATGTATCACCATGCCGAAATGCCGCAGCAGCGGATTCAGCCCCTCGGCCCCCGCCCGCAGATTCGCCTCGGCCGGCGCAATCGCCTCTGGCGGAATCAGCGCCGTCGATACCACTTGTTCCGCCGCTGGCGCGCGCGGCAGAATCCACCAGCGCTCAAAGGGATTCTCCACAATAAGTGACAAGCCGAAGAAAAATGCCAGCGTCGCCATCATATAGGCGATCGCGTAAGGCATCAGCCGCCGCTCGCTCCGCCAGTTGAGCCCGATCGCCGCAAAGGTGAAGCCGCTCATCAGCAAAGACCACAAAAGCAGCGAGCCCTTCTGCGAGCCCCATAGCGCCGTGAAGCGATACAGCGCCGGCGTCTGCGGATCGGTCACGCTGTATACATAGGTGAGTTGATACTGCTCGGTCATCAGGGCGAAGACCAAGGCGCCCGTCGCCAGCAGCGCCGCCGGAAAGGTCAGCAGCGCCGCGTTACGCCCGCTGAGCGCGAGTCGTTCCGCGCCTTTTCGCGCTCCATACAGAGATGCAAGCCCCGCATAAACCGCCAGCGCAAAAGCCAGCGTAAGCGAAGCCAGTCCGATCTCAGCGGACATGGCTCATGCTGCTTATGGTGGACATTCAGAAGTTCTCCCTTCAGCGCCGTCTGTACCGTTTCTTTTATCACCGAGTACACAGCGTACACATAGATTGGAGACTTTACGGTTTGCTATGCAAAATCCTAAAGCAATCAGAATTTTACGCGCTTGTGGGAGTGTTCGTTTGCGCGGTTATGATTTGCTACAAAGCGCAGACGATAATTTTCGAGTCCTCTGTATTCTCTGTGTTTCCTCTTTTCCTCGGTGGTGAAAAGCTGTGAAATGCCGGATATATTGCGATACGCCGGATAATCACCGCGCCTACTGATGTTCCGGTATGCGACTCAAGCCTTCGGGCGCGGTGCTCTCTTCAAAGCGGCTCGGGCATTTGAGCAGCAATTCCGTCGCCTGGAAATGCCCGTCCCGACTCAACGCGCCAGTCAGGATCGCTTGCGCTTCATGCTGCAGCAGGTCCGGGATGGCTGCGTCCTCAACCACGATGCGCAAGCGCGGCGCATGACTGTCAAGCAGCGCCTCGCGCAGCGCCGCCGCCAGGTCGTCATATTTGCTCGGGATATTCACGATTTCGAAGCGGATGATCGCCTTCTCGCTGTCGTATTCGATACTCTCGCCATCGACCGCGCCCGAGATCCGCACTGTGCGTCCAAGATAAGTCTCGTCTTCCAGCACCTCGCTCACCGTGATGAAATAACGCGCGCCCTGCAAGGTCCCCGAAATCAATAGGTACAGGACGGCGACCAGAATCATCAGGCCAGCGGCGATGAACTTTAGCCGCTCAGACCTCTTCCGCTTCTGCCCTGGCTTCGGCTTGCCCCAGCTGACGTCGGTCATGAGCCTCTGCGCTGCGCCCCCGTCTAGGCGCCCTCGTCGTCATCGCCGGTCGATTGGCTCCAGCGGATGACGAAGACGCCGATGATGCCAGCAATGCCTAGAAACAGCACCAGCATCGACATGCCCTCGGGCGAAGACGAAGCGTCGCCGTCCTGCGCCAGCGCCAGGCTCGCTTGACCAATGAGCAGGGCAAATGATATCTGGACTCGATTCAGGCCGCCTGCGCTCGCGAATTTTCTCATCAGTCTCTCCAGATTCGCCAATCTCTGTGTCCCCAGTATTCTCAATCGCGCCAAGTTCGTCGCGAGTATTCAAATAAATGGCGACCTGTAGGGACGACACTTGTGTCGCCCGAAAGCAGTTAGTCGCCTACCCCGCCCCCAGCTTGACAATGTCGTACATCGTAAAGGCCGCCAACAGCGTCAGCGCCGCCGCCGCCACCACCAGATAGCGCCAGCGATGCGCGTAGCCAATCGTCCAAAACCGCCGCAGACTGAAGAAAATCGACGCCATCGCCACTACGTTGATCAACAGCAAAATCGGAATCGTGGCATCGGCTGCAATGCCGACGATCGGCAGCAAGAAAGGTAGCAGCGCATACTGCAAAATGCAACGCGCGCCGGAAAATAGCAGCGACGCCGTCAGCGCGTTCTCCGCGCCGCGCGATGCCGCCGCCCCGTCAGGCGCAGGTCCCGATTCCGCCCCCGCGCGTACAAGCAGCAGCCTGGTCATCAAATTGTCCGCTCGGCTCACTGCCATCGCAACTTCAATTCCCGAACCCACTCGAAATTCAAACCGACGCTGCGTCTACATCTGCGAATTTTATCACAGCGTCGTTTGCCATGACAGAGCGTAGCGCGGCGCGGCGACGGTTGCTTGACTCAGTTCGGCGCAGGTGATAGGCTTTTCGTTCCATTCTAGCGCGCGAGGCAATCCATGCGACACCTTTGGACAACGGTCACCACTGAACACACGGTAACGCATGACGCGGGCGAACCTGAATGGCTTGACTTGCCTTTGACCGACTTTGTTTTGCCAGCGTCTCTGAATCTTGACGGTCGTCCTATGGAAGTCAATCTTGATCCAGCTTGGCTGATTCTGTCAAACTGGTTGCTTGATGAAGTCGATGTTGGCCGCCCCCTTATGCCAAACGTAGAGATCCGGGATCCCCTCGGGCTCACGCTTTACAATAACGTACCGGCGTTGAATAGCTTCGATAATGTAATCGTTCCCCGCGTGTTTTCGACTGTTCCATTACTGCTTGATCTGTCCTGGCATTCTTTATGGTATACTGTGCCCGGACCCTATACGTTCATCGTACGCTGGACGGGCAGCCGCGCTTCCAGAGAGAACGGCCAATTCGCTTTGAACATAACTGATATCGGAAGTGGAGCGAACCATGAATGACAGACTGACCGCCAAACAGCTTAAGGAACTAGTGAATTTCCACAAGACCGCCCGCGCCAATCAGCCCCACATGAGGCCCACTGGCCGGATAATCACCGATCCGGAGGAAATCGCAAGGATTGTGCCGCGGGGCATTCTATCGGAAGTCGTTATTCGAATTGACCGCTCCAGCGCCAAAGGCGATGAGCAGCAAGAGGATTAGCGCTTCAACGCGATCTAACTCTACGCACTACGCTTTTGTCGTTGAGGCAGTTCCGCGCTGCCATCATTCACCCTCCAGCAACTGATCCTGACTATCCAGAAACGCGACTACATCGGCCAATTGCTGGATCGTCAACTGGCTGCCATACATCTCCGGCATCACTGCTGCGTAATCTGGCGTGATATAGTCCGCGGGGCGCACGATGCTCTCCACCAGAAACTGCTGATGCGTATATCCGGCGAATTGCGGCAGCCGCAGCCGAATGTCCTCAATCCGCGTCCAGGCGCCGGCCGTCAAGGGCGCGATCGCCTCATTCTCGTGGCAGCCGGCGCATCCTAGCGGCGTACCGCCCAGCGCCGGCTCCAAGCCATTATAGAGCAGCTGCCCGGTCAGCGGATCGCCATATACTTCGTCCAGCTCAATCAGAATCTCGTCCACATCTACGCCGACAGATTGCGCCACGATCAAATCATCGAGCGAGGCGAACATCAGCGCGCGCTCCAGCATCACGTTGACCTCGGCCTCATTCGGCGCGTAGCCGCAGTCCAGCGCCATCGATTGATAAAGCGCGCCCAGGCGAAACAAATTGGCCAGCGCCAACTCTGCATCGCCCGCGAAATCGAGCCTTAGATACAGCGCAAAGGTCTCCTGCTGCCGTGTCAACTCGTCGGGACTGCAGCCATCGCTGGCATCATCCTGCGCCCGAGCCGGCGACAGCAGCGACCAGAAAAGAAGCAGCGAAATGAATAGCGCCCTCATAACTGGATTCTCCAGAGACATGTAAAAACCCTCTGTGCCGGGGTTATATTTTGTTGCGCCTTGGTCATATCTCGATTCTTCAATCGTGACGAATCTGTAGACACACGCGCGGAGAATCCGCCGCTCACGCAAAATACCTTGCATCGCGCCGTGCCTAGCTCCCTCTCCCTCTTTATGGGATGCCCGCCATAGAGATGGCGGGAGAGGGCCGGGTCACGTAGACATGGACCTTCGGGGGTGGGGGTTTGCCGTTCGCAACGTAAACAGGAGCGGACGGCGTCGACGCGCCCTGTCAGGTCGCCCGTCTTCTGCGTTCAGTTCTAGCGCGCTCACTACTGCGTCATTAGGAAGGCGACGATATCCGCCAGCTGCTGATCGGTCATGCGTACGCCAAAGTTCACCGGCATCAAGCCCGAACTGTAGCCCTCCACCACATAATCGCCGGGCCGTGTGATGCTTTCGACAATGTATTGTTCTACCGTGTATCCCTCAAAGCCCGGCGCCGTCAGCCGCTCATTCTGAATCCGCGACAAGGCGCCGATCGTATCGGGCGCCGAAGCGCCGCCGCGGTGACAATCGGTACAGCCGAATTCCGCATCGTATAATTCCGCGCCGCTTACCTCGCTGCCCACAACTTCATTCGCTTCCCAGCGCGCCAGAATGCCCATCACGTTATCACCGGCCGGCGGTGGCGGCGGCTCGCTCGGCAAAGAGCCATCCGCCAGCGGCTTGCCATACTGCGCCACCGCAATATAGTCTTCAAACGCCCAGTCTGCGCCTTTGTCCCAATTGAGGATATAAGCCGCCAAATCCTCAATCTCGTCGTGTCGAAAGCGCCCGCCCGCCGTCTGTGACCAGGCGGCCATACCCTCACTGTTGGGCCAGACGTTGCCGCTGCCCGGCCGACCATGAATCAGCGTGGTGATAATGTATCCACGCAAATCGCCGCCCCATCCAACTTGCGCCAGGCGCGTGCCATTATTGTAGAAAAAGACTTCTACTTCGTTTTGGCTGGTGGTTTCGATGTCAACCACGGTATCCCAAAGCGGGAAAAGCCCGTTCTCCACCGCCGTATCCAGCGATTCCAGGACAGCGATTCGATCGGCGACCGCCGATTCTATTATCGCGTTCTGCTCCTCTATCTGGGCTTCCAGCTCATCCAGCGCCGCCAGAATCTCGTTCTGGCGCTCCTCCGACGGCGGATTTTCCGCATCCGTCAACTCAGTCAGCAAGTTGTTGATGTTCTTGTTCAAGCGCACCAGCGCCCGATTCGCGTTGATGATCGCGGCAGTTTGCAAGCCAACTGGGTCATAGCCAAAGAAATGTGGATTGTTCAAACCCGGCGCGCGATCACCGGCGCCATAACCCTCTTCCCCATGACACTCGGAACAATTCAAAGCGTACAGCTCGGCGCCGCGCTCGATCGACCGGCCCGTATGCTGCTGCACGAAGGCCTGCATCCGCGCTTCTTCGTTGATCGCCACCCATCCAACCAGGATCATCATCCCAACGAACATCGTAATGCCCATTAGAATGCGTCCTTCAATCGATCTGATGAATAGAAGATTCATGCTCGATTCCCGTGTCTGATTCGCTCAGTCGCGCGCCTAATCGAAATAGGCCGACGCCTCGTGAATGAATAGGTGATCACTATAGATGCGCCGGACCGGAATGGGATTGCCCTCGGCATCCAGCTGATCGGAGTAGACCAAAACGGGATTGCCAGCCTCGTCCAGTTGCACCTGACCGCCTTCGATCAAAACGCTGTCCCAGCTCACAATCCAGTCCAGCCGCTTCAAGCCCGCCTGATTATCCGTGATCACCAGCGCGCCCCATACCCCCGGCAGTTCCTTCGCCTCGACCGCCGCAAGATGATGGTGGAATTCTTCCATCACCCGCATCAGCTTGGGCGCCTCATCAGCCGGAATCGTGCGGAAGCGCAGCGGAAGCTGATTGGCGCCGACATGCTGATCCTTCAGCTCCTGAATCAGCTGGTCGAATTGACCGTTGGCGAAGACCTCGGCATTGACCTCGGCGATGCTGTCGGCCGCCGACATGGCATCGCGCCCATGCAGCTGCGCCGTCGTATACGCGCCCACGATCATCTGATCGTAAGGTATCGTTCGCCCAATGCCAACCTTGCTGTGCGCCGGCTCAAAGGTCAACTCATGCACAATCTCGGTCTCGGCCGATGTCTGCACCGCGAACTTCGCCAGCCCCATATAACTCAAAATCGTCGTCAGCGAAATCAGCAGCAGCGCAATCGTGAGCATGAAGCGCCGATGCGCGTAACGCCGGCTCGGCGTCACATCGAGATAAGGCAGCAGCGCCAAGCCGCCCAGCGCCACCGTCGGGAAAGCCACGCCCCAGACGAACTTGTCGCCCAGCTTCAGCGCGCCCTGGATCCACAAGAAATACCAAGGCGCGGTCGTGCCCAGCGGCGTCACCTCCGGATTAGCGTGATTCTCCAGCGGCGCGTGATAGAACCAGATGCAGAGCACCGTAATGATGAAGGTCGTCGCCCCCAGCCACATCATTTCGTAGGTCAGCATGTCGGGGATGAAATAAACGCGCTTGTCCAGCGGCACGCGCTTGGCTGTGTCCTCGCCGATATTCTCCTTCTGCGGCGGCAGACTGTGCCCGTGAATAACCACCTTGTAATAATGCACGCCGAAGAAAACGAAGAGCAGCGCCGGCAGCGCCAGCACATGCAGCAGATAAAAACGCAGCAGACCGTTCGCGCCCAGTTCCGGCGCGCCACGCAGCAGCAAATTGACCTGATCGCCAACCACCGGCGTCGCTTCGGCCATGGACG